>CAITGX010000146.1 GCA_903892045.1 uncultured Planctomycetota bacterium | reverse complement strand
GACCGCCGCGCCGGCTGCGAGCCGACATGGCGGTCTGTCATCAAGGCCTGCGGAGAGCTTCGGGGGCTCGTGATCGGGTCGGATTTGCCCCGGGGCGGGCGTCGACCTTGGCCCTAGCGCGGGCGTCGACCTTGGCCCTACCGCGGGCGGCGACCTTGGCCCTACCGCGGGCGGCGACCTTGGCCCTAGCGCGGGCGGCGGGGCGCGCAGTTGTTCTCGAGCGTGTTGAGGCCCTTGAGGCCGAGCATCTCGCGCGTCGCGAGGAGCTTTCGGACGTACTCGGGGCTCAGGGGCTTGGCCTGGCCGACCGAGTGCGCGAGGTACAGGATGCGCGCGGTGTGCTCGACCATGTCGAGCTTCTTGTAGGCGTCGAGCAGGTTCGTGCCGAGTGTCACCGAGCCGTGGTGGGTCATCACCAGCGTGTCGGAGCAGCGCACGATGTTGCGGATCGAGGCGGCGAGCTCGGGCGTGCCGGGCGTGCCGAAGTCCGCGGTGGGAATTCCGCCGATCGTGACCACGATCTCGGGGATGAACGGCGCCTGCATGTCGATGCCGGCGATCGTCATCGCGACGGCGTGCGGCGGGTGCGCGTGCACCACGGCCTTGATCTCGGGGCGTTCCTCGTAGCAGGCGATGTGGATGCCGCGCTCGCTCGACGCGCCCGGCCCGCCGTCGACGACCTTGCCCTGCATGTCGATGTGCGCGACCTGCTGCGGCTCCAGAAAGCCCTTCATCGCGCCGGCGGGCGTGATGAGGATCGTGCCATCCGCCATGCGCGCGGAGATGTTGCCGTCGGCGCCGACGATGTAGTTGCGCGAGTAGCACAGCTTGCCGATCTCGCAGATCGAGCGGCGCAGGCGCGCCTCCTCCTCGCTCCAGCCGCGCTGGCGGGCGAGCAGTTCGAGCGTGTCGCTCACGGCTTCGTTCCTCGCACGCGATGGTCGTAGGCGAGTCCCTGCGCGGTCTCGACGTAGTCGACGACGCCGACGACGAGCGTCTTCACGGGCGCCTTCGGGTCACCGAGAATCTGGCGTCCGCCGTTGCCCTCGTCGAGCACGAGCACGCGGTCGCCGACGCCGGCTTGCACCGTGTCGACCGCGATGCGCGTCTTGGCCGTGGGGGAGCCATCGGGCTTCACTGGCCGCACGATCAGGAGCTTGCGCCCGTTCAGCGCGGGAATCTGCACCGGCGACACCACCGTGCCCACGACCTCGGCGAGGAACATCAGCGCGTCTCCCCGATGCGCACGCCGTTGGCGACGGCCTGTTCGACGAAGCCGATGATCGCGGCATCCACCGGCACGAAGCTCTTGGGGCACGCCAGCGCGGCCTCGCGGCCGTCGACGAAGTGCACGAGGTCGCCGGGGCCCGCGCTCACGACCGCGCACGCGACCAGCTGGCCGCCCATGGCCTTGCCGTGCTCGTCGAGCGGCTGGATGAGCTGCAGGGGCACGCCCTCGAGCCCCTCGTACTTGTGGGCCGCGACGAGGCGACCGGTCACGCGCGCGAGGTACATCGCTAGCGTCCGCGCCACTTCTCGTAGACGTTGGCACCGCCCAAGTCCCACGAGTCGATCACGGCCATCACGACCGCGTCGACCGGACGGTTCTCCGTGGCGTGGGTCTGGCGCGCGCTCGAGCCCGTGGCGTAGAGCACCATGTCGCCGATGCCGGCCTGCACGCTGTCGGCGGCGACCACGTACTGCTCGGTGGGCTTGTTCTCGTGGTTGTGCACCTGCACCACGAGCAGCTTGCGCCCCTCGAGCTTCTCGTCCTTGCGCGTGGCGACCACGCTGCCCACGACCTTGCCGATCAACATGTTTCGCTTGGCTCCGTCATTCGCGGTCGAGGTAGGTGACCACGTCCGTTGGCTTGAGGCACTCGTCGAGGAAGCGCCGGCGCAGCTCGTTGTACACGCGGCCGCGCATCTCGTCCCAGCCGGGCGAGGGACGCACGGCGCCGACCCACACCAGCGCCGCGCCACTCGGGCTCGCGAGTCGCACGGGGCCGACGCAGTGCTCGGCCTCGTTGCGGGGACCAGAGAACACCGCGGTGCGCAGCTCGCCCGGGACCGCCGCCTCGCCGGGGTTCACGAAGCCGAGCAGCCCGCCGCGCTCGCGGGTTCCGCCGTCCTCGGAGCGCAGCTTGGCGAGGCGCTCGAAGTCGGCGGCGTTCTTGACTTGCGCGCGCAGGCGCGCGAGCTCCTTCTCCGCGTCCTCGAAGGTGCGCGGATTGAGCTCGTTGCGGGCGAGGCCGCCGCGCAGGAACAGCACGCGCAGCTCGCGCGCCTCGCCGAAGCGCGCATCGAACCAGGCGCGTTCCTCGGCGTAGGTGCGCCGCAGCCCTTCCTCGCCGAACTGGCGCTCGACCCACAGGTCGGAGAGCGCGGCGACGGCCACGGCCGGGTCGCGGCGCAGGATCTCGAGCGTCAGCCCTTGGGAGGCGAGCACCTGCTCGAACTTCGCGCCCTGCAGGCCGGGATCGCGCTCCGTGGTCACGCGACGGCGCTCGACCTCGAGCTCGAGCGCGCGCGCGAGCGCCTCGTCCGACAGGTCCGGCATGCGCAGTCGCGCGCGGCGCGCGAGCAGGGCCTGGAAGCAGTCCTCGCGCAGATCCTCCTCCGCGACCTGCTGCTTCAGGTGCTCGAGGAACTCCGGCACGCGCACCTCGAGGTCGCCGCAGCGCGCCGCGATGCCGCCTTCGTAGGGCGGCAACAGGAACTGCGTCCCGCGCTGCTGGACGATCTGGTCGAGCCACATCTCCTGCTGCTCGCCATTCACGGGTCGGTTCGCCGGCACGCCGAGCGCGGCTCGCGCGAGCGTCTCCTGCACGATTCCAAGGCGCAGGAACTCGCGGAAGCGCGCCTCGGTCACGCGGTTCGCACGCAGGTACTCCGGCAGGCTCGCCGCTTGCCCCGAGCGTCGCAGCTCGCCCTCGAGCTCGGTCCACTTCTTCTGGACGGCCTCCGGCCCGACCGCGAGCTTCGACTCCGCCGCCAGCCGGTCGAGCAGCTTGGCGCGCAGCAGGTGGTTGAGCGCCTGCCGCCCGACCTCGCTCGCGCCGTGCCGGTCGAGCACCAAGGCATTGAGCTCCCTCCACGAGAGCGCGACGTCCTGCGCGCTCGCCGCCACATCCGCCGGCAGGGTCGCCGCGGGCGCCTGAGGGGGCCGCGCGACCGCCAGGGGCGCAAGCGCGAGCCAGCCGAGAATCGCCGCAAGCCTCATGGGCCGGGAGTCTAGCAACCGTCGGCGGTCGCCCATGCCCTCGTAGGCCGCTCGGGGCCCGACGAAACGGCAGCGGCGCGACCGGGACGGGCCCGATCGCGCCGCAGGAGGGGCCTCGGGCGGCCCGAGCGCCCTAGTTGCGCACGCCGGTGATCACGACGTCGTCGAGGTCGGCCCACTCGGTGGTCGCGTTCGCGTTGGTGCGGAAGCGGACGCGCAGGGCGGTCTGTCCGTTCGCGCCGACGGGCAGCGTGAAGGTCGGGAT
>CAITGX010000145.1 GCA_903892045.1 uncultured Planctomycetota bacterium | reverse complement strand
CCGCTTCGCTCGGGAGCCGCAGCCCGGTGCAGGCCGCGAAGCGCTGGATGTCCGCATGACTCATGTTCCAGGCGGGCTGCCGCGGGTCGACCTGCGGCACCACCGGATCGATCCCCATCACTCCGCGCCACTGCGCCCATGAGACCTCGTAGCGGCCGAGGTAGAACGGCGCCGAGAGCTCGACCTCGCGCTGCGGCTTCTCGCTCGCTTCCGCGTCCGCATCCTCCGCGCCCGCACCGCGCAGAAACTTGCCCGGCGGAACGAGCAGGAGCTCGATGCCACTCGCGCGATCGCGGACACGCCACGGCAGGCCCGTAGCCTCGATCGCTCCCCGCAGGGCAGCGTCGGTCACGACCGCGGCATCAGGCTTCACCTCGAGCACCTCGGCCCACTCGAGCCCGGCAGGGAGAGCAGACGGCGTACCCGCCAGGATCGACAACGAAAGTGCCAGCACGTGCATGCGCGTCTCCGAGCCGGACTTATCGGTCCGTGCCCGGCCATCAGCCTGAGCCGGAAAAAAACTCCATCTTTCGGGGCCCGACACGTCAGGCGAGCCAGTCGCGCACGACGCGCCCGTGCACGTCGGTGAGCCGCATGTCGCGACCTCCAAAGCGCAGCGTGAGCCGCCGGTGATCCCAGCCCATCAAGTGCAGCATGGTGGCGTGCAGGTCGTGGAGCTCGCACTTGCCCTCGACGGCCTTGTAGCCGAACTCG
Organism: uncultured Planctomycetota bacterium; assembly: GCA_903892045.1. Classification (GTDB taxonomy): domain Bacteria; phylum Planctomycetota; class UBA1135; order UBA1135; genus F1-120-MAGs118. The sequence goes on along the minus strand of CAITGX010000145.1, from coordinate 17,561 downwards.
TCCGTGGCGCCATGCACGTGGCCGCCCTTCACCCCGCCGCCCGCGAGCCACACGCTGAAGCCGTGCGGATTGTGGTCGCGACCGTTCGAGCCCTGAGCAAATGGGGTGCGCCCGAACTCGCCGCCCCACACGATGAGCGTCGAGTCGAGCAAGCCACGCTGCTCGAGGTCCTGGAGCAGTGCCGCGATCGGCTTGTCGACCGCGCGCGCGTTGTCGCGATGTCCGACCTCGAGATCGGAGTGCTGGTCCCAGCGATCCTGTCCCACCGGCACCATGGAGAGTTCGATGAACGGAACGCCGCGCTCGACCATGCGGCGCGCGAGCAGGCACTGGCGCGCATAGGTCCGCGTCGGCTCGTACTCGTCCTCGCAGCCGTACGCGCGGCGCACGGACTCCGGCTCGTCGTCGAGCCGCACGAGCTCCGGCACCGCCGCCTGCATGCGGAACGCCTGCTCGGCGTTGTCGATCGCCGCCGCGACTGCCGCGTCCGATGCGGAGCGCTCGAGCAGCGCACGATCGTGGACCCGTGCAAGGTCGAGCATGCGGCGCTGGCGCTCGGGCGATACGAGCGGCTCGACGAAGGAGACGCCCGAGCCGCGCGGCTTGAGGATCGTGGCCTGATTGCGCGCTGGCAGGAAGCCCGCCCCGAAGCACTCGAGTCCCCCGGGCGGAATCAGCCCGCCATCGATCACCACGAACCCCGGCAGGTTGCTCGACACGTCGCCCAGGCCATGGCGCACCCACGCGCCCATGCTCGGTCGGCCAGCAAGTCCGACGCCCGTGTGCAGGAAGTAGTTCGCGTTCGTGTGCTCGTTGAATGGGCTCGTCATCGAGCGCACCACGCACAGTCGATCCGCTTGCTTCGCGAGGTTCGGGAACAGCGCGCTGACCTCGAGTCCGCTCTCTCCATGGCGCGCAAACTCCCACGGCGAGGCGAGCGTCGTTCCGTTGTTGTTGAACTGCGTCGCCTCCATGCGCGCCGGGAAGGGCTGCCCGTTCCAGCGCCGCAGCTCGGGCTTCGGATCGAACGTGTCCATCTGCCCCGGACCGCCGTCCATGTAGAGGAAGATGCACGAGCGAGCCTTCGGGGCGTGGTGGCGACCGTCGCGCCGTCCTTCGGACTCCTCGCGCGCGGAACGAGCGTGCGCAAGCGCCGAGAACGCCGCCGCGCCGAAGCCGCAGGCCGCGAGCTGCAGCAGCTGCCGTCGATCCGTGCAGGGTCCGTGACTCATGGCAGGTAGATCGTCTCCTGCGCGAGGAACAGCGCGTGGGCCCAGTCCTGCCACGTCTCGGCATCGGGGCTCTCGCCCAGGAACTCGGCCGCGAGAGCGAGCTCCTCGGGCCGTGCAGGCCGCGACCACACGCGCCGGATCGCGGCGGCGGCACGCGCCTGCACGTCTCCATCCTGACGCGAGATCCACTCTGCGAAGCTGCCGGCGAGCTCACGCACGAAGGGATCGTTCATCAGGGCCAGTCGCTGGGCGGGGACGTTCGACACGCTGCGTCCCCCGCGCGGCGAGTTCGGGATCGGCAGGTCGAACGCACCGAGGAACGGATCGAGGAAGTTGCGCCGCACTTCGAGGTACAGGCTGCGCACGCCCGCGCCATCCTGAGGGCCGCTCGCTTCCGGGCGGCCGCGTCCCTGCATGAAGTCGGTGAGACGCGCTGCGACCGGCGGGCCGCCTTCGCGCTCGACGAGTCGCCCGGACGTCGCGAGCAGCGCATCGCGGATCGACTCGGCCGAGAGTCGTCGCACGGGACGGCGCGAGAGTCGCGCGCCCTGCGGATCGAGCTCGGCTGCCTTCGCGCTCGCGGGCCCGTTGCGCTGTGCGAACGTGCGCGAGAGCACGAGCTCCTTGGCCAGCGCCTTGAGCGAGCGCTGCTCCCGCAGACGACACGCGAGCCAGTCGAGCAGCTGTGGATGTGTCGGCGGCGAGCCGAGCACTCCGAAGTCATCGGGCGTCGCGACCAGACCAGCGCCCATCACGTGGTGCCACACGCGATTCGCGGCCACGCGCCACGTCAGCGGATGCGCAGGATCGACGAGCTCACGAGCGAGCTCGAGGCGACGAGAGGCCGACGGGAACTTCGCCTCGACAGGCTCCACGGCCAGCGACGAATACTCGCGCCGCAGCGCACCGAGCGCCTCGGGCTCCCCACGCGGCACGAGCTCGCCCGCCGCAGATGGCCGGCCACGCGCGTACAGCGGCGCGTCGCGCCCACTCCCGTCCTCGCACGCGAGCACCACGACCTGCGCCGGGAATTCGCTCGCGAGCTGCGCCAGTCGCACGAGGATGTCGCTCACGGGCTGTGCGGCGGAATCCTCGTGCTTGACGGTCGCCTCGCCAGCGGCGCGCGCGCTCTTCCAGCTCTCGTCGAGCGGCCCGCTCGCGACCCATGCGAGCTCGGCGAACCCGTCCCCGTAGTCCACGACTTCGAGCCAGCACTCCTCGCCCACGTAGCGCGAGAGGTCGATGTGACGCGTGCGCCACTCGTCGGGATGGTCGAGCTCCTGCTTGTGCGACTCGAAGAGCAGGTTGCTCTCTTCGCCCATGAAGTAGCCGTCGACGTGCGCCCGGATGTACGCCTTCGCGCCGCGCATGCGCAGCCACAGGTCACCGCTCTCGATCGTGAAGCTCGGCGAGCGCAGCGCGCCGCGAGCTCGCATGAGCAGTCCGCGCGAGCTCGCGGCCCCGACTTCCACTCGCGTCACGGACTTCCCGTCGACCCCGAGCAACTCTCCCGCCGCGATGGGTCGCGCGCCAAAGGCTCCCCCGCTCGCGCGCCAGCCATCGAAGTGCTCGCCCCCAAACTGCCAGAGCGCGTTGTCGGGCGCTCGGCTGGTGAGATCGGAAGCACTCGCGCCCAGCCTCTCGCGGAACCGTGCGCGCAGGCTCTCTGCCTCGGCGAGCGCCGCCGCGCCTCGTCCGTGCGCGTCCTGCCATGCGTACACGCGGCGTGTCGAGCGCGCGACGCCGAACAGCGCCGTGTAGTCGCGCTGTGACACGTCGTCGAACTTGTGGTCATGGCAACGTGCGCACGAGACCGTGGTGCCCAGAAACGCCTTGCCCAGCACGTCGATCTGGTTGTCGATGCGCTCCGCCTCGTCGAGGCGCGCGTCCACCGGCGCGTGCGAGGCCTGCATCAGCCACCACCAGCCCGTCGCAACCTGCGCCTCGTCGCAGCCCGTCTCCGGATCGATGCGCGGCTCGAGCAAGTCGCCGGCCACCTGCTCCATCACGAAGCGGTCGTAGGGCAGGTCGCCGTGCAACGCACGCACCACCCAGTCGCGCCAGCGCCACGCCTCGCGAATCGCATAGTCGAACTCGTGTCCGCGCGTCTCCGCATAGCGCATCACGTCGAGCCATTGCCGCGCCCAGTGCTCGGCGCAGGCCCGGTCCGCGAGCATCTCGTCGACGAGGGCCTCGCGCAGCGCCGCGTCATCGCGCTCGAGAACTTGCGCCAGCCACTCCTCGCGCGGCGGCAGCCCGCGCAGCGCGAAGCTCGCGCGCCGCAGCCACGTAGCCCCATCGCAATCTCCCGCGGGCACAAGTCCCTCGCGTGCATGCGACTCCTCGACGAAGCGATCGCTCGTGCGCCACGCCCAGCCCTGCGACGGAGGTGGCGCGACGTCCTCGAGCTTCGTCCAAGACCAATGCCGCTCGTACACGGCTCCGGCCTCGATCCAGCGTCGCAGCACATCGATCTCGCCCGCCGAGAGCGGCTGGTGCCCCTTCGCCGGCGGCATGCGCTCGTCCGGGTCTTGGCTCTGCACCCGCTGCAAGAGCGCGCTGCGCTCGGGATCACCCGGCATCACCGCCGGATCGAGCCCGTCTTCCGCGCGCAGCGCATCCTCGCGCCGGTCGAGCCGCAGTCCCGCCTTGCGCGACTCCGCATCGGGCCCGTGGCATGCAAAGCAACGCGCCGCGAGGATCGGTGCAACTTCGCGCGACCACGACGGTGCCGCGCGCTCCTCACCCCCTGCCCCCGAAGCCCTGACGACGAGCCCGAGCCCCGCCACCAACGCCCCAAGCCATCTGCCGCGCATGCTCCGAGTCTACCCACGCTTCGCGCGGATCGCCGCGCGTCGTACGACACGTCCCTTGCGTCGATTCGAGCTTCAGCGGCAGCCATGCTCGCGCAGCCTCGCTACCCTGCGCGCGTTCCCATCTATTTCGACGGAGCTTCCCAATGCAGATCGCGTTTCTCGGTGCAGGTCAGGTCGGTGGTGCACTGGCGGTGGCGCTAGTGCGCGCAGGTCATGCCGTGACCGTGGGCGCGCGCGATGCCGCGTCGAAGAGCGTGCGCGAGCTCGTGGCGCGTGAGCGCTCGATTGCGGTCGCGACGCCGGAGGCCGCCGTGCAAGCCGCCGAAGTCGTCTTCCTGGCGACGCCCTTCGCCGCCGTGACGGAAGCGCTGGCACCGCTCGCGAGCCAGCTCGCCGGCAAGATCCTCGTCGACTGCACGAATCCCGTCGGCGCCGGTCTCACGCACGGGCTCAAGAGCGAACGCTCGGGCTCCGAGGTCGTGCAGGCCGCCGCGCCGGGAGCGCGCGTCGTGAAAGCCTTCACCATCTACGGCTTCGAGAACTTCGAGCGCGCCCCAGCCGCGGTCGGAATCGTGCGCCCGGGCATGTTCTTCTGCGGCAACGACGCCGCCGCCAAGAGCACGGTCGCGACGCTGCTCACCGAGCTCGGCTGGGATCCGGTCGACGTCGGCGGCCTCGCCCAAGCGCTGCACCTCGAGCACATGACCCTGCTCTGGATCCGCATGGTCCGCGTCGGCGGCGCGTCAGCGCACACCGTCTGGTCGCGCCTGCCCACCCGCGTCTAACCAGCCCGTGGCCTTGCCATGGCCGCAGGCCGTGCAGCGCGCCGGGGTTCACTTCGAGGCGCGTCCAATCGCCCCCGGCTCGTCCAAGCCCCCCCACGGACCAGCGGCTGGATTCGAGCCGGTCCGCTCGCTGCGTGTGCCTGCGTTCCACCTGCGCCATGGCCTCTTCGATGCTGCTCCCGCGCCTCTTCACCGCCCGGAAATGCCCCGCGGAGTGCTCGAGACTCGAGGGCCCGAATAGACTGCGCCGACCATGAACATGAAGCACCTCCTCGAACTCCAGCTCTCGAGCTTCCGCGGGTCGCAGCACCTGCGACGGCTCGCGCACTCGCTCCTCGTCGCCTGCGCGCTGTCCGCTCCAGTCGAGGCCGTCTCCCAAGTCGAAGGGGCCCGCATCGTCCGCGCCGAGCGTGCGCAGGAAGCCCCGCGCCCGAACATCGTGGTCATCATGACCGACGACATGGCGCCGATGGACGTCTCGGCGTACCACCGCGGTCTCGGCGCGGTGAACACGCCGAACATCGATCGCATCGCCAAGGAAGGCCTGATGCTGTCGGATTACTACGCGCAGCCGAGCTGCACCGCGGGCCGCGCCGCGTTCCTCACTGGGCAGTACCCGATCCGCACCGGCCTGACCTCCGTCGGCCAGCCGGGCTCGCCCGTGGGCCTGCGCGCCGAGGACGCCACGATCGCGCAGCTGCTCAAGGCGCAGGGCTATGCCACCGGGCAGTTCGGCAAGAGCCACGTCGGCGACCGCAACGAGTTCCTGCCGACCGTGCACGGCTTCGACGAGTTCTACGGCTTCCTCTACCACCTCAACATGATGGAGATGCCGGAGCAGCCCGAGTTTCCCTCGGCCCCGGACTTCGCCGGCCGTCCGCGCAACGTGATCCACGCGCTCGCCAGCGCTACCAACGACGCGACCGTGGATCCGCGCTGGGGCATGGTGGGCCAGCAGACGATCACCGACGAAGGCATGCTCGGTGCCGAGCGGCAGAAGACGTTCGATGACGAGGTGCTCGAGCGCTCCGTGCGCTGGGTGAAGGACAACGTCGCGAAGAAGAACCCGTTCTTCCTGTGGTTCAACCCGTCGCGCATGCACCAGCAGATCCACGTCTCGAAGGAGTGGGAAGGCAAGAGCGGTCACGGCGCGTACTTCGACGCCGTGCTGCACCTCGACTCGCTGGTGGGCAAGCTGCTCGACACGCTCGACGAGACCGGCATCCGCGACAACACGATCGTGGTGTTCACCTCCGACAACGGCATCAACCTCGCTCACTGGCCGAGCGCCGGCAGCGCCTCGTTCCGCGGCGAGAAGGGCACCACGTGGGATGGCGGTTTCCGCGTGCCCGCGCTCATTCGCTGGCCCGGCCGCGTGCCGGCGGGTCAGTGGACGGGCGAGCTCATGTCGGCCGAGGACTGGGTGCCGACGCTGCTCGCGGCGGCAGGCGCCCCCAGCATCAAGGAACAGCTGCTCGCGGGCACGACGGTCAACGGCGCGACCTTCAAGGTGCACCTCGACGGCTACGACCAGACCGCCATGCTGACCGGCTCCGGCGCCTCGCGTCGCAACGAGTTCTTCTTCTACGCGGAGACCGAGCTGACAGCGATCCGCGTCCGCCAGTGGAAGCTGCACCTCGCCCTGAAGAACGAGTGGCTCAAGCCCACGGAGAAGGTGCCGAGCGGCCTGCTCATCGACATCAAGGGCGACCCCTTCGAGCGCACTCCGGAAACTCCAGGCCACTTCGGCTGGATGAAGGAGAAGACCTGGATCTCTCCGCAGATCGCCGGACCGATGCTGGCGCACTTGAAGAGCCTCAAGGACTTCCCGCCGCGCCAAGCCGGCACGGGCATCGGCGCACAGACGATGCACTCGGACTGAGTCTCGCTCGCCCGACTTTTGGGCGACTCAATCCGCACGCGACGCGTCGGATCCAAGCGTTCACTTCCGCGGCCGTGGCTGGACTCACTCCAGTCACGGCCGCAGTGCTCTCTGTGCGCCTTCTGCCCGCGCAGGCCGAGTGAACGCAGCCGCGCGGTGTCCGTGAGCAGCTCCGCCTCAGCTCGCCGCGCGGCGCGCGTGCTGCGCAAGGACTTCGGCGACAGCCTGCAGGACTCGCGCATTGGAGAGCGCGCCCGGATTCGGCGGGCCGAGGCGCTGTGTCGACTTATGCGCGACGCAGCTGCGAGAGTCGACGTGCCGATGTCGCCGCGCGCATTCGCTCGCCAGCGAGCCATCGCGCGTGCCGAACGTGCGTGCGAGCACGACTCCGCGCCAGCTCGCCGCGCATCACGGCCGCGAGCTCACGCTCCGCCGCGCGGCGCGGCGCTGCACGACCGATGTGCGAGCACCTCGGCGACGGCCTGCAAGACCAGCGCCATCGAGACCGCGCCCGGATCTGGCGTGCCGACGCTGCGCTGCGCGTGAGGGCGAGCGCGACCGAGCTTGGGCAGGAGCGCCGCCGTCGCGTGCGCTGCATCGGTCGCAGCGAGTGCGGCCGCTGACCACGCCAGCCGCAGGGAACGTCCGTCGGCCGCGGCGCGCGCGAGCTCGCGCACGAACGGATCCATGGCGTCGACCATCGTCTTGTCTCCGACCTGCGCATGTCCCGATGCGGTGACGCCGCGAAGCGCTGCGCTCGCGGCCGCGGCAACGCCGGGGAGCTCCGGAGCGCGCTCGTCGCCGAGCGCTTGCCCAAGCTCACGGAGGAGCACACCCCAGAGCGCGCCCGACGTGCCACCGGCGCGGTGCGACCAAGCCTCTCCAGCGATCGCGAGCAGCGAGCCGATGCCGGCCCCGGCTGCGAGTGCCTGCTCCGCGGCCTCGACCGCCGCCGTGACGCCGCGCTGCATGCCGATGCCGTGGTCGCCATCGCCGGCGACCGCATCGAGCCGCCCGAGCTCGTCGCTCTCGGCGACGATCACGCTCTTCGCCGCGCGCAGGGAATCGAGTGCAACAGCGGCCGCGGCCTTGGCTTCGACCGTGCCCTGCGCGAGGACGCGCGACGTCCGCTGCGACGCGCCGCCCGCGAGCTCGCCCGTCGCGTGTGCGACGCTGCCCTTGCGAAACGCGGGCGTATCCGCAGCCGCGCACCAGCTGCGCTCGAGCTCCTCGTCGAGCCACACGAGCGAAAGCGAGACACCCGCCATGTCGAAGCTCGTCACCAGCTCGCCGACCTCGGGCTCGACGAGCGTGATCCCGCGCTCGGTGAGCAGCCGGTCGACGCTGCGGTAGATCACGAACAGCTCCTCGTACTTCACGGCCCCGAGGCCGTTCAGAATCGCCGCCACGCGCGCACCTTCGACCGCTCCCACGACAGAGGGCACCTCGGCGAGCAGTCGCTCCACGAGCAGCTGCGCGAGCGCGTGCGCCGTCGGCGCGGGCATGCGCTGCAGGCCGGGCTCGCCGTGAATGCCCATCCCGACTTCCATCTGGCCCGGCTCGACCTTGAACAGGGGCGCGCTCGCTCCGGGGAGCGTGCAGCCCGAGAACGCCACGCCCACGGAGCGCACCCGCTCGTTCGCCGCCGCGGCGATGCGGACGACTTCGTCGAGGTTCGCTCCGGAGTCGCAGGCGAATCCGGCGGCCTTGAACACCGCGAACGAGCCCGCGATCCCGCGCCGGCGCTGCGCTTCCGCGAGCGGGGCGGACGCGACGTCGTCGTTCACGACGACCGAGCGCACGTCGAGACCCTGCGCGCGCAGGCGCCGCTGCGCCTCGTCGAAGTTGAGGACGTCGCCCGCGTAGTTGTTGTAGCAGAAGAGGATGCCGCCGCCGGCGTTCACGGCCTGCGCCACCGCGCAGATCTGGTCCGCTGAGGGAGATGCGAACACGTTGCCCATGGCCGCGCCGTGCGCGATGCCTTGGCCCACGAGCCCTCCGAACGCCGGATAGTGGCCCGAGCCTCCACCGGTCACCATCACCACCGAGTTCGACGGGGCACGATGGCGCCGGATCACGCCGCCATCGACCTGCACGATCCGGCTGCGGTTGGCCGCGACGAGACCTTCGACGAGCTCGTCGGCAAAGCGGGCGGGATCATTGAACACGTGTGTCATCGAGCACCTCGGACAGGAAGAAGTCGTGCGGCGCCACACGCGATCCGCTTGGTGATCCGGCGAGCGTACGCTCGCGTCCGCCCCGGGTCGTGTCCGCAACCTCGAAACCCGCTTCCGCTGCTCCGGCGTCGAGTCCGCCGCGAGCCCGATCACGACCCAACGCCCGCGGGCCGGACTCTGGGAAGTTCCCTCCCCAAGGTCCGGCCCGCTCGAGCTGGCGTCAGGACGCCGCGCGGCTCGCTCACATCGCCGGCTTGATGCCGAGGGCGGCGAAGCCCTTGTCGTCGAAGTTCTTGCGGAACATGTCGCGCAGCTTGGTGGCGGCGGCGTCGTAGGCGGCCTTGTCGGACCAGGTGTTGCGCGGGTTCAGGACCTCGGCGGGGACGCCGGGGCAGGACTTCGGCATCTTGAGGTTGAACACCGGGTGCAGCTCGGTCGGCACGCTGTCGAGCTGGCCCGCGAGCGCCGCGTTCAGCAGCGCGCGCGTGTGCTGGATCGACATGCGCTTGCCCACGCCGAAGGGACCGCCGCTCCAGCCCGTGTTGAGCAGGATGCAGCGCGCCTTGTGCTTGCTCATCTTCGCCGCGAGCAGCTTGGCGTACACCGGCGGCTTGTGGCTCATGAACGGCGCCCCGAAGCAGGCCGAGAAGGCCGCCTTGGGCTCGGTCACGCCCATCTCGGTGCCGGCGAGCTTGGCGGTGAAGCCCGACACGAAGTGGTACATGACCTGCTCCGCGTCGAGGATCGCCACCGGCGGCAGCACGCCGAAGGCGTCGGCCGTGAGCAGCACGATCGTCTCCGGGTGCGGGCCGCGCGAGCCCGGCATCACGTTGGGGTTCGCGGACAGCGGGTAGCTGAAGCGCGTGTTCTCGGTGATCGACTTGTCGGTCAGGTCGAGCTCCTGCGGGTCGCACTCGGCCATCGTCTTGCCCGGCAGCGGCGGGACGTTCTCGATGATCGTGCCCGGCTTGGAGAGCGCGGCGGCGATCACGGGCTCCGCTTCCTTGCTGAGGTCGATCAGCTTGGCGTAGCAGCCGTCCTCGAGGTTGCACAGGCCGTTGTCGCTCCAGATCGTCTCGTCGTCGCCGATGAGCCGACGGTCGGGGTCGGCTGAGAGCGTCGTCTTGCCCGTGCCCGAGAGGCCGAACAGGATCGCGCCGTCGCCGCGCGGGCCGACGTTCGCGGAGCAGTGCATCGACAGGCGACCCTGCTTCGGCAGCAGGTAGTTGCCGACCGTGAAGATCGTCTTCTTCACCACGCCGCAGTAGTCCATGCGACCGGCGACGAGGCAGATCCGGTTCTTGATGTCGATGATCACCGCGCACTCGGCGCGGCAGCCGTCCCGCTCGGGCAGGCAGACGAAGGACGGCACGTTGAGCATCGTCCAGCGCCGCGCCGCGACGTCCTTCACGCCGGCCAAGTCCTTGGGGAACATGTTGTGGGCGAACATCGCGTGCGTCGCGTATTCGCCGACGAAACGGTAGGGCACCGCGAACTCGGGGTCCGCGCCCATGAAGACGTCCTTGACGTACAGGTTCGCCTTCTTGTCGTTCAGGTGCGCGACCACGCGCGCGAGCAGGGCCTCGTACTTGGCCGGGTCGTAGCGCTGGACGTCGTCCTTCCACCAGATCTCGTCCGCCACCTCGGGCCAGCACACCGCGTAGGTGTCCTTGACGCGGCGACCGGTGCAGTCGGGGTCGGTGTAGTAGACCAGCGGCCCCTTGGTGCCGAGCTTCGTCGCGAAGGCCTTCTGCGCGTTGCTCGGGCCGTCCTTCTTGACGCGGCCGCGGTCGTTCGCGATCGCCTCGTGGAACAGCTCGTCCTTCGAGAGGTTGTACTTGTAGGAGACGCTCTTGAGCCCGAAGAGCTGCTCGAGCTCGGCCTTGAAGTCGGCCTGCGGGGCCTGGGTCGTGGTCGTCATGGCGTTGTGGGGTAAGGCCCCGCGCGCCGCCGGGAGGGCTCCCGACGGTTACGGGGGCTGGGTTGCAAGCGCAACAGCGTACACCACCGCGCACCCGCTCAGGGATCCCCCCGGCGCGGCGCGACTTTGGAACAGGCTTGGCACGCTCTTCACGGGGCCTTCAGGAGCATGGACGAACTTGCCGAAGCCGTCGCAGGTCCTTGCGGAGCGCCGAGTAAGGGCGAGCGGTGCCAGCCCCCCCACCCCGGGGCGCCCCCGCCCCGCCGCTCCGGACAAGGGACCCGACGCACCCCGCCATGACCCCCGCCGCCGAAACCGTCCACGCCTGCCCGCGCTGCTACCAGACCCTGCGCCCCGCCCAGGGCCGCCCCGAGGAGGGCGCCGCGGCGCTCCTGCTCGCCTGCCCGGAGAGCTACTGCGACTACGTGCTCGTGCTCACCCACGAGGAACGCTTCAGCGCCCGCAAGTGGAGCTGGCCCGACCTGTTCCGCATGAGCAAGCGCGCCGCGGGCTGAGCCGGGCGCACTAGCCACGCGCGGGCTGGCGCTGCGCGTACCAGTCGAGAGTCTCGCGCAGGCCGTCGCGCCACGACACGCGCGGCTCGTAGCCGAGCAGCGCCCGCGCGCGCTCGAGCGAGGCCAGCGAGTCGCGCACGTCCCCCTCGCGCGGCGGCGCGAAGTTGGGTTCGAGGTGGGAGCCGAGCTCGGCCGCCATGGCGCGGTAGAGCTCGAGGAGCGAGATCGAGGCGCCGGCGCCGACGTTGATGACGCTGCCCGCAGGCACGGCGCGCTCCATGGCGAGCAGGTTGGCCTGCACGACGTTGTCGACGTAGGTGAAGTCGCGCGTCTGGCCGCCGTCGCCGAAGATCGTCGGGGCGCGGCCGTCGAGCAGCGCGCGGGCGAAGATCGCGATCACGCCGGTGTAGGGGCTGTCGTCGCGCTGGCGTGGCCCGAACACGTTGAAGTAGCGCAGCGCGACCGTGTGCATGCCGTGCACGTGCCCGTAGGCCGCGAGCAGGTGCTCGCCCGCCACCTTGCCGGCCGCGTAAGGCGAGAGCGGCGAGGGCGTCATGGTCTCGACCTTGGGCAGCGTGGGCGTGTCTCCGTAGGCCGCCGAGGAGGCCGCGAACACGAAGCGTCGCACGCCGTGGGCGCGACAGCCCTCGAGCAGCCGCAGCGTGCCCATCACGTTGACCTCGTAGGAGCGCAGGGGCTGCGCCACGCTCTGGGGCACGGACACCTGCGCGGCCTCGTGGAACACGCCTTCGACGCCGGCGCAGGCCGCGGCCACGGCGTCCGTGTCGGCGAGGTCCGCGACCCACAGCTCCACCTGCGCCCCGCTCCCCCGCTCACCCGCGCCCACGTGCGCGAGGTTCTCGCGCAGGCCGGTCGAGAGGTTGTCGAGCACGCGCACGCGATGGCCCCGCGCGACGAGGCCCGTGACAAGGTGCGAGCCGATGAACCCGGCGCCGCCGGTGACGAGGTAGTGAGCCATGGGCAGGGATGCTAGCCGAGCCCCCACCTTCGGCCAGCCGAGGCCCCGCTCTGGAAGCCTCCCCGCCCCTGAGCTCCCTAGGAAGCGACTCGAGCTCCCCGGGAAACGACCCGAGCCCCTCGAAAAACGACTCGGGCCCGTCGTTTCCGGCGGGCCCGCGTCAGGAGAAGAAGAGCAACCAGCAGTCAGCAGTCAGCAGTCACAGTCAGGTCGAAACCATCCCCAGGAGTGTCATCCTTCCGTCGTCGCGACCCTTGCGGTCCCCCCCATCTTTGGTGACCTCGAGCGCCGCGACACCCCTCGAAGCCAAGCCGCCCGTTCGAGCGAACGCCCCCGCTCAAAAAAATCCCCAAGCCCAGCCTCCAAGCTCGCCACCCCCCTGCGGATCCGGGAGCTCGTTCCCGGCGGCGTGTCTGGGACCCACGCGCCGCTTCAGCGGTCGGTCGGGGCGGGGGGAGCTGCGGGAGGTGGGGCGGAGGGAGCGAGGAAGCGGGAGTGGAAGGTCCAGAAGCGGCGGTCGAGGGCGGCGAGCAGGGCGTCGGGGTCGTGGCGGATGCCGGGGACTTCGAGGTACTCGTGCGGGATGGCGAGCTGCTCGAGACGCTCGTGGAAGCTGCGATTGAACTCGAGCGTGGAGTCGCGCGAGCCGATCACGATGCGCAGCGGCAGCTGCTGCACCGCGGCGAGGTGGCGCTCGGCGAGCTGCCACGGGCTCGCGGCGCGGTAGCGCTCGAGGTCGCCCCACACGCTCGCGAGCAGGCGGTCGCGCTGGGCGGGGTCGCGGTCCTCGGAGACCTCGAACTCGGGGTGCAGCGGTCCGGCGCCGAGCATCGAGACGGCGCCGAAGAGCTCGTGGTGCACGAACCCGAGCCGGCCCGCGCCGTACCCGCCCATGCTGAAGCCCTCGAGGATGCGGCCCGCGCGCTCGGGCCGGGTGCGGTAGACGCGATCGACCTCGGGGAGCAGCTCCTCGATGAACACGGTCTCGACCGGCGTGCGACCGTCGTGGGAGTCGCACCACATGCCGTTGGGCAGGCCGTTGGGGAACACCACGATCACGGGCGGCAGGTCGCCGGAGCGAATGGCCGCGTCGAAGCGTGCGGCGACCGGGGCGATGCCCGCGACCCCGCCGCCGGAGCCGTGCAGCCAATAGACGACCGGGAAGCGCCGCTCGCGCTCGGCGTCGTACTGCGGGGGCGTGTAGACGTGGTAGCTCACGACCGCCTTGGCGGCCGCGCTGTCGAAGGTGCGAAAGTCGACGCGCGGCGCGCGCACGGCCGGAGTGACCCACGGCAGGGTCGAGTCCGCGGCGGCGGGGCGCGACTCGCGCGGGGCGACGGGGCGCGGCGAGCGCACGGGCGCGCGCTCGGGGCCGAGCTCGAGCAGCTGGCGCAGGAACGGCTCGTCCTCGAAGCCGCGACCGCCCTGGTCCAGCTCGGCGAAGCGCACGATCACGAGCGCGCGCTGCGGCACGAGGTACAGGCGCTGCTTGCCCGCACCCGCGGCCTGAGCGATGCGCAGCGGCGTCCCGTCGGCGGCCCGCAGCCCGCGGAACTCGCGCGCGTCGGCCGGAACGATCGCGCCATCGGCCGCCGACACGCCCGTGCCCGGCGCGTCGTTCGCCAGCCACCACGTGAGGCCGTACTGGCCGTTGGCGGCGCTCGGCACGAAGCAGGCCTCGAGCGCGTCGCGCCCGATCACGGCCACGCGCTCGAGGCTCCCGTCGTCCTTGGCGCGCTCGACCGTGCAGCCCAGCCGCACGAACTCGCCAAAGCGCGCCCACTCGCGGGCGGTGAGGTGCGCGCCGCCGGGCAGGTTGGGCTGGCCCTTCGCGTCGAGAGCGAAGCGCTCGCGCGGCAGCGCGAGGCCCGCGGGCTCGAACACGCGCGCGCGCATGTAGTCCCAGTAGGTCTTCTCCGCGCGCTCCGACGTCGCGAGCTTGCGCGTGAGCAGCGCGCCCCAGGCGTAGAAGTGCGACGGTCCGTAGCGGAACAGGCGGCCGGGATCGCGCGTGATCGGCACGCCGAGCACCGCGCCATACCAGTCCTCGGGCGCGCGCTCGCGCGAGCCGCCGCGCAGGCGCCCGGCCATGTCGTTCAAGGGGCCGAGGTCGCGGATGCCGTAGCCCGGGCGACCGAAGAGCTCGCTCTCAGGCTCGAGGCCCGAGGAGAGGTCGAGCAGGGAGCGCACGGTCATGCGCGCGGCGCGCGGGTTGTCCTTCCACTCGACGAGCGTGTCGAGGACCGGCTCCTCGAGCTTCACGAGCCCGTCCGTCACCGCCGCCGCCGCGACGATCCCGCAGAAGCTCTTCGTGCCGCTCGCGAGCGCGTGCGGCCGTTCCGCGCTCCAGCCATTCGCATAGCGCTCGAACACGACCTGCCCCGCATGCAGCACGAGCACCGCGCGCCCCGAGAAACGCTCGCTGTAGCTCGCCGCCGCCTCCATGGCCTCCTTCGAAGGCGCGCTCGTTTCCGGAGGCGGCAGCTCCAGAAAGCGCTGCGGGGCGCTGGTCGCGGGCGCGGACGTCGCGGGCGCCTGCGACGGAGCGAGCGGCGCGACCTGCGCGGGCTCTTGAGCGATCAAAGCAAGAACGGCAAGGATGGCGAGCATGGCCATGGTCTAGGAAACCCGGCGGCCCGGCGCGAGTTCCGCTAGGAGCGCGTGGAGATGCGCGGGGCGCGGCCGGCGAGGGTGGCGTCGTAGAGGGCGTGGATGCCCTGCACCTCGCGGGCGATCGACCAGCGCTCGACGACGTGGGCGCGCGCGCGGGCTCCCATGGCGGCGAGCTCGTCGGGGCGGGCGATCAGGCGCTCGAGGGCGACCGCGAGAGCGCGCGCGTCGCCGGTCGGCACGATGTCGCCGTTGTGGCCGGGCACGATCAGCTCGGGGAAGCAGCCCTCGCGCGAGGTGAGCGCGGCGGCGCCGCTCGCCATGGCCTCGAGCGGCGTGAGGCCGAAGCCTTCCGAGCGCGGCACGGCGACGCACAGGCTGACGCGCTGGTACCAGCGCTTGATCTCGCGGAACGGCAGGTCGCCGAGGAACACCACGCGCTGCTCGAGCCCCGCGGCGCGCACCTTGGCCTTGAGCGCGTCGAGCCAGCGCTCCTCGCCCGGCTGGCACAGGCCCGTGAGCACCGCGGTGCAGCGCGGATGGCGCGGCAGGACCTCGCACACGGCGTCGATGAAGAGATCCGTGCCCTTGCTCGGGCGGATGCGGCCGAAGATGCCGATGGCGAAGTCTCCGGGCAGGTCCGCTCCGCGCCAGGCGGCCGCGCGATCGACGGGCGGCGCGAATTCCTCGATGTCGACGCCGTGCGGCACGACCGCGGAGTGCCAGTCGAGGAAGGCCGCGGCGCGCGGCGTCACCGCGATCACGGCGTCGGAGCGATGGACGAAGAAGCGCCAGAATGCGCCGTGGCGACGCGGTGTCGGGCTCGTGTAGACGAGCTTCCAGCGCTGGCGCAGCACATCGCGCAGGAAGACGCCGACGATCTGCTCCGGTGCGCGCCGCGAGTGCCAGATGCGGTGCGTGCCGCGCGATGGCGCGCTCCAGCCCTCGCGCAGCACCTGCGCGAGGGAGAGCGTGCCCGGAAGCCCCATGCGCGCGCGATCGAGGAATGCCACCGCGCGCTCGCGCTGCTGCAGCGGCACGAGCGCGCGCATCGTCGCCGCCACGCCTGCGTAGCCGCGGCTCAGGTTGGCGACGAGCACTTCGGCTTCGCGCAGGGAGCTGGGCGTCGTCATCGCGTGGGAGAGCTTCGCGTCCGGCGGCGCGCGCGGCAACCGCGAACGCGACGAGCCCCGCGGCGCGCGTGCGTCGCGGGGCTCGCTCTCGCTGGAAACAGCCGAGAAATCAGGCCCCGAACAGGCCCGTCTTCTTCGACTTGCGGATCTCCTTCTCGTCGATCCAGATCACCTCGCCCGACTCGATGTTCACGACCTCGAGGGTGAACTTGTAGTAGACGTCGTCGGTCTTGCGGCCAGCGTCCTCGACGTTGCGCTCCTTCGACTTCTCGATCGAGCGCAGGTTGCCGTACATCACGGCGTCGGCGCCGATCTGCTTGCCGAACTGGCGAATCAGGTTGGGATCGACGCGGCCCGACTCCATCTGGAAGCGTACCTGCGAGCCGAGCTCGTCCTGGCCCTGATTGGACGCGGCGAGGCGGAAGCGGCCCGACTTGAGCAGCGCGGTGCGGATCGAGTCGGTGATGCTCGAGGTGTCGATGTGCTCGCTGGTGCGATTGTTGACGTTGCCGGTGAGCAGCACGACGCGCTTGTCGTCGCCCTTCCCTGAGTGGTCGATGTACTGCAGGTTCGGGCTCGTGAGCAGCGACTGCACCATGGCGTCGGCCATCGACTGCAGGTCGGTCGAGCCGAACTTCATGTTGACGGTCTCGACCTTGTTCGGGTCGTCGTACTGGATCGACGAGCAGGACGAGAGGGCGAGCGTGGAGAGGGCAAGGGCGAGGAGCGGCTTGTTCATGGTGTGGGTAGCGACGTAGGAGAAAGGATGTTCGTGGGTGCTCACTGGACTTCGTCGCGCGAGCCGACCTGCAATTGCCAGCTGACGGCTTCGGGGCTCGGCGCGACCATTTGAATCGTCTTGGAAGCGGAGCCGGCGAGGCGCTCAGGCTCCCAGTGCTGCGGGACGTAGTTGATCTTGAGGCCGGCGCGGTCGTACCACTCGACGCTCCACTGGAACGCGAGCGGCGTCGTGCGGCGGTTCTTGAGCTCGAGCTGCACGACCATCAGGCCGTTCTTCTCGGCCTTGACGATGTTGCGCATCTCGAGTGCGGCGTTGAGCAGCGCGTTGCCGACCTCGGTGCCCTTGCCGTCGTAGCGGTTGACCGAGCCCGAGGGGGCGGCGGTGCAGGCGACGAGCGGCAGGAGCGCGAGCGAGAGCGGAAGGAGGCGGTTCTTCATGGCGTGACTCAGGGTTGAGGTGTGGTCGGGGCGGCGGCAGCGGTCTCGCCGCCGACGGAGTGGGCGTGGACGCGCGGACCGAGCGTGCGCGCGAGGATCACGAGCGTCTCGCCGGGCGCGAGACGGATGGTGCCGAGGGAGACGCTGTCGCCGCCGACGGCGCGCAGGCGAATCGCGTGCTCGCCCGGGGCAACCCACATGCGCGCGGCGTGCCACTCAGCGGGCAGCGTGAACCAGCAGCGCGTGTCGGCGCGCTCGGTGGCGGCGGTGAGCAGCGAGCCGACGAGCAGAGCAGCGACTCCGGCCGCGTCGCCGTTGTTGCGCCGCACGCT
>CAITGX010000144.1 GCA_903892045.1 uncultured Planctomycetota bacterium | reverse complement strand
GAAGCTGATGCACGCCATGCCCGTGCGACGCAACCTCGAGGTCATGGACGCGGTGCTCGACGGCCCGCGCAGCCTCGTCGTGCAGCAAGCTGAGAACCGACTGCACTCGCAGAAGGCCGTGCTGCAGAACCTGCTCGGCGCCTAGTCCCGGCGCCAGCGTCGTCCCCCAGCAGCGCGGCGGGCCGCCCACGGCTCGCCGCGCTGCATTTTCAGGCCTTTTTGAGCGGTCCTCGCCGCGACGGCGCGCCGCACCGGCGCTACCCTTGGCCGCGTTCCCAACCGCGCGCGGAGCACCCCATGTCGGCACCGGATTTCGTCCACCTGCACGTGCACAGCGAGTACTCGCTGCTCGACGGCGCCAATCGCATCGAGGACCTCGTCAAGGCCTGCGTGGCCGACGGACAGGGCGCGATCGCGCTGACCGACCACGGCAACATGTTCGGCGCGATCGAGCTGTACCAGAAGGCGCGCGCGCAGAAGATCAAGCCGCTGCTCGGCTGCGAGGTCTACATCGCCAAGCGCTCGCGCCTGCAGCCGCACAACAAGAACGAGAACGGCTACCACCACCTCACGCTGCTCGCGCGCAACCACGAGGGCTACCGCAACCTGCTCAAGCTGTGCTCCGAGGCCTACATCAACGGCCTCCACACGCGCCCGCGCATCGACAAGGAGTTCCTCTCACGCCACGCGGCCGGCATCTCGTGCCTCTCGGGCTGCCTCGCGGGTGAGGTGAACCAGCTGTTCCTGCGCGGCGACGAGAAGAAGGCCGAGGAAGTCGCGACCGAGTTCCGCGACCTGTTCGGCCCCGAGCACTTCTGGCTCGAGCTGCAGCGCAACGGCATCGACATCCAGGACAAGGCCAACGAGGCCCTGTGGCGCCTGCACCAGCGCACGGCGATCCCGATCGTCGCCACCAACGACATCCACTACCTGCGCCACGAGGACTGCAACGCGCAGGACGTGCTCCTGTGCATCAACACGGGCGCCAAGCGCTCGGACGAGAAGCGCTTCCGCTTCGACACGGACTCGCTGTTCTTCCGCAATCGCGCGGAGATGGGCGAGATCTTCCGCGACATGCCCGAGGCCCTGAAGGCGACCATGGACGTGGCCGCGCAGGTCGACCTCACGATCGAGATGGGCAAGTACCACGTGCCCGTGTTCCGCTCGGACACCGGCGAGAGCCCCGACGAGCTCTTCGACCGGCTGTGCGACGAGGGCCTGCGGCGCCTGTACGGAGGCGAGAACGCCAAGGCGCGCGAGCGGCTCGAGTACGAGAAGAAGGTCATCCGCCAGATGGGCTTCGTCTCGTACTTCCTGATCGTGTGGGACCTGATCCGCTGGGCGCGCGAGAACGGCGTGCCCGTCGGCCCCGGCCGCGGCTCCGCGGCGGGCGCGATGGTCGCCTACGTGCTCGGCATCACGAAGGTCGAGCCGCTCAAGTACGACCTGCTGTTCGAGCGCTTCCTGAACAGCGCGCGCGTGTCGATGCCCGATATCGACATCGACTTCTGCAAGGAGGGCCGCGAGAAGGTCCTCGCCTACACGCGGCGGCGCTACGGCGACGAGAACGTCGCACAGATCGTCACCTTCGGAACGATGGCCTCGCGCACCGTGGTGCGCGACGTCGGGCGCGTGCTCGACGTGCCGCTCAAGGACATCGACCGCATCGCGAAGAAGATCCAGGCGGGCCCCAACGCGCCCTCGCTCGCGGAGGCACTCGAGAAGGATCCCGAGCTGATCGCGATCAAGAACGAGAGCCCGCAGTTCGCGGAGGTGTTCGAGTTCTCGACCAAGCTCGAGGGCATGGCGCGCCACATCTCGACCCACGCCGCGGGCGTGGTGATCGCGGACCGGCCGATCATGGACTACGTGCCGCTCGCACGGCACGACACGGACGTCGTCACGCAGTGGCCGGCGCCGCAGCTCGAGGAGCTCGGGCTGCTCAAGATGGACTACCTCGGCCTGCGCACGCTGACGATCCTCGAGCGCACGCTCGAGTACCTGCGCGCGCGCGGAGTCACGCCGCCCGACCTCGACAACCTGCCCGACGATCCGCGCACCTACCAGATGCTGACCGCCGGCGACACGCTCGCCGTGTTCCAGCTCGAATCCGAGGGCATGCGCAAGCTGCTCGCGCGCATCAAGCCCGACCGCTTCGAGGACCTGATCGCCGTCCTCGCGCTGTACCGCCCCGGCCCGCTCGAGTCGGGCATGGACTCGATGTTCACGCGCCGCAAGCACGGCGAGGAGCAGGTCAGCTACCCCCACGCCTCGGTCGAGCCGATCCTGCGCGACACCTACGGGTGCATCGTGTACCAGGAGCAGGTCATGCTCATCTCGAGCGCGCTCGGCGGCTTCTCGCTCAACGAAGCCGACAACCTGCGCAAGGCGAT
Source organism: uncultured Planctomycetota bacterium (assembly GCA_903892045.1). Lineage (GTDB taxonomy): Bacteria > Planctomycetota > UBA1135 > UBA1135 > F1-120-MAGs118. The sequence continues at coordinate 42,609 of CAITGX010000144.1, read as the reverse complement.
GGGCAAGAAGAAGCCCGAGATCATGGAGAAGTTCGCCGCGCAGTTCGTCGCCGGCGCCGTCAAGAACGGCTGCCCCGAGGCAGACGCGCGCGAGCTGTGGGACAACATCGTCAAGTTCGGTGGCTACGGCTTCAACAAGTCGCACTCGACCGCCTACGCGCTGATCACCTACCAGACCGCGTATCTCAAGGCGAACCACCGCGTCGAGTTCCTCGCGGCCAACATGGCCTGCGAAATGGAGTCCTCGGACAAGGTCAAGGCGCTGATCGACGACGCCAAGCGCGCGCGCGTGCCCGTGCTGCCGCCCGACCTGCGCCACTCGCGCTGGCACTTCGTCCCGGAGGACAGCTCGATTCGCTACGGGCTCGGCGCCATCAAGGGCACCGGCGAGCGGGCGATCACGGCGCTGCTCGACACGCGCGGACGGCTCGAGGGACGGCGCGCGAACCTGTCGCTGCACGAGCTCTGCCGCGAGTGCGACCCCGCGGAAGTGCCCAAGCTGTGCTGGGAGACGCTGATCAAGGCCGGTGGCTTCGACTTCACGGGACACAACCGCGGCGCCGTGCTGGCGTCGCTCGACGTCGCGATGACCGAGGCCCAGCGCGCGGCCGCGGACCGACGCTCGGGCCAAGGCTCGCTCTTCGGCGGCCCAGCCCCGGCCGCGCGCGCGAGCGCAGCCCCGAGCACGGGCGATGGCATCGATGACTCGAAGGCGTGGTCGAAGAGTGACACCCTCAAGGCGGAGCGCGAGGCACTCGGTTTCTACCTCTCCGGCCACCCGCTCGAGGAGCGCGCTGGCCTGTTCGCGATGCTCTCCACCTGCACCACCGCCCAGCTCGGCGAACGCTCGCCGGAGACCGAGATCCAGATCGCGGGCCTCGTGGTCTCGCTGGCCGTCACCGTGGTCAAGAACGGCAAGCTCGCCGGCCAGAAGATGGCGCGCATGCGCCTCGAGGACCTCGACGGCGGCGTCAACGTGACCGTCTTCCCCAAGGCCTACGAGCAGTACAAGGGCAAGCTGGTCGAGGACACCGTGGTGATCGTGCGTGGCAAGGTCGAAGAGCGCGCCGAGGAACCCGGCCTGCTGCTCAGCGATGTGCTGACCGTTGAGGAAGCGCTGGCGCGCTTCGAGGGCGGCGTGATCGTGCACGTCGAGCCCGAGGACAAGGACCTGCTCGTGCCGCTGCGGGACACGCTCCGCCGGCACGTGGGACGACGCCCGGTGTATCTGCAGGTGCGCGGCACCGATGGCGCGATCCGTCGCGTGCGCACCGCCGCGGACTGCCACGTGCGCATCTCCGCGGAGCTCGCGGAGCAAGTCGACCGCCTGCTCGGCAAGGGCCGCATGCGGCTCGCGCGCCTGTAGCGCAGCGCGCTCGCGGCGGAGCGAAAAGCTAGGAGGGCCACTCGCCTCGCGGCGAGCGGCCCTCCGAAGTTCCTGTCGGCTGCCTTCCGGGAAGGCGAGCCGTGCCCGGCGCGCTTAGGCGCCGGCGCCGGCCTTGCCGGCCTTCTTCTTGGCGGGCGCCTTGGCCTCGGCGGCCGGAGCCGCCGGAGCGGCTTCCTGCTTCGGCGTGCGCTCGACGAACTCGATGATCGCCTGCTCGCCACCGTCGCCGAGACGACGCTTGGCCATCTTGAGGATGCGCAGGTAGCCGCCCGGACGCCCCTTGAAGCGCGGTCCGATGACCTCGAACAGCTTCTTGGCGGCGGTCTTGTCACCGAGGCGCGACTGCACCAGACGGCGACGGTGGACCGTGGCTTCCTTCGAGAGGGTCACGAGCTTCTCCACGAAGGGGCGCAGGTTGCGCGCCTTCGGGAGCGTCGTCTTGACGCGCTCGTGGGTGATCAGGCTCGCCGCGAGGTTGCGAATCATCGCATCGCGGTGGGCGCTGGTACGGGAAAGGTGATTGCCTGCTCGTCCGTGACGCATGGCGGTTCGTTCTCAGGTTGGGACCGCGGTGCGGTCTAGTTGCCGGTCTTCATGCCGAGCGAGAGGCCGCGCTCGGCGAGCTTGCTCTTGATCTCGGTGAGCGACGTCTTGCCGAGGTTCTTGAGGTTCATGACGTCGGTCTCGCTCATCGAGACGAGCTGGCCGATGGTGGTGATGTTGGCGCCGTCGAGGCAGTTCTTCGCGCGCACCGAGAGCTCCAGTTCGGCGACCGAAGCGGACAGCACGGCCGAGACCTTGGTGGTCTCGCGGTTGCGCTCCGCGTAGGGCGACGTGCTCGGCTCCTCGGCCAGCGGCGACTCGTCGCGGCTGGACTCGAACAGCACGAAGGGGTTCAGGTGCTTGCGGTAGATCTTGGCCGCTTCCGTGAGCGCCATGTCCGGAGCGACGGTGCCGTCGGTCCAGACCTCGATCACGAGGCGGTCGTAGTTCGTGAACTTGCCGACGCGGGTCGCCTCGACCGAGTAGCGCACGCGGTGGACGGGAGAGTAGATCGAATCCACCGGGATCGTCCCGAGCTGGTTCTTGTCGACCATGTTCTCCTCGGCCTGCACGTAGCCGCGGCCCTTGCGGACGTCGAGCTCCATCTTGAACTCGCGGTCGCCCGTGAGCGTGAGCAGGTGCAGGTCGCTGCTGACGACCTTGGCATCGCCGGGGCACTGCACGTCGGCGCCGGTGACCGGCCCCTTGCCCTTCTTGTGGATGCGGCAGGTGATCGGGTCGTTGCCGTCGTGGCGAATGCGCAGGCGCTTGACGTTGAGGATGATGTCCGTCACGTCTTCGAGCACGCCCGTGAGCGAGTCGAACTCATGGGAGGCGCCCTCGATGCGCACGGCGGTGACCGCGGTGCCCTCGATCGACGAGAGCAGCACACGGCGCAGGCCGTTGCCGATGGTGTGGCCGAAGCCCTGCTCAAACGGCTCGACGACGAAGCGGCCGTACTCCTTGGTCAAGGTCGCCTTGTCGGGCACGACCTTGCTGGGCAGTTCGAAGTTGCGCCAACGAATTCTCATGGTGCGTGGGTTCCTGTCTGGAGCCTTCAGTGCTTGCGAACGGTGCCGAGAGCGCTACTTCGAGCAGAGCTCGATGATGAGCTGTTCCTGGATCGGGTGCGGCACGTCCTCGCGCTTGGGCATCGCGGCGACGCGGACCGTCAGGTTGTCACGATTGACGTCGAGCCATGCCGGGACCGGCTGCGACTTGTTGATCTCGAGGGCGTCGGCGACCTGCTTGCGGACCGACTCCTTCTGGCGGACCGAGACCACGTCGCCCGGGCGGACGCTGAACGACGCCACGTCGACGAAGCGACCGTTGACGGCGCAGTGCCCGTGGTTGACGAGCTGGCGCGCGTGGTTGCGCGACAGGGCGAAGCCCGCGGCGAGGACGACGTTGTCGAGGCGACGCTCGAGCAGAACCATGAGGTTCTCGCCCGTGTTGCCCTTCATGCGCTCGGCCTCATGGAAGTAGATCTTGAACTGACGCTCCCAGACGCCGTAGATGCGCTTGAGCTTCTGCTTCTCACGCACGCGAACGCCGTAGTCGGTGACCTTGGCGCGCTTCTGAGCGTGGACACCCGGCGGATAGTCGCGGCGGGAGACGGCGCACTTGTCCGTGAAGCAGCGCTGCCCCTTGAGGAACAGCTTCATGCCTTCACGACGGCACAGCTTGCACTTGTTTTCGACGTAACGACCCATGTGTTCTTCCTTGTGAGCCTGTGCGCGGACTAGACGCGACGACGCTTGCGGGCGCGGCAGCCGTTGTGCGGCAGCGGGGTGCAATCCTCGATGGCGAGGATGTTGAGACCGGAGGTGGACAGAGCGCGGATCGCGGACTCGCGGCCCGAGCCGGCGCCGCGAACCTTGACGAGCACTTCGCGCACGCCCTGACGGATCGCGCCCTGAGCGGCGTGTTCCGCAGCGCGGGTCGCGGCAAAGGGCGTGCTCTTGCGCGTGCCCTTGAAGCCGACGATGCCCGCCGAGCCCCAGGCGATCGCATCGCCCTTGGCATCCGTGACGGTCACGTGCGTGTTGTTGAAGGACGCCTTCACGTGCACGACGGCACGCGCGACGTTGCGCTTGATCTTCTTCTTGACTGCTGCTGCCTTGCTCATGGCGGGTTACTTCATCCCCTTCACGGACTTCTTGCCGGCGACCGTCTTGCGCGGACCCTTGCGAGTGCGGGCGTTCGTGCGCGTGCGCTGGCCGCGCACCGGCAGGCCGCGCCGGTGGCGCATCCCGCGGTAGCTGCCGATCTCGCGCAGGCGATTGATGTTCGAGGCGACCTGACGGCGGAGCTGACCTTCCACCGCGTAGGTCTTCTGGATGTACGTCGCGAGCATCGCGATCTGGTCTTCCGTCAGCTCGCGCGAGCGCATGCCGCGGTTGAGACCGGTCGCGTCGCAGATCTTCTGCGCCGTGTCGCGGCCGATGCCATAGACGTAGGTGAGCGCGATTTCGAGGCGCTTCTGGGGCGGGATGTCGACGCCGATGAGACGGGGCATATGTGCTCCTTACTTGCCCTGACGCTGCTTGTGCGTCGGCTCCTTGCAGATGACAAAAACGACGCCGCGGCGGCGAACGACCTTGCAGTTGGCGCACATGCGCCGAACGCTGGAACGCACTTTCATTCCTGGGGACTCCGTTGCTTGCGATCGCCGCGATAGATGATGCGGCCTTTGGTCAGGTCGTAGGGGGACATCTCGACCGTGATCTTGTCGCCGGGCAGGATGCGGATGTAGTGCATGCGCATCTTGCCACTGACGTGGGCGAGGATTTCGTGGCCGGAAGCGAGCTTGGCACGGAAGCGCGCATTGGGCAGCGCTTCGGTGACGATGGCTTCCACCGTGATCGGTTCTTCCTTGGCCATCAGCCCTTCTCCCCTCGCGCGGCGGCGAGCATGGCCGTGAACACCTGGTCAGGCGTGCGGCTGCCGTCGAGGTCCGTGAGCACACCGCGCGCGCGGTAGTGAGCCTCGACGGGCCGGGTCTGGTCGCGGTACACCGCGAGGCGCTTCTCGACCACCTCGCGGGAGTCGTCGGTGCGCTGGTACAGCGCGCCACCGCACTTGTCGCACTGACCCGTGCGGGTCGGGGGCGAGAAGCGCTCGTGGTGCACGTGCCCGCAGCCCTTGCAGGTCCAGCGCCCCGTGAGGCGCTCGACCAGGGCGGCGTCGGCAACGGACAGATTCAGCGCCCGCACCGAGGCGCCGGCGAGACGGGCGTCGAGCGCCTGAGCCTGGGCCACGGTGCGCGGGAAGCCGTCGAGCAGGTAGCCGGCCTTGCAGTCGGCCTTGGCGACGCGATCGAACAGCATGTCGATCACGAGCGCATCGGGGACCAGCTGGCCGGACTCCATGAACTGCTTGGCCTTCTGGCCGAGCTCGGTGCCCTTGCCGAGGTTCTCGCGGAACAGGTCGCCCGTCGAGACATGCGGAGACGACAGTGCTCCCGCCAGGCGCGCGGCCTGGGTCCCCTTTCCGGCCCCCGGGGGCCCGAGCAGGATGAGCACGGTCTGCATGGGTTACTTGCGCGTCCAGCCGGCAGCGTTGGCGTTGCCCTTCATGAAGCCTTCGTAGTTGCGCATCACGAGCTGGGCGTTGAGCTTGTCAACGATGTCCATCGCGACGCCGACCACGATCAGCACGGACGTGCCACCGAGGAAGTAGGCCATGGCCGGCGAGAGCGGCGTGCTGGCCGTGACGAAGCCCGGCAGGACCGAGAGCACCGCGAGGAACGCCGCGCCAACGACCGTGATGCGGGTCAGGGTGTGGTCGAGGAACTCGGCCGTCTTCTGGCCCGGACGGAGGCCGGGGATGAAGGAGCCGCGCTCCATCAGGTCCTTGGCGATCTGGTCGGGCTGGAACATCAGGCGGTTCCAGAAGAAGCAGAAGGCGAAGATCAGCGTGATCTGCAGGACGATGTGCACGAAGCCGCGCGGGTCGTTGAACACCGTCTCGAGCCAGTTGAGGTCGAGCGCCGCGAACAGCACGCCCGGCAGCACGAAGATGATCGACGCGAACACGATCGGCATGACGCCGGCCATGTTGATCTTGAGCGGCAGGAAGTGCTTCTGGCCGCCGTACACGCGCTGGCCCTTGGTCAGGCGCGCGTACTGGATCGGGATGCGGCGCGTGCCCTTGGTGATGTAGACGATCACCACGACGATCGCGATCCACAGGCCGACGAGGTAGACGATGGTGTCGTAGAAGTCGACGTCACCCGCCATCTGGGCCAACGCGAGCGGGATGTCCGCACAGATGCCGGCCATGATGATCAGCGAGGCGCCGTTGCCGATGCCGTACTCGGTGATCAGCTCCCCCACCCACATGCAGAACATCGCGCCTGCGGTGAGCGAGAGCATGACGACGAGCGCGAGGCCGATGCCGGCACCGATGCTCGAGTCGATCATGTTGGGGGACTGCAGGAACACGCCGGTGTAGACGAACAGGGCTTGGATGAGCGCGATCGGGACCGCGAGCAGGCGCGTCCACTGGTTGATGCGCTTCTGACCCGAGGCGCCTTCCTTGGCGATCGCCTCGATCTTCGGGCTCACCTTGGTGAGCATCGAGAAGATGATCGAGGCCGAGATGTACGGCATGATGCCGAGCGAGAAGATCGAGGTGCGGCCGATGTCACCGCCCGAGAAGGCGTTCATCAGGCCGAACACGCTCTGGTTCGCGTTCTGGGCAGCCTCGCGGAGGAACGACGGGGACATGCCCGGGATCGGCACTTGGAAGCCGAACCGGTACGCGAGCAGGAGCCCGAGCGTGACGAGGATTCGCTGCCTCGTCTCGGGAACCTTGAGCAGCTGGAGCGCGCCGCCTTGGTTCTCCACTAGGCCTGCCCCTCCGAGGCGCAGCTATCGCCCGAGGTTTCCAGCACGATGACCTGGCCGCCGGCCTTCTCGATCTTTTCCTTGGCGGTGGCGCTGAACTTCTCCGCGCGCACCGTGAGGCGCTTCTTGAGCTCGCCCGAACCGAGGATCTTGAGCAGCGGGGCGTCCTTGGACGCGAGGCTGCGCTCGAGGATCGCGGCGAAGTCCACCGTCGCGCCGTCGTCGAAGGCGTTGAGCGTCTCGACGTTGACCACGGTGTAGTCCACGCGGAAGCGCGCGTTGGTGAAGCCGCGCTTGGGCACGCGGCGATAGATCGGCATCTGACCGCCTTCGTAGCCCGGGCGGCGCGAGGTGCCCGAGCGGGCGCCCCAGCCCTTGTGACCACGGCCGGCCGTCTTGCCGAGACCGCTGCCGATGCCGCGGCCGACGCGCTTGCGCTGCAGGTGCTTGACGCCCTTGTCCTGGACCGTCTTGAGGTTCATCGCTGGCTTCCGTCGAGAAGTGAGGAGGTTGGGATCAGACTTCGACGCCGCGCAGCTCGCGGATCGTCTCACGGGTGCGCAGCAGGGCCAGCGCGGCGAGCGCGGCCTTGACCGAGTTCACCGGGTTGGTCGAGCCGTAGGACTTGGTGAGGATGTTCTTGATGCCGGCCATCTCGCACACCGCGCGCACCGAGGCGCCCGCGATGATGCCCGTACCCGGAGCGGCCGGGATCAGGCGCACGCGCGAGGCACCAAAGGTGGCCTCGACTTCGTGCGGAATGGTGCCACCGTCGGAAACGGGGACGCGGATCAGGTGCTTGCGACCGTCGCGGGCGGCCTTCTCGAGGGCGCCGGGGACCTGCGGTCCCTTGCCGTAGCCCAAGCCCACCACTCCATCGCGGTTGCCACACACCTGCAGCGCCGCGAAGGAGAAGCGACGACCGCCCTTGACCACGACCGCGCAGCGGTTGATGCGGACGAGCACTTCCGACAGGGTCGAGAGCTGCTCGACCTCGCGGATGTCGAGATAACGAATGCCTTCCATGTGCTTCCTTGGGCTTGAGCTTGCTTGCTCGCTCGTAGGGCTAGAACTTGAGGCCGGCCTCGCGGGCCGCATCCGCCAGGGCCTTGATACGCCCGTGGAACCGGGCCGAGCCGCGATCGAACACGACCGCAGTGATGCCGGCGGCGAGCGCCTGCTTGGCGATCTCGGCGCCGATCACGCGGGCGCGATCGGACTTGTTCTTGCCCTTGAGCGCATCCGCCATGGCCTTCGACGTCGTGGTGGCGGCGCACAGCGTGCACCCCTTCACGTCGTCGATCAGCTGCACGGAGATGTGCTTGACCGAGCGGTTGACCGAGAGCCGGGGGAGGCTCGAGGTGCGGCGGATATTGGCGCGGACGCGCCACTTGCGGCGCTGACGGCGCCCCTGCTTGACGAACGTGGCCTTCATGATCAGCTACCGAAGCTCTTACCGGCCTTGAGACGGACGTACTCGCCCTTGTAGCGCACACCCTTGCCCTTGTAGGGCTCAGGCTTGCGGGACGCGCGGATGCGCGAGGCCGTCATGCCCACCTTCTGCTTGTCGTAGCCGGTGAGCACGATCAGCGTGTTGGTCGGGCAGGCAGCGTTCACTCCCTCGGGGAGCATGATCTCCACGGGCTTGCAGAAGCCGACCGAGAGCACGACCTTGCGGCCCTGCACGGCGGCATTCCAACCGACGCCCACCACCTCGAGCTCCTTCTGGTAGCCCTTGGTGACGCCTTCGATCATGCTGGCGATCAGGGCGCGCATGGTGCCGTGCATGGCGCGGGTCTCGCGGGTCTCGCCCGCGCGCTCGACCGTCACCTGCTTGCCATCGGTCGAGACCTTGATGTCGGAGCGGACCGGGAACTCGTTCGAGCCCTTGGGGCCCTTCACGCGAACCTTGCCGGCTTCGACCTTCACCTCGACGCCCGCGGGGATGACCACGGGCTGCTTTCCTACGCGCGACATGGCTAGTACACCTTGCAGAGGACCTCACCGCCCGCATTGATCTTGCGCGCGGTCCGGTCGGACACGATGCCCTGGTTGGTGGAGAGGATGTAGACGCCGAGGCCCCGCAGGACCGAGGGGATGTCCTTGGCGTTGCTGTACACGCGGCAGCCCGGCTTCGAGACCCGCTCGATCTTGCGGATCACCTTCTCGCCGTCGGGGCCGTACTTGAGCCGAATCGTGAGCGTGCTCGAGGGCGTGCCCTCGGCCACTTCGTACGAGTCGACGAAACCCTCTTCCTTGAGGATCTGCGCCACGCCCACCTTGATGCGGGAAGCGGGCATGGTCACCGTCTTGGCGCCGACGGCATTGCCGTTGCGCACGCGGGTGAGGAGGTCTGCGATCGGATCGGTCATCATCGGAATGGGGCTCCTACCACGACGCCTTGCGCATGCCCGGGATTTCGCCCTTGAGCGCCTTCTCGCGCAGGCAGATGCGGCAAATGCCGAACTTGCGATACACGGCACGCGGACGACCGCAGATGCCGCAGCGGTTGTAGCGCCGAGACGAGAACTTCGGCGTCTGCTTGCTCTTGATGACGAGACAGGTCTTGGCCATGGGTCAGCTCACCTTCTCCTCGGCGGACTTCTTCTTCTTCTTTTCGCCAGCTTCCTTCTGGACGAACGGCATGCCGAGTTCCTTGAGCAGGTGATAGCCCCGCTCGTCGGTGCCCGCCGTCGTGACGAAGGTGATGTCCATTCCCTGGGCGAACTCGATCTTGTCGAGCTCGATCTCCGGGAACACGGTCTGGTCGGCGAGGCCGAGGGTGTAGTTGCCGCGGCCGTCGAGACGGTCCTTCACGCCGCGGAAGTCGCGGATACGCGGAAGGACGATCGAGATCAGGCGGTCGGCGAACTCCCACATGCGGTCGCCGCGCAGGGTCACCGCGCAGCCGATCGGCATGTTCTCGCGCAGCTTGAAGGCGCTGATCGCCTCGCGCGACTTGCGGATGGTCGGGGTCTGGCCCGTGATCATCGCCATGTCCTTGGCAGCAGCCTCGGCGCGAGCCTTGTTCTCGACGGCCTTGCCGATGCCCATGTTGACGACGATCTTCACCAGACGGGGCGCAGCGTGGTCATTGGTGATGCTGAAGCGCTCGCGCAGCTTCGCCTTGACCTCGTTGGCGTACTTTTCCTTGAGACGGGGTGCCATGGGAGTTCCTGATGGGCCGCTACTTGGCCGCCTTCTTCGACTTCTTGGCCGCGGTCGGCTTCGCCGACGCGGGCTTGGCGTCACCGCCGACGCGGGCCACGTTGCTCGCGTGGATCGAGCACTCTTCCTGGACGCGCTGACCCTTGGGGTTCTGCTGGCTGGGCTTCTTGTGCTTCCAGCGCAGGTTGATGCCCTCGACGATCACGCGACCTTCGCGGGGGAGCGCTTCCTTGACGACACCCTGCTTGCCCTTGTCGTTGCCCGACAGGACCTTGACGGTGTCGCCCTTCTTCACGTGCAGGGCCATCAGACGACCTCCTGAGCGAGCGAGATGATCTTCATGAAGTTGCGCTCGCGCAGCTCGCGCGCGACCGCACCGAAGATGCGCGTGCCCTTGGGGTTGTTCTCGGCGTCGATCAGCACGATCGCGTTGCGATCGAAGCGCACGTAGGTGCCGTCGTCGCGACGGGTCGCCTTGCGCGTGCGCACGATCACGCCCTTCGCCACCGACCCGGCCTTGACGTCCGAGCTCGGCAGAGCCTTCTTGACGGCCACGACGACGATGTCACCGAGGCCGGCGACGCGGCGGTGCGTGCCGCCGAGCACCTTGATGCACTGGACACGCTTGGCGCCGGTGTTGTCGGCGACGTCCAGGAACGTCTGCATCTGGATCATGGGTTACCTCAGATCTTCCCGATCTCGGAGACTTCGGCGCCGCGGTCGACGGCCGAGGACACGACGCTGACGAGACGCCAGCGCTTGAGCTTGCTCATGGGACGGGTCGTCATGATCTCGACCGTGTCCCCCATCTTGGCCGCGCCGTTCTCGGCGTGGACGTGGTAGCGCTTGCGCTCGCGGATGTACTTGCCGTACTTGGGGTGGCGGTACATGCGCTCGATCTGCACGACGATGGTCTTGTCCATCTTGGTGGAGACGACGGTCCCCACCATCGTGCGACGGCCCGTGCGGTCCGCGGTCGGCTTCAGTTCTTCGGTCATGGGACTAGCGCGGCTCCTGTCCGCGGATCTTGCTTGCACGCTCGTGCAGGACGGTCTTGATGCGGGCCACTTCGCGGCGCGCCTCGTTGATGCGCGAGGGGTTGGCCGACGCCTCGGTCGAGGCCTTGAAGCGCAGCGAGAACAGCTCCTTCTCGAGGTTCTTGAGCTCGAACTCGAGCTCGCCGTTCGTCTTGCCGCGGATGTCGTCGATCTTCATCGTCAGTGCTCCGTTGATTCGCGTGGGGTGCTGGTGCCGAGCGCGATCAGGTGGTGGGCAGGCGCTTCACCATCTTCACCTTGATGGGAAGCTTGTGAGCGATGCGCTTGAAGGCCAGCTTGGCCTTGTCCTCGGTGACACCGCCGAGCTCGAACAGGATGGTGCCCGGCTTGATCACCGCGGCCCAGAACTCCGGCTCGCCCTTGCCGGTACCCATGCGGGTTTCCGCGGGCTTCGCGGAGATCGGCTTGTGCGGGAAGACGCGGATCCAGATCTTGCCCTGACCGCCGATGGCGCGCGAGCAGGCCACGCGGCCGGCCTCGAGCTGGCGACCGCTGATCCAGGCAGCGTCGAGGGACTGCAGTCCGAAGTCGCCAAAGGCCACGCGGTGGCCGGCGGTCGCGGTGCCGCGGATACGACCGCGGTGCACCTTGCGGAACTTGGTACGGTTGGGTTGCATCGCCATAGTTCAGATCTCCTAGGCGCCGGTCTGGGGAGCGAGGGACTCGCGCGAGATGCGACCGCGACGGGGCGAGCGCTGACCGCTGCCTTCACCGCGGGGCGCGACACCCGACTGCTGCTGGTAGTCGAGCTTCTGGCCGGGCTCGAGGTCGCCCTTGTAGATCCACACCTTGACGCCGATGACGCCGTAGGTGGTCTTGGCGAGCGCGGTGCCGTAGTCGACGTTGGCGCGCAGCGTCGACAGGGGCACACGGCCTTCGCGATCCTTCGCCTGACGCGCCATCTCGGCGCCGCCGAGACGGCCGTTCAGCTCGACCTTGCAGCCCTTGGCACCGGCCTGCATGGTCGACTGGATGGCCTTCTTCATCGCGCGGCGGAACGCCATGCGCTTCTCGAGCGCCTCGGCGATCACCTCCGCGACGAGGGTCGACTCGAGCTCGGGGCGCTTGATCTCGCGCACGGTCAGGTGGACCGTCTGGCCGGCGAGCTTCTGCAGCGCTTCCTTGAGCTGGTCGACGCGCGCGCCCTTGCGACCGACGAGGACGCCGGGACGAGCCGTGTGGACGATCACGTTGACGGCGTCGGCGGTGCGCTCGATCTCGACGCGCGGGATGCCGGCGCCCTTGAAATCCTTGGCGATCGCCTTGCGGATCATGTCGTCCTGGATCAGCAGCTTGGCGAAGTCCTGCTTGCGCGCATACCAGCGCGAACGCCAGGGCTCGATGCTGTTGAGGCGGAAACCGGTCGGGTGAACTTTCTGGCCCATCTCACGCTTCCTTCGACTTCTTGGACGCGCGGCGCTTCTTGCTGCCGCCCTCGACTTCGCTGAGCACGACCGTGAGGTGCGCGGTCATCTTCTTGAACGGCATGGCGCGCCCTTGGGGACCCGGGCGGAAGCGCATGCGGCCCTGCAGCATCGGACCGTCATCGGCGCGGCAGTCCTTGACCACCAGCGCGTTGATGTTGACGCCCTCGTCGTTGTTGCCGGCATTGGCCATGGCGGAACGCACGAGCTTCCCGTAGTACTCCGCTGCGCGCTTGTGCTGAAACTGCAGCACTTCGAGCGCCTCGTTGACGCCGCGGCCACGGATCAGGTCAGCCACGAGCCGAGCCTTGCGGGCGGTGATGCGAGCGAAGCGGTGCTTCGCGGTGAACGTCTTGATCTCGACCATGGATCAGGCCCCCGGAGCCTTGTCGGCTTCCTTCTTGTTCGTGTGACCCTTGAACACACGGGTCGCGGCGAACTCGCCCAGCTTGTGACCGACCATGTCCTCGGTGATGAACACCTTGTAGTGGTGGCGGCCGTTGTGCACGAGGAACGTGACACCGACGAACTCGGGCGTCACGGTCGACGAACGCGACCAGGTGGTGATCGGATCCTTCTTGCCCGACTTCAGCTGCTTGGCCACCTTCTTCAGCAGCTTCGCATCGACAAACGGGCCCTTCTTAAGGCTGCGGCTCATGGATCAGTGCTCCTAGACCTTGTGCCGGCTGCGGACGATGAAGCGGTCGGTCGGGTGATTCTTCTTGCGCGTCTTCAGGCCCTTGGCCTTCAGACCCTTGAAGTTGCACGGGTGACGACCGCCCTTGGTGCGGCCTTCGCCACCGCCGAGCGGGTGGTCGACCGGGTTCATGGTCGTGCCGCGGACGTGCGGGCGACGGCCCATGTGGCGGTGACGACCGGCCTTGCCGATCGACACGTTCTGCCAGTCGAGGTTGCCGATGCGACCGATGGTCGCGCGGCAGCGCAGGTGAACCCGGCGCACTTCCCCCGACGGCATGAGCAGGATGGCCCACTCGCCTTCCTTGGCGGTCAGCTGGGCAGCGGTGCCAGCGGTGCGGCACATCTGGCCGCCGCGACCTTCCTGCAGCTCGATGTTGTGGATCTCGAGACCCACGGGCACGAGCGAGAGCGGCAGGCAGTTGCCGACGTTCGGGTCGGCCTTGTCGCCGTTCATCAGCGTGGCGCCGACCTGCAGACCCACGGGAGCGAGGACGTAGGTCTTCTCGCCGTCCGCGTAGTGCAGCAGGGCGATGTTCGCCGAGCGGTTCGGATCGTACTCGATCGAGACGACCTTGGCGGGCACGCCGTCCTTGCGACGCTTGAAGTCCACCACGCGGTACATGCGCTTGCTGCCACCGCCGATGTTGCGCGCGGTCTGGTGGCCGTGGTTGTTGCGTCCGCCGGTCTTGCGCAGCGGGCGCAGCAGGCTCTCCTCGGGCGAGCTGCGCGTGATCTCGTCAGAGAAGCGCAGCACGGTGCCGTGGCGGCGGCCCGCGGAGGTCGGCTTGTAGATCTTGATGGCCATCTTGGTTTACCTGCTCGTCTCAGAGGACTCGTCTCAGAGGATCTCGATGGTCTGGCCTTCGGCAAGCGTGACCATCGCACGCTTCCAGGCCTGCGAAGCGCCCGAGACCCAGCCACGGCGCATGGGGCGCGCGCGCTTGGTCAAGGTGTTCACCTTGGCGACCTTGACGTTGAAGAGCTGCTCGACCGCGCGCTTGATCTCGATCTTGTTGGCATCGAGGGGCACGCGGAAGTGGTAGGCGTTGCGACCGCTGGTGTCGTAGGTCGCCTTCTCGCTGAGGACGGGCTTCTGGATGATCGAGTAGAAGCGTTCGAGCTGGTTCACGCGGCACCTCCGGTCTTGCCGACGCGCTGGGCGATGGCTTCGAGGGCGCCCGACTCCGCGAGGATCAGGCCGCCGTTCAGCACGTCGTGGGCGCACAGGTCCACGGCGAGACGAACTTCGACGCCAGGGAAGTTGCGGAACGACTTGAAGACGTTCTCGTTGGCAGCGGCGAGCACGATCGTCGCGCGACGGGGCGAGCCAGCCGAGGCGAGCACCGCGCGGGCGGCCTTGGCCGACGGAGCCGTGAAGCTCGAGGCGTCGAAGAGCGCCACTTCGTTGTCGCCGAACTTGCCGCACAGGGCCGTGCGCAGCGCGACGCGGCGCTGCTTGGCCGGCATGTGGTAGCTGTAGTCGCGCGGGCGCGGACCGAAGGTCGTGCCACCCTTGCGCCAGATCGGCGACTTCTTGTCGCCGGCGCGGGCGCGGCCGGTGTGCTTCTGCTTCCAGGGCTTCTTGCCCGAGAACGCGATCTCGGAGCGGATCTTGGTCTTGACCGTGCCCTGACGCTGGTTGGCCTTGTACATGTCCACCGAGTCCTTGAGGAGTCGGTAGAACACCTTGTCGCCGAAGGCGCTCGCGTCGAAGTCGCGCGAGGCCGGGCTCTTGGATCCGTAGACCTTGAGTTGCATGGGTCAGTCCTCGTGTCTCAGGCCTTGGCGGCGCTCTTGCGAGCGGTCTTGGCGCTCTGGACCATCACGAAGCCGTCGTTGTGCCCGGGGACCGAGCCTTCGACGAAGAGCAGGTTGCGCTCGAGGTCGACGCGCACGACCTTGAGGTTCTTGGTGGTGCAGCGCTCGACGCCGTAGTGGCCACCCATGCGCTTGCCCTTGGGCAGCTTGCCGATGCGGCGGCTGGCGATCGAACCCGGCGCGCGGACGTTCATCGAGCCGTGCGTCTCAGGGCCGCGATTGAAGCCGTGGCGCTTGATGGTGCCGGCAAAGCCACGACCCTTGGTCGTGCCGATCACGTCGACGATGTCGCCTTCCTTGAAGACGTCGCACTTGACGACATCCCCCACCACGAGCTTGGCGGCGGCGGCGCAGCGCTCTTCCCGCAGGAAGCGCTTGGGCGAGGTGCCGGCCTTCTTGTAGTGGCCGAGCAGCGGCTTCTTGACCAGCCGGTCGGGCTTGTCTTCGAAACCGAGCTGGACGGCGTCGTAGCCGTCCTTCTCCTTGGTGCGGACTTGGGCGACGACGCAGGGCCCTGCCTCGACGACCGTCACGCCCACAAGCGTGCCGTCGTCGCGGAAGAACTGCGTCATCCCGCGCTTGCGTCCCAGGATCAGCGTCATGATGCGAGGAACCTTCTCGAAAAGGTGCCGGTTCGACCGGGGAGCGCTCCACAGCGGAGTGCTCCAAAAACGCCCGGCCACGCGGCGTCTGGCTTGAAGCCAGAAGTTGATGGGTTGGTCAGAGATCGAAACAACAGACGAGCCCGCCACACGACGACGGGAGTGCCCGCCGCGGCGTCTTGGGTTCGTGATTCAGGTCTTCGTGCTTTGCAGGTCGGGCGCACCCACCGTCAGGTCGGTGCGACTCCCACGCGCTGCCGTATCCCCTCGCTCGCGATCTCTTCGCGGGAGCGGACGCGCAACGCGCTCGCGGCCGTCAGGCCTTGATGCGGATATCCACCCCTGCAGGCATGTTCAGGCTGGAGAGAGCGTCCACCGTCTGGCTGGTGGGCTCGGAGATGTAGATCAGGCGCTTGTGCGTCCGGATCTCGAACTGTTCACGGGACTTCTTGTCGATGAAGGGCGAGCGCAGGACGGTGTAGCGCTCGATCGCGGTCGGCAGCGGGATGGGGCCAGCGACGCGAGCGCCGGTGCGCTTGGCGGTGTCGACGATCTCGAGGCACGACTGGTCGAGCGCCTCGTGGTCGTAGGCTTCCATCCGGATCTGGATCTTGTCCTTCATCATGGCTTCGGTCTTCCGTGGTTCCGGCAGGGGTTTCGGGGGTCGCGTTGCCCGGCCTGCCGGGTCCGTTCGAAGCCACCGGATCGATCCGGCGATTTCGAGGGCGGGGCAAGTTAGCAGCGCCCCATGGGCCCGTCAACGCTCCGGCCGCGGAAACTTTTGGATCCCCGCGCCGGTGCTGCTCCCCACCGCCGCGCGCCCCAGGGCCTGCCCCGCTCGGGCCGGGGCGCCGCGCCCCTAGCTTCCGAAGGTCAGCCCCCGCTCGGCCAGCTCGGCCTCCGGTACCGGGCAGAAACCCGCCGGCAACATGGAGAAGCTCGCTCGGCCCTGCGACAGGGAGCGCACCGCCGTCGAGTAGCCGAACATGCGCGCGAGGGCCACCTTGCCGCGCACGACGCGCAGCGCTCCGGCGCTCTCCACGGACTCGACCTCCGCCCGGCGAGCGTTCAAATCGGCGAGAATTCCGCTGGAAAACTCGGCTGGAGTCTCCACCTCGAAGGCCATGCGCGGCTCGAGCAGGTCGATCTCGAGCGCCAGCGCCGCCTCGCGGAGAGCCATCAGCGCCGCCTGCACGAAGGCCGACTCAGAATCCTCGCCGGGGCGTGACTCGGCCCCGAGGATGCGCACCCGCGCTCCGACGAGCGGGTAGCCCAGCCGAGGGCCCGACTGGGCGCTGGAGAGCAGGGCCTCGGTGACCGCCGCCCGGAAGGCCTGGGGAACCGGCACGCCCGTCCCCCACTCGACCGTGACCGGCCCCTCTCCGGGTACGCCCGCGGGCCCAAGCTCGAGCTCGAGCGCGCCAAACACCGCGTGGACGCCGTGGACGCGCTCGACGCGGCCGGAGCCCCGGGCAGGCAGGGCGCCGACGCGAGGCGCCTCGCGATAGGTGACTCGCGGGCGTCCCATGACTGCCTCGATGCCGTGCTCCCGCTGCAGCCGATGGAGGGCCACCTCGAGGTGCAGCTCTCCCATGCCCTCGAGCAGCCACTGGCCGCTCGACTCGTCTTCGCGCTGGTGAAACGTGGGGTCCTCGCGGGAGAGACGCGCCAAGGCATGGCGCAGCTTGTCGCGATCGAGCGTCGAGCGCGGCTCGAGCACCATGGCGATCACCGGCTCGGGGATCTCGAGCGACTCGAGCACGATCGGCGCCGACTCGTCGCACAGGGTGTCGCCGCTGCTCGTGTGGTGCAGCCCGGTCACCGCGACGATCTCGCCGGGCCCGGCTTCCTCGAGCGCGGCGTGCGCGTCCGCATGCACGCGCAGGAGTCGCCCCACGCGCTCGGTGGCGCGCGTGCGCGGGTTCGCGAGGTGCGCGCCCGCACGCAGTTTTCCCGCGTAAATCCGCAGGAAATGCAGGTCGCCGTGCGCGTCGGCCTGCTGCTTGAAGGCCAGCGCGACGAGCGGCGCATGGGGATCGGGCGCCCGCTCCACGCGCGCGCGGGTTCCGGGCTCGGTCCCCACCACCGGCGGGACATCGAGCGGGGAAGGCAGGTAGTCGACGATGGCGTCGAGCAGGGGCTCGATGCCGATGTTGCGCAGCGCGGCACCGCACAGCACCGGCAGCGCGCGCGCGGCGAGCGTGACGCGCCGCAGCACGGCGCGCACGAGCTCGAGCGGCGGCTCGCGCCCCTCGAGCACGTAGCCCATCAGCCCGTCGTCGAGATCGGCGAGGGAGTCGAGCAGCTCCGAGCGCAGCACCCCGACCTCGTCCTCGACGCCCGCGGGGATCGGGATCTCGCGCGGCGGCTCGTCCGGCGCATGGCTGCTGCCGGAGAAGTCGAGCGCGCGACGCTCGATCAAGTCGACGAGGCCGACGAAATGGCCATCGAGGGAGAACGGGTACTGCAGCGGCAACGGACGGACGCCGAGCCGCCGCTCGAGGCTCGAGAGCGCAGCGAGGAAGTCGGCCCCGGGGCGGTCGCACTTGTTGACGAAGGCGATGGCGGGCACGTGGTGACGGCGCATCTGTCTCCACACGGTCTCCGACTGGGCCTGCACGCCGGCCACGGCGTCGACCACGAGCACAGCCCCGTCGAGCACGCGCAGGGAACGCTCGACTTCCACGGTGAAATCGACATGTCCCGGGGTGTCGATCAGGTGCAGGGCGTGCCCGCGCCAAGGCAGCGTCGTCGCGGCGGCGCCGATGGTGATGCCGCGTTCCCGCTCCTCCGGCAGGAAGTCCATGGTCGCCGTGCCCTCGTCGACCTCCCCGATGCGATGCTCGACGCCGGCGAAGTACAGCAACCGCTCCGACACGGTGGTCTTGCCCGCGTCGATGTGCGCGGCGATGCCGATGTTGCGGATGCGCGCAAGGTCCCCCATCACCTGCGCATCCTAGCCCCGGGAGCCTAGGGCGCTTCTGGGCCGATGGTCGGATTGAGCTCGAGGAACTGGCTCGCCCAGCGGTAGCCCTCGAGCAGCTCGGGCCGTCGATCCCCGAGCAGCACGAGCGCGGCGTAGAGGGCCTCGACCGAGGCGAGGCCGCGGGAGGGGTCCTCGAAAGTCTTGCTGCGCCGGGGGTAGGCGGTGACGAGCGGCGGCAGGCGACGTCGCACGCAGGGACCGTCGAGCGTCGCCAGCAGGGTCGGCAGCCGTCGCCAGGCGCAATCGACGAGCAGGAGCGGCAAGCCCTCGTCGCCCGGTCCGATCGGAGCTCCATCGGGATGCAGCAAGATCCGTCCCCCCACCTCGACGCGCCGGTCGGGGTCGTAGGACACGAACCGAATACCCGGCTTGCCGCGCAGCGGAGTCAGCGAGCACTTGGCGAGGGACTCGCGGGGATCTCGGACGATCAGGACATCGATCACGGGATGCAGCCTTGGGGAGCGGAAAGCACTCGGCCCCGCGTCGGCGCGGAGCCGGGCGGGGCCGAGACAGGGCGAAAACGCCGCGCTTAGTGCGCGTAGTGGCTGTAGGCCTTGTTGGCCTCGGCCATCTTGTGGACCTGTTCCTTCCACTGCACCGAAGCGCCGGTGCCGTTGAAGGCATCGACGAGCTCTTCCGACAGGCGGACGGCCATGCGCTTGCCCTTCTTGGAGCGAGCGTTGTCGACCAGCCAGCGAATGGCGAGCGACTGCTGGCGGTTGCGACGCACTTCGCGCGGGACCTGGTAGTTCGCACCACCAACGCGCTTGGAGCGCACTTCGACCGCCGGGCGGATGTTGTCGATCGCGCGCGAGAAGATCTCGGCCTGATCCTGCACGTCGGGGAGCTTCTTGTGAGCGAGGTCGAGGGCCTCGTAGAAGATGGCCTGGGCCGTCGACTTCTTGCCGTCGAGCATGATCTTGTTGATCACCTTGGTGGCGAGCATCGACCCAAACTTCGGGTCGGGCGAGAGGAGGGCCTCGGTGGACTTGTAGTTGCGCGGCATCAGCGTGTTCCTAGGGGCTTCGTGTGCGGAGGTGGCGGTGGTTGCGCGCTACTTCTTCGGGCGCTTGGTGCCGTACTTGGAGCGGCTCTTGTGGCGGCCTTCGACGCCCGAGGCGTCGAGCGTGCCGCGCACGATGTGGTAGCGGACACCAGGGAGGTCGCGCACGCGACCGCCGCGGATCAGCACCACCGAGTGCTCCTGCAGGTTGTGCCCCTCGCCGGGGATGTACACGGTCACTTCCTTGCCGTTCGAGAGCCGCACGCGCGCGATCTTGCGCAGCGCCGAGTTCGGCTTCTTCGGGGTCATGGTCTTGACCTGCAGGCACACGCCGCGCTTCTGCGGGCAGGCGTCCAGCACGGGCGACTTGGTGCGTCGCTTCTGGACCACGCGGGGCTTGCGAACCAGTTGATTGATCGTCGGCATAGGGGACCGTCAGCTAATTGGGGCGAGCATCTTACGGGGACCACGCTCGGGGTCAAGCCTCGAGCTCGCTCTTGCGTGGCCACCGCGGGGACCCCCGTCTCCGGGGGCCCCACAGGGGTTCTGGGGTTGGTTGGTTGGGAAAGGAGGACGACGCAGGGGCCGGACCGCCGGTCCGGGGCCCCTGCTTCGGCGTGGGCTAGAAGTCTTCCTCGCCACCCTCGGCTTCGGCGTCGAAGTCCGCGTCGAGGTCGTCCTCGTCATCGTCGGAGTCACTCGACTCGGCGAGCGGATCCGGCTTCTCCTCGTCCTCGCCCTCGGGAGCGGCGACGGGCAGGATCGAGGCGACCTCGTCCTCTTCCTCGCCGCGCACCTCGGGGGCACCGGCGGCCATCAGCATGCCGGGGTCCACCGCCAGCGGGTCGAGACCGGAGACGAGCGACTCGAGGTCCGAGTCCCCCACCCGTGCGTCGAACTGACCGGCGTTGCCGAGCTCGCCGAAGTCGATGTTCTTCTTCACGCGCGTGCGGCTGTGGTCGCGGAAACCCGTGCCCGTGGGCACGAGGTGGCCGAGGATGACGTTCTCCTTGAGGCCCACGAGGTTGTCGCGCTTGCCCGCGATCGCGGCTTCCGTGAGCACCTTGGTGGTCTCCTGGAAGCTCGCGGCGGAGATGAACGACTCCGACGAGAGCGAGGCCTTGGTGATGCCGAGCAGCAGGGTCTCGCCCGTGGCCGGCTTCTTGCGCTCCTTGCGGAGCTTCTCGTTCTCGCGGCGGAAGCGGAAGCGATCGATGACCGCACCCGGCAGGAAGTCGCTGTCGCCGGGGTCCTTGACCGACACCTTGCGCATCATCTGGCTGACGATGATCTCGATGTGCTTGTCGTCGATCGTGACGCCCTGCGAGCGGTAGACGCTCTGGATCTCGCGCAGCAGGTAGCCCTGCACTTCTTCCTCGCCGCTGATGGAGAGGATGTCGTGCGGGTCGAGCGGGCCGTCCACCAGCGCCTCGCCGGCGCGCACCTCGTCGCCCTTGTGGACGCGCAGGTGCTTGGTCTGCGGCACCGAGTGCTCGCGCTCCTCGATGACCTCGTTCTTGGCGCCGAGCGCCTTGACGAGGATCGTGCGCTTGCCGCGCTTCTTCTCGCCGAGCTCGACCACGCCGTCGATCTCGGAGATGACCGCCGGGTCCTTCGGGCGGCGAGCCTCGAACAGCTCGGTCACGCGCGGGAGACCGCCGGTGATGTCCTGGGTGCCCTGAATGTCGCGGGCCGTCTTGGCGAGCATCTCGCCCGAGCCCACCATGGCGCCGTCCTCGACTTCGAGGTACGCGCGCTCGGGGATCGGGTAGAGCGCCAGCGGGTTGCCGCTCGAGTCCTCGAGCACGATCTGCGGGTGCAGGTCGCCCTTGTGCTCGATGACCTGCTTGCGGATCGTGCCGCGGCGAGCGTCGCGCTCGATGCGCAGCGTCTTGCCGTCGATCAGGTCCTCGTAGCGCACCTTGCCCTTGAACTCCGACAGGATCGGCACGTGGTGCGGGTCCCACTTGCAGAGCGAGTCACCGGGCTTGACCTCCTGGCCCTCGACGACGAACACCGTCGAGCCCGTCGGCACCGCGTAGCGATCGATCTCGCGTCCGCGCGCGTCGAGCAGTCGCATCTCGCCGTTGCGGTTGAGCGCGACCGACGCGCCGGCGGAGTTCTTGACCACCTTCAGGTTGGAGAAGGCGATCTTGCCCGGGCGCTTGGCCTTGGTCTCCGACGACTCGATCGCGCGGCTCGCCGTGCCACCGATGTGGAACGTGCGCATGGTGAGCTGCGTGCCGGGCTCGCCGATCGACTGGGCCGCGATGATGCCGATGGCGAGGCCACGCTCGGCGAGAGCGCCGCGCGAGAGGTCCATGCCGTAGCACTTCGAGCACACGCCGAAGCCCGACTCACAGGTCAGCGGCGAGCGCACGCCGACCTTCTCGTAGCCGAGGGCCTCGATGCGCAGGGCCGCATCCTCGGTGATGACCTCGTTCTCGCGCACCACGACGTCGTCGTGGACGACATCCATGATGGTCGAGCGAGACACGCGGCCGCGGATCGCCTGCGCGAGGGTCACGACGATCTTCTCGCCCTTGTAGACGACGCCCTTGGTGACGCCCTGAGCCGTGCCGCAGTCCTCGGTCGTGATGACCACGTTCTGCGCCACGTCCGTCAGCTTGCGCGTCAGGTAGCCGGCGTCGGCCGTCTTGAGCGCCGTGTCGGCGAGACCCTTGCGCGCGCCGTGGGTCGAGCTGAAGTACTCGAGCACCTTCAGGCCTTCGCGGAAGTTCGCCTTGATCGGCGTCTCGATGATCTTGCCCGAGGGCTTGGCCATCAGGCCGCGCATGCCGCCGAGCTGGCGAACCTGGTCGATCGAGCCACGGGCGCCCGACGAGACCATGCAGTAGATCGGGTTGACGTAGATCTGGTCCGAGCGGTGGTCCTCGCGGAGCACCTGCATCAGGTCCTCACCGACCTTCTCGCGGGCGTGTGTCCACAGGTCGATGATCTTGAGGTAGCGCTCGCCCTCGGTGATGACGCCCTTCTGGAAGGACTTCTCGACCTTGTCGATTTCCTTCTGGGTGTCGTTGAGCACGCGCTGCTTGGTCGGAGGCACGCGGATGTCGTCCTTGCCGAACGACAGGCCGGCGCGCGTGCTGGCCTTGAAGCCCAAGTCCTTGAGGTCGTCGAGCAGGCGCAGCGTCGCGTCGCGGCCGAGCAGCCGGTGGCAGTCGCTGATCAGGGCCTGAATGCCCTTCTTGTCGAGCTCGTAGTTGTAGAACGGCATCCCCGGGGGAAGGATGTCGTTGAAGATCGCGCGGCCGATCGTGGTGATCGGGAGCACGCGCTCCGACTTCAGGTTCTTCGGGTCGCTCGGCACGCGGCCGTCGTCGCCGACCTCGACCTCAGGGCCCTTCGGGCTGAGCTTGATGTGGCGACCCGGCTCCATGCGCACGGCCACCGGCTTGTGGGTGCGCGTCGCGCCGTGACCCCACGCGAGGAACAGCTCGTTCAGGCTGCCAAAGCGCGGGATCTGGTTGCGCTCGAGTTCCGCCGGAGCCTTCATCAGGTAGTAGATGCCGAGCACCATGTCCTGAGACGGCGAGATGATCGGCGCCCCGTTGGCCGGCGAGAACACGTTGTTCGTCGACAGCATCAGGGTCGAGGCCTCGATCTGCGCCTCGAAGGACAGCGGCAGGTGGACGGCCATCTGGTCGCCGTCGAAGTCGGCGTTGAAGCCGCCGCACACGAGCGGGTGCAGGCGGATGGCGTTGCCCTCGATCAGCACCGGCTCGAAGGCCTGGATACCCATGCGGTGCAGCGTCGGAGCGCGGTTGAGCAGCACGGGGTGGTCACGGATGACCTCCTCGAGGATGTCCCAGACCTCCTCGTCGCGACGCTCGAGCATCTTCTTCGCCGACTTGATCGTGTCGGCGAGGCCCATGTCCTTCAGGCGGCGGATGATGAACGGCTGGAACAGCTCGAGCGCGACCTTCTTGGGCAGGCCGCACTGGTGCAGGCGCAGCTCGGGGCCGACGACGATCACCGAACGGGCCGAGTAGTCGACGCGCTTGCCGAGCAGGTTCTCGCGGAAGCGCCCCTGCTTGCCCTTGATCATGTCGGTGAGCGACTTGAGCGGGCGGTTCGACGAGCCGAGCACCGGGCGACGGCAACGACCGTTGTCGAAGAGCGCGTCCACCGACTGCTGGAGCATGCGCTTTTCGTTGCGAATGATGACCTCAGGGGCGTTGAGGTCGAGCAGCTTCTTCAACCGGTTGTTGCGGTTGATGAGGCGGCGGTAGAGGTCGTTGAGGTCGCTCGTGGCGAAGTTGCCCGAGTCGAGCAGCACGAGCGGGCGCAGGTCCGGCGGGATCACGGGGATCACGTCCAGGATCATGTGCTCGGCGTTCTGCCCGCTGTCGCGCAGCATCTCGACCGTCTTCAGGCGCTTGATGATGTCCTTCATCCGCTGCTTGGAGCGGGTGGACAGGAGCTCCTCGCGCAGCTCGCCCGAGAGCTTGTTGAGGTCGAGCTTGCGCAGGATCTTCTTGACCGCCTCGGCGCCCATGTCGGCGTCGAACTCGGAGCCGTACTTCGCCTTGTGCTGGCGGTACTCCTCCTCGGTCAGGAGCTGGAACTCCGACAGCGGCGTGTCGCCGGTGTCGATGACGATGTAGTCCTGGAAGTACACCACGCGCTCGAGGTGCGAGGTCTGGATTCCCAAGAGCGTGCCGAGGCGGCTCGGCATGGCCTTGAAGAACCAGATGTGCGCGGTCGGGGCGGCGAGGTTGATGTGCCCCATGCGCTTACGGCGCACGCGGCTGTGCGTGATCATCACGCCGCACTTGTCGCAGACGATGCCCTTGTGCTTGATGCCCTTGTACTTCCCGCAGAAGCACTCCCAGTCCTTCTCAGGTCCGAAGATGCGCTCGCAGAACAGGCCGTCGCGCTCGGGGCGATAGGTGCGGTAGTTGATCGTCTCCGGCTTCTTGACCTCGCCGTAGGACCACGAACGGATGTCCTCCGGCGACGCCAGGTTGATCGTGACGCTGCCGTAGTCGTTGATGCGATGGGTGATCGTTTCGACCATGGTTCGACCTTCCTTCGCCCCTAGAGGGTCGCCTTCTTGTGGAGCTGGATGTTGAGCCCGAGGCCCTTGATCTCGTTGCAAAGCACCTCGAACGACACGGGCGTGCCGGGCTCGAGGATGTTGAGGCCCTTCACCATCGACTCGTAGATCTTGGTGCGGCCCTCGACGTCGTCGGACTTGACCGTCAGCTGCTCCTGCAGGATGTGCGCGGCGCCGTAGGCCTCGAGCGCCCACACTTCCATCTCGCCGAAGCGCTGGCCGCCGAAGCGCGCCTTGCCGCCGAGAGGCTGCTGGGTGATGAGGCTGTAGGGACCCGTGGCGCGAGCGTGCACCTTCTCGTCGACGAGGTGGTGCAGCTTGAGCACGTACATCACGCCGACCGTCACGGTCTGCTCGAAGGCCTGACCGGTGCGGCCGTCGAACAGCGTGAACTTGCCGGTCTTCGGCAGGCCCGCCTTCTCGAGCTGCTCCTCGATCTCCTGCTCGCTGGCGCCGTCGAACGGCGGCGAGCTGAAGCGCGCGCCGAGCTTGAGCGCGGCGAGGCCGAGGTGCGTCTCGAGGATCTGGCCGACGTTCATGCGGCTCGGCACGCCGAGCGGGTTGAGCACGATGTCGACCGGAGTGCCGTCCTCGAGGTACGGCATGTCCTCGATGCGCATCACCTTGCTGATGACGCCCTTGTTGCCGTGGCGACCGGCCATCTTGTCGCCGACCGACAGGTTGCGCTTGGTGGCCACGTAGACCTTGACCATCTCGAGCACGCCCGTGGGCAGCTCGTCGCCGCGCGAGAGGCGGTTGACGATCTTGTTCTTCTCGGCCTCGCGTCCCTCGATCTTCGACTGGAACTCGGCGATGGCGGCCTGCGCCTTGCGGCGGTTGGCCTCCTCGCGGCAGTCCTCGGCCGCGGCCACGCACAAGAGACGCACGCGGCGCAGCTCGTCGTAGGTCGCGGTGTCGTCGAACTGCACGGCCTTGCCGGTCAGGTCGTCGATCACGTCGCCCGCGAGCGCGACCTTGACGTCGCGCAGCATGGCCGCCGTGTAGTCGCGCAGGGCGCGGAGGAAGTCCTTCTCGGCGTCGCGGATCTGCGCCAGCGCCTTGGTGCGCTCGGTGTCCGTGAGGTTCACGCGGCGCGAGAACTTCTGGGCGCCGATCACCACGCCACGGGTGCCCGGAGGCATCGTGAGCGAGGCGTTCTTCACGTCGACGCCGGCCTTGCCGAAGATCGCGTGCAAGAGCTTCTCTTCCGGCGTCAGCTCGCTCTTCGACTTCGGCGCGACCTTGCCGACGAGGATGTCGCCGGCGTCGACGAAGGTTCCGATGCGCACGATGCCGGCCTCGTCGAGGCTGGCGAGCGCCTTCTCGCCGACGTTGGGGATGTCGCGCGTGAACTCCTCCTTGCCGAGCTTGGTCTCGCGGACCTCGACGTCGTACTCCTCGATGTGGATCGAGGTGAAGGTGTCCTCACGGACGAGGCGCTCGCTGACGAGGATCGCGTCCTCGTAGTTGAAGCCGTCCCACGTCATGAACGCGACCAGCAGGTTCTTGCCGAGCGCGAGCTCGCCCTGGCTGGTCGACGCGCCGTCGGCGAGCAGGGTGCCCTTCTCGACCTTCTGGCCCTCGACCACGCGCGGCTTGTGGTTCTGCGCCGTGCGCTCGTTGAGACCGCGGTACTTCGTGAGGCGGTACTCCTCCTCGTCGACCACGATGCGCTGGCTGTCGACGAACTTGACCGTGCCCGCCTTCTCGGCGAACAGGGGCAGGTTCGAGTTGCGCGCCACGGTGACTTCGAGGCCCGTGCCGACGAGCGGCGGCTCGCTGACGAGCAGCGGGACGGCCTGACGCTGCATGTTCGAGCCCATGAGCGCGCGGTTGGCGTCGTCGTGCTCGAGGAACGGGATCAGCGCGGCCGAGATGCCGACGATCTGCTGCGGCGCGACGTCGACGAAGTTGACGTCCTCCGGAGCGACCTCGATGTTCTCGCCGTCCTTGCGGGCGAGCACGCGCTCGCCCACGATCTGGAGCTTGTCGTCGAGCTCGGTGTCGGCCGGAGCGAGCACGTGGCCGTACTCCTCGTCGGCGCGCATCCACACGACCTCCTGCGTCAGCTTGCCCTTCTTCACGCGCCGGTAGGGCGTGACGAGGAAGCCGTACTCGTCGATCTTGGAGTAGATCGAGAGCGAGCTGATCAGGCCGATGTTGGCGCCTTCCGGCGTCTCGATCGGGCACAGGCGGCCGTAGTGCGACAGGTGCACGTCGCGCACGTCGAAGCCCGCGCGCTTGCGGTTGAGGCCGCCCGGTCCGAGGGCCGAGAGGCGCCGCTCGTGCGTGAGCTGCGACAGCGGGTTGGTCTGGTCGACGACCTGGCTGAGCTCGCCGCGGCCGAAGAAGTAGTCGATCGCGCTCGAGAAGGTCTTCGAGTTGATCAGGTTGCGCGGCGAGACGGTCTCGGTCGTCTCGAGGTTCATGCGCTCCTGCGCCGTGCGGCGCAGCTTGAGCAGGCCCTTGCGGAACTCGTCGCCCGCGAGCTCGGCGATCGTGCGCACCCGGCGGTTGCCGAGGTTGTCGATGTCGTCGAGGATGCCCTTGCCGGCGCGCAGCGCGATCAGGTACTTGATCGAGTTGACGATGTCCTCGGGCTGGAGGATCTGGACGTCTTCCGCGATCTTCTGGTCGAACTTGCGGTTGAGGCGGAAGCGGCCCACGCGACCGAGGCGGTAGCGCTGGGGATCGAAGAACTTCTCGTGGAAGAGCTCGCGCGCCTTCTCGAGCTGGGGCGGGTTGCCCGGACGCAGGCGCTGGTAGATCTTGAGCAGCGCGTCGTCGTGGCTCTTGGTCGGGTCTTCCTTCATCGTGCTGATGATCAGCATGTCGAGGTCGTTGCCCGTGGGCTCGATCACCTCGACCTCGGCCAGGTCGCTGGCCGCGATTTCGAGGGCCGCCGTCTCGGGGATCGGCAGGCCCGAACCGACGAGCACTTCGCCGGTCTTCATCACCACGATGTCCCCCACCGCGATCTTGTCGGTGATGAGCTTGGCGAAGGCCGCCTGCGTCTGGGACTTGGTCTTCTTGACGACCTTGGTCTCGTAGAACGTGCGCAGGATGTCCTGGTCGCTCGAGAGCTTGGGGTCGAGGGCGCGCAGGAGCGTCGTGGCCGGGAACTTGCCCGACTGGTCGATGCGGACCTGCAGCATCTCCTTCTTGGTGACGTTGAGCTCGATCCAGCTGCCGCGCTCGGGAATGATCCAGCAGTTGTGGAGCTTCTTCTCGCTCGAGGTGGAGTCGACCGAGAAGTCGACGCCCGGCGAGCGGTGCAGCTGGCTCACGATCACGCGCTCGGAGCCGTTGATGATGAACTCGCCGCCCCCGATCATCACGGGGATCTCGCCGAGATACACCTCTTCCTCGATCGGCTCGGGCTTGATCAGGCGCAGGCGCACCTTGAAGGGATAGCCGAAGGAGAGCCGCAGCTGGCGGCACTCGTCGATCGTGTAGCGCGGCTTCCCGAGCTCGTAGCCGATGTACTCGAGGCACATCGTCTTGTCGTAGCTGTAGATCGGGAACACCTCCTTCAGCAGCGACTCGAGGCCCTGCGGCGCGCGCGAGCCCTGCGGCACGTCGAGCTGCAGGAAGTCCTGGTACGCGGCGGTCTGGATCTCCACCAGACTGGGGATGTCGATGATCTTGGGGTAGCGCGCGAAGCTCTTCGGAGCGTTCTTGGAGAGGGTCATGATCGGTTCACGCAGCCGGGCGTCGGGGAAGCCGCGCGAGGGGGGCGCGCGGGAGCGAAGGACTCGGAGGGACGACGCGTAGGCTGACAGCTCCCCGGGAGGGGTCCGTCAGCGATCGAAGAGAGAGGCGCCAGAGCGCGGGGTGACGCTGCGGGCCCGTGCGAGAAGCGCGCGAGCGCCCCCACGAGTGGCCGCAGTCAGGGAGACGGAGAGATGGCTCGACGGAGCGCCACGGACGCCGCGCGAAGCGGCGCCCGTGGGCCCGTGGAAACGTGGTGCGAAGGCAGGAGGCACCAGCAGCCGAAGCTCCGGGGATCAGGTCAGCTTGACCTTGCCGCCCGCGTCTTCGATCTGCTTCTTCATCTTGTCGGCTTCGTCCTTGGCGATGCCTTCCTTGACCGGCTTCGGGGCGCCGTCGACGAGGTCCTTCGCTTCCTTCAGGCCGAGGCCCGTGATGGCGCGGACTTCCTTGATGACGGCGATCTTCTTGTCGGCCGGGCAGCTGTCGAGGACGACCGTGAAGGACGTCTTCTCTTCAGCAGCCGGGGCGGCGGCGGCGCCACCAGCAGGGGCCGCGGCGACCGCGACCGGCGCGGCGGCGCTGACGCCCCAACGCGCTTCGAGGTGCTTGACGACCTTGGAGGCCTGGATGAGGGTGAGGCCGTCGAGCTTCTCGACGATCGCCATGAGCTCGGGCTCGAGCTCGACCATGTTCGTGGACATTTGAAGACTCCGAGAGAAACGAAACTAACTTGGATCCGCGATCCGTCCGCGCCGGGCGCGAACGGTGTGCGAAGGAACGAGCCACCCCACCGTTCTGCCCGCACGGCGCGGGCAGCACAACCGGCCGGGGGGCCGTGGAAGAATCAGGAAGCCGCGGGGGCCTCCGAAGCGTTGCCGCCGGCCGCGTCGACCTTGGCCTGCAGCACGCGCGCGGTGCCCGAGGGCAGCGCGTTGAGGGTCGTGACCAGCCCGCGCAGCGGCCCGACGATGCAGCCGGCCAGCTGGGCGCGCAGGGTCTGCTTGTCCGGCAGGTCGGCGAGGGCCAGCGCGTCCTTGGGACCGAGCAGGCCGCCGTCGAAGATCGCGCCACGCAGCGTGATCTTGCCGGGCTTCTTGACTTCCGGGCTGGTGAGCAGCTTGGCCGCGGCGATGGTCGCCTCGAGCGAGCCGTAGACGATGCCGGTGTTGCCGGCGAGCATCTCGTCACTGGCCTCGAAGCCCTTCTCGGCCATGGCGCGACGCAGCAGCGAGGAGCGCACCATGCGCACGCGCGCGCCTTCCTTGGCGAGCTTGTTGCGCAGCGGCTCGAGCTCCTTGACGGTCACGCGACCGAGCGAGATCACGATCATGCCGTCGGCCTTGGCCAGCAGGCCCTGGTACTCGGCGGAGATCAGGTTGTTGACGAGATTAGGCATTGACCTCAGCTCCCGTGGAGTAGTTGACCCAGGCGCCCGGGCCCATGGTGGTCGAGACCGAGACCTTGCGCACGAACTGGCCCTTGACGGCCGCCGGACGCATGGCGATCAGGTGATCGAGGAAGGCGCGCAGGTTGACTTCGAGGTCCTCGACCTTGAAGGAGCGCTTGCCGACCGAAGCGTGCACGTTGCCGCCCGCATCGGTGCGGAACTCGACCTTGCCGGCCTTGAACTCGCGCACGGCGCCGGCCACGTCGGCCGTCACGGTGCCCGACTTCGGGCTGGGCATCTTGCCCTGGGGGCCGAGGACCTTACCGAGCTTGCCGACGTGCTTCATCATGTCGGGGCTGGCGATCACGATGTCGAAGTCGGTCCAGCCACCGAGGATCTTCTCGGCGAGCTCGCCCGAGCCGACCACGTCCGCACCCGCGGCCGTGGCGGCAGCGGCCTTGTCGCCTTCGGCGAAGACCACGACCTTGATCGTCTTGCCGAGGCCCTTGGGCAGCGACACCGCGCCGCGCACGAGCTGGTCGGACTTCTTGGGATCGATGCCGAGCACCACGACCACGTCGACGGTCTCGTCGAACTTGGCCGGGGGCAGGGACTTGATCAGGGCGAGCGCCTCGGCGGGCTCGTAGACCTTGGAGCGGTCAACCTTGGCGGCCGCCGCGCGGAAGCGCTTGGAATTCATCACCCGCTTGGAGTTGGTCACCATGACTAGCCCTCGACCTTGATGCCCGCGGCGCGCGCGGTGCCTTCGATGATCCGGCACGCTGCCGCGAGGTCGCGGGCGTTGATGTCGTTCATCTTCAACTTGGCGATCTCCTCGACCTGCGCGCGGGTGACCTTGCCGACGGTCTCGTGACCGGGCATGGCAGCGGCGGACTCGAGCTTGGCCGCCTTCTTGAGCAACACGCCCGCGGGCGGCGACTTCAGGATGAAGTCGAAGCTGCGGTCCTTGTAGACCGTGATCTCCACAGGGATGATCAGGCCCATCTGCGGGCGCGTCGCGTCGTTGAACTGCTTCACGAACATCGCGATGTTCACGCCGTGCGAGCCGAGCGCGGGGCCCACCGGCGGCGCCGGCGTGGCCTGGCCCGCCGGGCACTGCAGCTTGATCTTGGCGGTGACTTCCTTCGCCATGGGACTCTTTTCTTTCGTTCGTCGCTGGGCGAGCGTCCGAAGGGACGCGCGCGTGGTTGGGGGTCAGGAAGCGGGCTAGACGGGCTCCACTTCCCAGTACTTGAGGGACACCGGCGTCGGGCGTCCGAAGATGGTCACCGTCACCGTGACGGTGCCCTTGTCAGGCTGGACTTCGTCGATCGTGCCGTCGAAGCCGTCGAAGGGACCCGACTTGATCTTCACCATGTCGCCCTTCTGGAATCCGATGTTCACCGCCAGCGCCGTGTCGGAGTCCGACATGCGCAGCAGGATCGTGCTCACTTCGCCGTCCGACAGGGGCACGGGCTCACCGCGGCCACCGAGGAAGTCGCCGACCTTGGGCGTCTCGCGCACCACGGCCTGGGCCTGCTTGGCGCGGGGGTCCTCTTCGGGACGGGCGATGTCGGCCTGGATCATCAGGTAGCCCGGGTAGAGCTTCTTGTTGACCACGCGCTTCTTGCCGCCCTTCATGTCGGTCACGCGCTCGAAGGGAACGAGCACCTGCGGGACGAGGTCCGCCAGGCCGGCCATCTTGATGCGCTGCTCGACCTGCTTGCGGATCGAGTCTTCCTGACCCGACTGGCAGCGCACGAAGTACCACTGGTGTGACACGGTGTCCTCCTAGAAGAGCAGCGGGTTGAGGACGCGGGCGAGGGCCCAGTCGGCGCCGGCGAGGAAGGCCATCAAGAGCGCCACGCACACCACCACGACGATCGAGGAGTTCATCACTTCCTTGCCCGTCGGCCACGTGACCTTGCGCAGCTCGTGCTCGGTCTCGATCAGCAGGTCGGCGATCTTCGGCGACTCCACCCAGCGATAGGCGAGGAACGTCGCGCCGAGGAAGACCACCGCGGAGATCAGGAACGAGCTCGACAGCGAGGTACCGAGCACCGGCAGCTTGGGCAGCGCCGCGATCGCGGGCTGGCCGAGCGCCTGGAACTGGCCCGCGAGCGTCTCGCTGAGCGAGTTGCAGCCGTAGAAGAGAAGCAGCGCGATGGACCAGAAGACGGCCATGCGGACCATCCTTCCCTGATCTTCCTTGTAGCGTGCCATGGTTTCTTCGGCCTTGGGTGCGGGGTCAGTGGTTCAGCGGGAAACGGGACAAGAAGCGACGCGAGCGAGTCGTCGGACGACGCTGCGACCGGAGTCGATCCGATCGGGCGCCAGCCCACCAGCCGCGATCAGAGCTTGTGCTCCTTGTGCGACACGTGCTTGCGGCAGAAGGGGCAGAACTTCTTCTTCTCGAGCTTGTAGCTCGACTTCTGGCGCTTGAACGTCGTGTAGTTGCGGTTCTTGCACGCCGTGCACTCGAGGAAGACGAATCGTTCCTTGGTCTTCATGTCTGGCTCTCGTTCGTGGCAGGGTCAGGTGGCGGTCCGGGGCGCTGGCGGGGCCGTGACGGCGGGAGAGGGTTCACTCCCCCGCCGCCGCGCGAACCGCTTGGGCGCGCCCCGCGAGCGAGGCGCGCCGCCTTGCGACGACTACTTCAGGTCGACTGCTTCAGCTCGGGTCGACTACTTCAGGATCTTGGTGACGACGCCGGCGCCGACCGTGCGGCCGCCTTCGCGGATGGCGAAGCGGAGCTTCTCTTCCATCGCGACGGGGACCTGCAGGACGACCGACATCTTGACGTTGTCGCCCGGCATGCACATCTCGGCGCCGCCGAGCAGCGTGGCCTTGCCGGTCACGTCCGTCGTACGGAAGTAGAACTGCGGCTGGTAGCCGGTGATGAACGGCGTGTGACGGCCGCCCTCATCCTTCGAGAGGACGTAGACCTCGCACTCGAACTCGGTGTGCGGGGTGATCGAGCCGGGCTTGGCGAGCACCATGCCGCGCTCGAGGTCCTTCTTTTCGACACCGCGCAGGAGCACGCCGACGTTGTCGCCAGCTTCGCCCGAGTCGAGGGTCTTGTTGAACATTTCGACGCCCGTGACGGTCGTCTTGCCGATCTCGGGGCGCAGACCGACGATGTCGACGGTCTCGCCGACCTTGACGATGCCCTTCTCGATGCGGCCCGTGCCGACGGTGCCACGACCCGAGATCGAGAACACGTCCTCGATGCACATCAGGAAGGGCTTGTCGATCTCGCGCTGCGGGGTCGGGATGTGGCTGTCGAGCGCGGCGACGAGGTCGTCGATGCACTTGTTGGCCGCGTCATCGCCGCCGCCCGACTCGATGGCGAGCTTGGCCTGACCGCGGACGATCGGGGTCGTGTCGCCGGGGAACTTGTACTTGTTGAGCAGCTCGCGGATTTCCATCTCGACGAGCTCGACCAGCTCGGGGTCATCGAGCAGGTCGACCTTGTTCAGGAACACCACGATGTAGGGCACGCCGACCTGACGGGCGAGGAGCACGTGCTCGCGCGTCTGGGGCATCGGGCCGTCGGCCGCGGAGACCACGAGGATCGCGCCGTCCATCTGGGCGGCGCCGGTGATCATGTTCTTGACGAAGTCGGCGTGGCCGGGGCAGTCGACGTGCGCGTAGTGGCGCGTGGTCGACTCGTACTCCGTGTGCGAGGCCGCGATCGTGACGGTCTTGTCGGCCGAGCGGACCGTACCACCCTTGGTGATCTCGGCGTAGCTCTTGACGCGGGTCTGGAAACGGTGCGAGGAACGCGCGGCCAGGGCGGCCGTCAGCGTGCTCTTGCCGTGGTCGATGTGACCGATGGTCCCGACGTTGACGTGGGGCTTGGTTCGCTTGAAGACGTCCTTTGCCATGGATCTCGCTCTCTGTGGTTCTCTGGGCCCCTACCCCGGGGGCTCTCGGGCCGCCGCGCAGCCGTTGGGGCCACGGGCGGGGGTCGTTGGATGGGAAGGTTGTGCGGTTTGGAAAGAGGCAGCGCTCGGTGACTGGAGCTGCTGATGGGGATTGAACCCATGACCTCTTCCTTACCAAGGAAGTGCTCTACCACTGAGCTACAGCAGCGGGTGCGTCCGACCCCCCTGGAGAGGGAGTCGTACGTGTCCGGTGTGCACCTGCACCCGAAGGCGCAGGGGGTCTCACGGTGCCCGAGGAGGGCGGCGGGCGGGGCGGCGCGCGCGGAATGGAGCGGGCGATGGGAGTCGAACCCACGCTATCAGCTTGGAAGGCTGAAGTTCTACCGTTGAACTACGCCCGCGTGGGCCATTTGCCGCCACAGGCCTCTCCCGCACCCTCCAAGGGGCCGGAACAGGCTGGGCGGGCGCGCGCGGCTGCCTGCTCCATGCGGAGCAGACGCGGCACGGCCGGTCGGAAACGGACAGGGGCGCCTGCGCGCGTCGAGGGCAGAGGGGGCTGGTGGGGAGAGGCGGATTCGAACCGCCGAAGGTGAGAACCACCAGATTTACAGTCTGGCCCATTTGGCCGCTCTGGAATCTCCCCTTGTGAGTGCCCCCACGGCCCGGCGAGCACCCGCCGCGGCGCGACCGCTCGGCCGCCGCACGCCCGAGGAGGGCGCGCTGCGTCGACGCAGCCACGAGCCGCAGCGGAAGAGGCCGCCAAGGCGCAGGTGTTTCCGGTGCCCGGTTCTAGCGCAGACGCCTCGCTCCCGTGGGCACCGCGCAAGCCGCGTCGCTCCGTCGCGGGGCTTCGGAGCCCCGGACGAGCGCGGACAGCACGACGGCCACGGGGAGCGTCCGCTCCCGTGTCATCCGTGAGGTTGTCGCGTTTCCATGGAACAGCCCGCCGCCGGAGCGTCGGGGGACCCTTGGCCCGCGCGCTGCGCGTGCCCGGCGGATCCAGCCGTGTTTTCGTTGTGCTTTCCGCGTCGCCTCCCCGCGGCCTTTTGGGCCTCGGTGAGGTGGAGCCGACGATGGGAGTCGAACCCACAACCCCCTGATTACAAATCAGGTGCTCTGCCAATTGAGCCACGCCGGCGGTTGTCAACCCGTGGCGAGGCCCGCGGCCGAGCGTAGGTTGGCAGGCGAAACTGCCCCCGACGGTGCGGAGAGCGAGAGAGGATAGGGAGGGCGGGCCCGCCGTCAAGGACCCGGCCCGGATTTCTTGCCGCACCCCATCGGGCGGGGTGCCTAGGGCCGCCGGTCGGTCCTCAGAGCGAGCGCAGGCGCGCCACCTGATCCCGGAAGGCCTGCTCGACCTGCTCGAGGGAGTCGCCCCCGAAGCGCTCGAGGAAGGCCCGGGCCAGCTCGAGGGCCACGACCGCCTCCCCCACCACGCTCGCCGCCGGGACCGAGGTCACGTCCGAGCGCTGCCAGGTCGAGAGCACGCTCTCCCCGCTCTCGAAGTCCACGGTCGCCAGCCCGCGGCGCAGGGTCGAGATCGGCTTCATGGCGACGCGCACCACGAGCTCCTCGCCGGTTGTCATGCCGCCCTCGAGCCCGCCGGCGCGGTTGGTCGCGCGCGCGAAGCGGCCGAAGGGCCCGGGGCGGGCCACGATCTCGTCGTGCACCTGCGAGCCGGGCCGCCGCGCCGAGTCGAAGCCGAGCCCGAACTCGACGCCCTTGATGGCCGGAATGGAGAACAGGGCCGCTCCGAGGCGCGGGGTCAGGCGCTCAGGCCCGGAGTGGTAGCTGCCGAGCCCGGGCGGCAGTCCGAGCAC
Source organism: uncultured Planctomycetota bacterium (assembly GCA_903892045.1). GTDB lineage: Bacteria > Planctomycetota > UBA1135 > UBA1135 > F1-120-MAGs118. The sequence continues at coordinate 7,183 of CAITGX010000144.1, read as the reverse complement.
GCGCAGCTCGAACACTCCGCCGAGGGTGTCCCCCGCGGCCTTGGCGGCGTCGACGCGCGCCGTCCAGTCCGCCTCGACCTGCGGATCGAGCGCGAAAAAGGCCGAGGAATCGCGCAGCTTGCCGCGCTCCGTCCCCGCGGCCTCGAAGGCTCCCGAGCGCACCGCGCCCCCGCCGAGCTCGACCACATGGGCGAAGATCTCGATGCCAAAATGCTCGAGCACAAGGCGCGCCACGGCGCCGAGGGCGGTGCGCATGGCCGTCTCGCGCGCGCTGGCGCGCTCGAGCACCGCGCGCGGGTCACGCGCCCCGAGCTTCTGGCAACCCGCGAGGTCCGCGTGCCCCGGGCGTGCGCTCGTCGGCACCGGCAGGCGCTCGATCGTGTGATCCTTGTTCTCGAGCTCGAGCGCGAGGGGCGAGCCGAGTGTGCGCCCTGCGCGCAGACCGGCGAGGACGCGCACGCGGTCGGTCTCGATCTTCATGCGCCCGCCGCGACCGTAGCCCGCTTGCCGCCGGGCGAGCTCCGCGTCGATGCGCGCCGGATCGAGCTCCAGCCCCGCCGGCACGCCCTCGAGCACGCCCACCAGCGCGGCTCCGTGGGACTCGCCCGCCGTGGTCCAGCGCAGGCTCGTCACGGGCGGAGCGCCGGGTCGGCCCCTGCGTCGAGATAGCCGCGGATCCAGCCGGAGACCGCCTCGACGTCCAGCCCGTCCGGCAGGGTGCCCCGCACGCTCGAGAGCGCCGAGAACTCGTCCTCCGCAGGGCTCCCGACCTCGGCCCCGAGGGCGAGCGTCGGCGGGGCGAGCCCGTCGGCCGCCAGCGCCGGCAGGTAGTCCCGCAGGTCGTCGTCCCCCACCCAGCCCGCCGCGATCAGGAGGGTCGGCCGACGGCGGGCGATGTGCAGCCGCGCGGCGCCCACGCTGCCCGCCGTGCGCACCCGGTGGCCGCACGCGTCGAGGTGTTCATAGAGCCGCGCCACCACCCGGGGATCGGGCTCGACGAGGACAATGTCGGCGCAGCGGTGCTCCGGCTCGGGCGCGGGGATGAGCTCGAACACGGCCTTCGAGGATACCGCCGGGCCGCAGGGCCGCAACGCAGCCCGCACCCAATCCGCGCCGCTCCGAGCGACTCAGGGAGCCGAGCGGCCCGCGCCTCAGAGCGACTCGTACCAGGTCACCTCGTCGAAGGTGACCGCCAAGTCCATTCCGCCCAGCTTGACCGTGACCTTGCGCTGGGCGCGGTCGACCTTGCGCACTTGGCAGCGCTGGCGATAGCGCGGGATGTAGACCATCTGACCCTTGTCGAGCGCGTCGAGAAACGCGCGGCGACGCTCGGTCAGCGAGGCGCGCGTGAGCGCCTCTTCCGTGCGCTCGAGCGCGTCGCGCAGCGCCTTGGCCTTGTCGCCCGGGACCTGGGCGGCGAGCGCGCGTGCCTCGTCGAGCGCGCGGCGCGCATCGCGCACGCGTTCCTCGAGACCGCGCTGGGCCTCGGCCTCGACGAGCTCGCCCTTGCGCGCGAGTTCCGCCTCGCGCTCCGCTGCGGCGCGGGCCGAGCGCTCGGCATCCTCGAGCCGCGACTCCGCCGCGCGCCGCACCGATTCGGCGTGCTCGGACGCGCCGCGCAGCTTGGCGAGCAGCTCGGTGGTGTCGCGGTCGCGGCGCTCGAGCCGCTCCCGCGCGCGCGCCACGATCTTGCGCGACAGGCCGCGCCGCTCGGCGATCGCGAGCGCGTTGGACTCGCCCGGCGTGCCGACGAGCAGCCGGTAGCGCGGCCGCAGGGTCAGCGGGTCGAACTCGACGCTCGCGTTCTCCGCGCGCTCGTGGCTGAAGCAGAACTCCTTGAGCTTGCCGAGGTGCGTGGTCGCCACCGTCGGCGCCCCGAGCGCGAGCAGGTGCTCGAGCAGGGCCTCCCCGAGCGCCGCGCCTTCGGCCGGGTCGGTGCCTCCGCCGAGCTCGTCGAGCAGGAACAGCGTGCGGCCGGTCGCGCGCTCGAGCCCGGCGCGGATGCGCTCGAGGTGCGAGGCGAAGGTCGAGAGCGACTGGCGGATCTCCTGCTCGTCGCCGATGTCGGCCACGATGCCGTCGTAGAGCGGCACGCGGCTGCCTTCGGCGCAGGGCACGGGCCAGCCGAGCCGCAGCGCGAAGGCCGCGATGCCGACGGTCTTCAGCGCCAGCGTCTTGCCGCCGGTGTTGGGGCCGGTGATCACGACCAGATCGAAGTCGCCGCCGAGCCGGATGTCGATCGGCACGACCTCGGCCAGTCGTCCCTCGAGTCGCTCCTCGACGAGCAGCGGGTGCGAGGCGCCGCGCAGCACGAGCCCGCGCACATGGGGCCGCGCGGGGTCGAACGTCGCGACGTCGGGGACGCGCGCTCCGTAGCGGACGCAGAACAGCTGTCCCACGTGAGCGAGCTCCCACTCCGCGAGCCGCGCGGAGGCCTCGGCCACCTGCTCCCAGCTGTCCAGGAAATGCCGAGAGAGCTCGCCCAGGATGCGGGCTTCCTCGGCGCGCATCGCGCCCTCGAGCTCGACCAGGCGGTTGGAGTGGTAGACCGCCTCGCGCGGCTCGATGTACACCGTCTCGCCGCTCTGCGAGCGCTCGTGGACGACCCCGGGCAGGCGCGGGCTGTTGCGCGCCTTCAGCGCGAGCACGCGTCGGCCCGCGCGGCGGTGCACCTTGAAATCGGCCAGGTGCGGCCGCAGGTCGGGGTCGTTGCAGAGCTTGCCGACGAGCTCGGTGATGCTCTCGTCGAGTTCGCGCACCTCGCGCCGCAGCTTCGCGAGCCGCGGGGTGGCGTCATCGCGCAGCTCGCCGCGCTCGTCGACCGCCGCCTCGAGCTCGCGGCGCAGCCGCGCGAGCTCGGGGAATCCGACCGACAGCTTGGCGCACTCGGGCGCCTCCGTCGCGCGCTCGTGGAACCACGCGCACAGGCGCCGCGATGCCGACAGGAACGTGTGCAGCAGCGCGAGCTCCTCGCGGTCGAGCGGACGGTGGAACTCGACCAGCGCCGCGTGCACCGCGCGCAGGTCGCTCACCCCGCCGAAGGCCGGCTGCTCGCCGGAAGCGGCGAGGAGTACCAGCTCCGCCACGCGCCGCAGCGCCGCGCGAGCACCGTCGTCCGTGCGCGGGGCGAGCTCACGGATCGCGCGCGCCCCGAGCGTCGTGCGCGCGAGGCGCTCGAACAGCCCGCGCACCAGATCGAGGTCGAGACCGCTGGCGAAGAAGCGCTCGGAATCGGTCGACTTCGGGGCGCTCTTCATCGCGGCGGGCGCACTCGTGCGCCGGGCGATTGTAGAAGCGCGACGCCCCGCGCGCCTACCATGCGCGCATGAGCCAGCGCCCCACCGATCGTTTCGAGACCCTCGCCATCCACGCCGGTCAGGAGCCCGACCCGCACAACGGCGCGATCATGACGCCGGTCTACTTCACGAGCACCTACAAGCAGGACGCTCCGGCCCAGCCGCGCGCTGGCTACGAGTACTCGCGCACCTCGAACCCGACGCGCACGGCGCTGCAGGACAACGTCGCGGCCCTCGAGGGCGGCGCGTGGGGCCTGTGCTTCTCGTCGGGACTCGCCGCCACGAACGCGCTGCTCGATCGGCTCGTCCCGGGCGATCACGTCGTCGCGGGCAACGACCTCTACGGCGGCACGTACCGCATCTTCCGGCGCGTGTTCGAGCGCTACGGCATCCGCTTCAGCTTCGTCGACACGACCGACCCGGCCGCGGTGGCCGCCGCGATCGAGCCCGCGACGCGCTACGTGTACGTGGAAACGCCGTCGAATCCGCTGCTCTGCGTGAGCGACATCGCAGCGCTCGCCAAGGTCGCGCACGAGCGGGGCAAGCTGCTCGTCGTCGACAACACCTTCGCGACGCCGTTCCTGCAGCAGCCGCTCGCGCTCGGCGCCGACATCGTGCTGCACTCGCTGACGAAGTACTTGGGCGGTCACTCGGATGTCGTCGGCGGCGCGCTGGTCGGCAACGACCCGAAGCTGCGCGACGAGCTCGCCTTCTTCCAGAACGCGGTCGGCGGAACGCCGGGCCCGATGGACGCGTTCCTCGTGCTGCGCGGCACGAAGACGCTGCACCTGCGCATGGAGCGCCACTGCTCGAACGCGCTGGAGCTCGCGCGCTGGCTCGAGGGCCGCAAGGAAGTGGCGCGCGTGATCTACCCGGGCCTGCCGTCGCACCGCCAACACGCGCTCGCCAAGCGCCAGATGCGCGCCTTCGGCGGCATGCTCTCGTTCGAGCTCGCGGCGGGCCTGCAAGCGGCCAACACCGTGGCCTCGAGCACGCGGCTCTTCACGCTCGCGGAGTCGCTCGGCGGCGTCGAGTCGCTGATCGAGATCCCCGCGAGCATGACCCACGCGTCCATCCCCGCGGAGACGCGCCGCTCGCTCGGCCTCGCCGACGGCCTCGTGCGCATTTCGGTCGGCGTCGAGCACGTCGAGGACCTGCGCGCGGACCTCGAGCAGGCCTTCGCGAAGGCCCACTAGCCCGCTCGCTCAGGGAGCGCCCGAGCTCCCCCTAGCCGCCTCGAGCCCGACGATCGGCGTCCGAGGGCCGCTCTCGCGCGCCCCTGATCCGGCCGGGACCTGGCAGCAAGAAAAAAGCCTTAGGCTGCGGCTTCGCGCTCTCCGCCATGGCGTCGTCCCGCTCGTCGGGCCGAGTCCAGCGGCCAAGCAGCCCCGCCACCGCGGTCCTTCCGTCGCGTTCCTGCCCGAGCACGACGCGGCGTCGTGGTCTCGCGACGGCTTGATCTCGCGGCATCTGCACCGTCAGCGGACGGCTAGAAGGGCGAGTTCGACGGCGGCGGCTTGGGTGTCGGCGGCGTCGGCGGCTGCGGCTTCGGCGGCTGCACCGGGGCCGGGGTCGCCGCCGCACGCGGGCTGCGCGGGAGTTCTTCGGGTTCCTCGCTGATGCGCTCGCGGAGCACCCGACCGACCTTGAACTTCACCACCCGCTTGGCGGGCACCTGCACCTTCTGCAGGGTGCGCGGGTTCTGGGCCCTGCGGGCGGCTCGCCCCTTGACCTCGAACACGCCGAAGTCGCGGAACTCGAGCCGATTGCCGGCGGCGAGCTCGGCGATCACCTCGTCGAGGAAGCGCTGGACGATCTCCTTGACCACGACCTTGGTCTGCTTCGTCGAGTCCGCGATGCGGTTGACGAGCTCCTTCTTCGTGATCGTCTCGGGTTCGCGCTCGGTCATGGGGAGGGCGCCGTAGTCGCCCGCTCTGCCCCGAGTATCGACGCGCCCCCCTCTCCAAGTCAAGACGCGCGCGAGGGTTACGGCGGCGGTGCAGCGGGGGGCCGCGGCTCGAGCACGAACGTCACCGGCCCGTCGTTGACCAGCTCGACGGCCATCTCGGCGCCGAAACGGCCACTCTGGGTCGGAATGCCGTGGCGCTCGAGCGCGAGTCGGAAGCGCTCGACTTGCTCCCGGGCCCGCCCGGGCTCCTCGGCCCCGTCGAAGGACGGCCGACGCCCCTTGCGGAGGTCGGCGCACAGGGTGAACTGACTGACGACGAGCGCCGCGCCCCCGACTTCGGCGAGCGAACGGTTCATGCGACCGGTCTCATCCTGGAAGAAGCGCAGCAGCGCGATGCGCTCGGCCAGCGCCTCCACGTCCGACTCGCGGTCGCCCTTCTCGATGCCGACGAGCAGGAGCACCCCGCGCCCGATCTCGCCGACGATCTCACCGTCCACCCGCACGCAAGCGCGCTGGACCCGCTGGGCGACGACCCTCACGGCGTGCCCACTCCCTGGCGCTCGAGAGCGATTCGCGCCCGCAGGGTCTCGATCAGCGCCCCGAGCCCGGCCCGGGATTCCTCGCTTGCCAAGATCCGCTCCCACAGCGCCTTGGCGGCCTGCGGATCGCGCAGGTGGTACTGCTGGAGCAAGGCCTGCTGCACGAGCGGCACGAGCGCGTTGCGGTCGGCCTCGGCCGCGCGCTCGCTCGCCCCGAGCGCCTCGGCCGGGCGCCCGAGCCCCTGCAGGGCCGCCGCCTCCAGACAGGCGCGGCGCACACGCTCGCCGCCGTCCGTCGGGAGCCGCGCGAGCTCGACGAGCGCCGCGTCCTCGTCGCGCACGAGGACCAACAGCTGCGCAAGGTCGAGGCGCGCGCCCGCGCGTGTCGCGGGCGAGATGCGCGGATCTGCCTCGACGGCCGAGAGCCAGGCCCGCAGGGCCACGATCGCCGCCTCGAGCTTGCCGGCCCGGGCGAGGATGGCGGCCTCGAGCCGGGCCGCCGAGCGGTGACCGCCGTCGAGCTCGAGCGCACGGGCATTCGAGCGCTGGGCTGCGACCCAGTCTCCGCCGGCGGCGAGCAGGAACGCCTCGGCGTAGTGGCCCCAGGGACTCTGAGGGTTGGCCTCGATCGCGGCGCGAGCCGCGGCGAGGGCCGCGCCGGGGTCGGTCTCAAGACGCGCCGCGAGCAACTGCGGCAGGAAGCCGCCTTCCGCGGCCGCACGCTCGCGCGCGCTCTCGAGCACGCGCTGGGCCCCCTCGCCCGCGGCCCCGAGCTCCGCGTCCTGCAGGAGCAGGGCCACCCCGACGTCGTCCGGGCGCTCGACGAGGGCGCGCTCGAGGATCGCGCGGGCCACGGGCCAGTCCTTGGAATCGAGGGCCGCGCGGGCACGCAGCAGCTCGCTCTGGTCGCGCTCCGGCAGGGCCTCCGGCCGCTCCGGGGAGTCCGAGAAGTCGCGCGGCTCCGGCGCCTCCGTGCGGCAGGCCGCGAGGAGCGCGAGCGCGAGCGCGGCGGCGAAAGCGCGAGTCAGGGCGCCCCCTCGAGCCGCAGGGAGCGCGCCCGGCGCTCCTCACCCGTGTCGACGTAGCGCAGGAACACGTCCCCGCTCGCCTGCACGCTGACGTCCTGCGCGGCCGGGCTCTCGAGCACGACGAGCTCGACGTCCGCGACGAGCACCAGCGCATCGAGCTGGGCGCGGATGGGGCTGCCGTCCGACTCCGCCCGCTGGCGCTCGACGATCCGCAGACCGCTCTCGGTGGCCGTCTCGGAGTGCTCGTGGTTCTCCGAGTCCTGCCGGATCGCCACGTGGTCCAGCAAGCCGATGGGGCCGACGATCTCGATGCGCGTGGCGGCGAGGACCGCCTCGCGCTCGAACTCCGACGGCCACGCCGGAGCGCCGCGGGCGGCCGGGCGCTCCTCGGACGGGCTCGCGGAGGGCGCG
>CAITGX010000143.1 GCA_903892045.1 uncultured Planctomycetota bacterium | reverse complement strand
CGCGAAGATCGACATGGCGAGCCCGAACTTCAACCTGCGCGACCCGGTGCTGTACCGGATCCTGAAGAAGCCCCACCACCGCACGGGCAGCGCGTGGAGCATCTACCCGACCTACGACTACGCGCATCCGATCTGCGATGCGCTCGAGGGCATCACGCACTCCCTGTGCACGCTCGAGTTCGAGAACCATCGTCCGCTCTACAACTGGGTGCGCGACAACGTCAGCGTGCAGGCCAAGCCCGAGCAGATCGAGTTTGCGCGCCTGAACCTGACGTACACGGTGCTCTCCAAGCGCAAGCTCCTGCGGCTCGTGCAGGAGAAGCGCGTGTCCGGCTGGGACGACCCGCGCATGCCGACGATCTCCGGCCTGCGCCGTCGCGGCTACACGCCGGAGGCGATTCGTACGCTGTGCGAGCGCGTCGGCGTCGCGAAGTTCAACTCGACCGTGGACGTGGTGCAGCTCGAAAACGCGCTGCGCGATGACCTCAACAAGCGCGCGCCGCGCGCGATGGCGGTGCTGCGACCGCTCGAGCTCGTGATCGAGAACTATCCCTCGGGTGCGAGCGAGGAACTCGACGCGGTCAACAACCCCGAGGATCCCGCGGCCGGAACGCGCAAGGTGCCGTTTGGCGCGCGGCTCTTCATCGAGCGCGATGACTTCCGCGCCGACCCGCCGAAGGACTTCTTCCGCCTCGGGCCGGGCCGCGAGGTGCGCCTGCGCTACGCGTACTTCGTCACCTGCACGGGCTTCGACACCGATCCCGCGACGGGCGAGGTGATCCGCGTTCGCTGCACCTACGACCCGGCCACGAAGGGCGGGGACTCGCCGGATGGCCGCAAGGTGAAGGGCACGATCCACTGGGTCAGCGCCGAGCACGCCCAGCGCGCCGAGGTGCGTCTCTACGACCACCTGTTCGCGGCGGAGCATCCCGAGGACGTGCCCGAGGGCACGGACTTCATGACGAACCTGAACCCGCGCTCGCTCGAGGTCGTGCCCGACGCCGCGCTCGAGCCCATGCTCGGCACGGCCGCCGCCGGCTCGCGCTGGCAGTTCGAGCGTCACGGCTACTTCTGCGCCGACGAGAAGGACTCGCGGCCCGGACGCCCGATCTTCAATCGCGCCGTGTCCCTCAAGGACACGTGGGCCAAGGTCGAGAAGCGCCAGGGCGGCAAGAAGTAGGGCCGCAGGCCCCCAATTCCGGGACACGCGCGGGCGCGGTGCCTTGACGGGCCGCGCCCGCGTTCCTTGGATGGCCGATCCAAGTCCCGGTTCGCCCGTGCGCAACGTCCTCATCCTCGGTTCCGGCCGCAGTGGCACCAGCATGGTGGCCGGCACGCTCGCCGGCGCGGGCTGGTTCGTGGGCGCGCGTCCCTACGCTCCGCGCTCGTCGAATCCCAAGGGGTTCTTCGAGTCGCCGGACGTCAACGGCGTCAACGAGCTGATCCTCTCCGAGGTCGTGCCTGCGTCGGAGCGCATGGGTGCGTGGCAGCGCTGGCTGGCGTGGCTGCCCGAGGACGTCCAGTGCCGGACCTCGCCGCGCGTGGAGCGCATCCTCGCGCACCTGACCGCGCAGAGCCCGTGGTGCTACAAGGACCCGCGCCTCTCGTACACGCTGCCCGTGTGGCGCCCGCACATCGGGAACGCCGGGCTCGTGTGCGTCTTCCGCGATCCCGCCGTCACGGCGCGCAGCATCGCCAAGGAGTGCGCTCAGGAGGACTACCTCGCGAGCCTCGCGATGACCGAGGAGCGCGCGCTCGCCGCTTGGACGAGCATGTATCGCCGCATCCTCGATCAGCATCGCCACGAGGGTGACTGGCTGTTCCTGCACTACGAGCAGCTGCTCGGCTCCGAGGGCCAGCGGCGTCTCGAGGACTTCGTCGGCGCTCCCATCTCTCGCGCGTTCCCCGAGGAATCCCTGCGTCGCACTCAGAGCGAGGAGCCCTTGCCCGAGGACGCCGCGCGCGCTTACGAGCAACTCTGCGAGCTCGCCGGACACGCCACCGAGCGTCGGGCGCGCCGCGCTCCGCTGGCGCCGCGTCACGCGGAGTCACGCACAGCGTTCAGGCTCGCTCTCGAGCGCTTCTGCAGCGAGCGCCCGGCGCCGCGCGCGAGTCTTCGCGGTGCCAAGGACCTCGCCGAGCTCGAAGCGCTCGCACGTGCCTCCGCGGGCGCCGTCGCCGATGTGCCTGCCGATCGAGCCTCCGTCGACGGCCGCCTGCCCTCGATGGCGCTCTGGGAACGCACCCTGCGGGATCTTGGCGGTCAGGATCTCGGCGCCCTGGAGGCGACCGGGCAGCAGGCTGCCGCGGAGGCGTTGGTGGGGGCCGTGCTCGCGGCGCTGCGGGAGCTCGTCGATGTCTGGCAGCGCGAGGAGCGCATCGCGCGCCACGAGCGCCAGACCGCCGGCGTGCCGTGGCCGATCGCAAGCCGCGCAGCACGGCGCGTGCTCGCTTGGCCTTGCTGGACGGTCGAGGCGCTCGCGAACTTCCTGCGCGCGCAGGTGGCCCCGATGCTCGGGCCCGATGCGCCCGCCCTGTGCCTGCGGCACGATCCGCAGCACGATGGAGAGCTCGAGACGGCGTTGGCCGCTCTCGAGAGCGCGTATGGCGCGGTCTTCCCGGACGCGCCGGAACTCGAGGTGGTCCTGATGGGCGAGGCCATCGCGCGCGAGGACCTTGCGCGCGTGGGGCTCGCGGTGGACGCGGCCTTCGAGCCGCTCGATGACGCATCCAACGTGCGCCGCGCGTGGCTCGTCGGCACGGGCGCGCGGCTCGTGCGGGCGACGAGCGAGCTCGCGCGTCCTGCGCCGTTCCGCTCCGCCTGATCGAGCTTCCAGCGGCGTGCGTTGGCGAGTGCACCCAAGCGCAGCGGGCCGCGCGCTGCCAGGCAGCTCGCGGCCCGTGAACCAAGTCGCTCGCGTGACGATTCAGGCGAGCGCGAGCTCGGTCCGGCGCGCGACGATCGCCACGCGACGGCCCGCGCTGTAGTCGTCGGCGCCTTCGACGCCGGGTCCCGCCGGGAATTCCACCGGCAGCACCTCGGGCTCGAAGCCGAGCTCGCGCAGGGTGGAGAGCAGTCGACCGAGGTTGGGCACGACCTTGCCGCTCTCCGCCCCGCGGGCGTCGAGGAACGGCTCGTTCGGGCTGCGCTCGGGCGCCTCGGGGCCCTCCGTGACGCGCGTGTCGAGCACGATGGACTCGCGGGCAAGCTCGGCACAGGCCGCGAGCACGTCGCGATAGCCGTGGAGGTGGTGGAGGATGCCCGCGCACAGCACCACGTCGAACGGACCGTGCGCGCGCACGCTCCACAGCGACGACGGGTCGGAAAGCTCGCCCTTCACGAAGTTCCACGCGCCTTCGGGCAGGAAGCGGTTCGTGCGCCAGTACAGGTCGGCCTGGCGCAGGCACAGGTCGCGGTTGTCGATGCCGGTGACACGGGTCGCGCCGCGGCGCGCGTACTGGGCCGACCAGAAACCGCAGTTGCTGCCGACCTCGAGCACCGAGCGCCCGTGGATCTCGATGCGGCGCAGCGCCTCCTCGACCAGCAGGTGCGCGCGGCAGCGCATGGAGTTCTCCAGCGCGTCCGCCGAGACCGGGCCACCGACGCCCGGCGTGACACGCAGGTTGCCCAGCACGACGGGGTACAGCCACGGGTGCAGCGCCTGGATGCGCTCGACGACCTGCCAGTTGACGGTGTCGAGCACGGCGTTCGAGTACAGCTGCGGACGCTGGGCGCAGGGCAGGCTCTGCAGGATCGCGGTGACGAAGGTGTCGCTGGTGCGAACGACCTTCTCGCCGAGCGCGCCGTAGAGCTCCGCGCGCACTCCACTCGCGGACGACTCGAGCGCGATGGCGCAGGTGATCATGCGCTTCAGCGAGGCGTACTGGGCCGGGCCGAAGGCGTCATCGATCAGCAGCACGTCGAGCTCCGCATCGATCCCGAGCACGCGGGCGTGGGCGGTGAGCAGGGCTTCGGTCGCGGCGCGGGCGTCGGGGTCGAGCTTGGGATCGCGGCGCAGGCACAGGCAGGCGCCGGTGCGACCGACCAAGTGGCGCGCGAACGTGTCGAGGAGCGTCTCCAGCTCCGCTTCGTTGCGCCAGTCGGGCCAGGCGAACACGAGCGTGTCAGCGGCGCTCTCGATGGCGAGCGGCTGCTCGTGGGTCGTGGCCGGAGCGCACAGCTCTTCCGCAGCGCGGGCGAGCAGCGTGGCGGCGCTCTCGCGGTCCGTGGCGTTGCTGGACAGGTCGAGGGCGAGCGAGGCGGGGTTCTGGTTCTGGTTCGCGTCCATGGCAGGTGGGGCCGGTGGGGTGGAGGTGTCCGGCGACCAACCTGTTTCGGACCTGAAACTGAAAAACTGTGCCTTCGGGCGCCCGATCCCGAATCAGGGACGCGCCGTCGCCAGCGCTCCCCGCTGGCGGGCTTCCCAAGCCATGCGATCGCGGATGGCCTGCGCGTCCGGGCGCTGGCTCAGCTGCCTTGGGCAGCCTTGGAGGAGCTCCTGAGCGGCCTGAGAGTGGCCCTGCTCCTCGAGCGCGTGGGCAAGCCGCACCGCGACGGCGCCCAGCTCGCAAGCGAGCGCCGTGTCGCCCGCGGCGGTCACCGGCCGATCGGCTGCGGCGAGCCCGCGCGCGACGCCGATGCGGAAGGCGAGGTCCGCGAGCCCGATCGCGACGCGCTGGCCCGTCGCAGTCCGCGCCAGCTCCGCGCCGAGGCACGCAGCGCGCTCGAGGAACTCCGAGAACAGCGCATCGGCGCTCGCGAGGGTCTCCGCCTGCGCGCCCACGGAGAGCCACGCCGCGACTTCCGGTGCATCCGGGTGCTTGCGCGCGAGGTGCAGCAGGTTGGGCACGCTGCGCTCGAAGCTCGCCATCATGCCCGTTGCGGTCGAGGGCTTGAGGTGCAGGCCGCGCGCGCTGGGCAAGCGCAGGTTCCGCGCGCCGAGACGCGCGAGGGTGCGCGCGACGTCGAGCTCTTCCCAGCCCCAGACACGGAAGGCCGGATCGAAGCGCAGGCCGCGGCTGGTCAGCAGCTCGCGTCGGAACGACCAGTTGTCGGTGAACCAGTGTGTCCAGTCGACCTCCTGCTCGAGCTCGGCGAGGCGCGGATTCGAGCGCGCGCCCATCCACGCGCCCCACAGGCCGGGGTCGACGCCCCAGTCCAGTCCGCCGAGCGCGGTGGCGAGCTCGTCCCCGCTCGTGCGGTGGAACTCGAGGTGCGCGCTCACGAAGCCCGGAGTGGGCACGATGTCGCTGTCGCAGAAGATCACGACGTCGCCTGTCGCGTGATCGAGGCCTGTATTGAGCGCGGCACCGCGGCCGCCGTTGCGCTCGCGCGCGATCGTGCGGAACGAGGCCGGCAGGTGGAGGCTCGCGAAGAACGGCGCGAGCGGCGGCTGCGAGCCGTCGTCGACCGCGATCAGCTCGAACTGCGTGTCCTGCGCCTCGCGCGCGAAGCCCTCGAGCACGGGCTTCAGCAAGTCGAAGCGGTTGTAGCAGGGAATCACCACCGAGACCGTGCGCGGGGTGCGCGTGCGCGCCGCGGCGACGAGACTCGGCCGCAGCGCGAGCTCGAGCTCGCGACGGCGACCTTCGCGGAAGGTCCCGATCCACGCATGGGAGCCGAGCACGGCGTCGCAGCGATCGAGGAACGTGCGTGCGTCCGCCTCGCCGCCGAGCGCGAGGGCGATCGCCGAGCCGAGCAGCCACGCATCGGGAAGGTCGGGCCGCAGCGCGGGCTGCAGCTCCTGCAGCGCAGCTTCGGGCTTGCCGGAGTCGAGCAGCGTCTCGGCGAGACCGAGGCGCGCCTCGAGCTGGTCCGGCTTGGAGGAGAGTGCCGCGCGGAAGGCGGACTCGGCTTGCTTCCAGTCCCCGGCGAGCAGGCACACGGTGCCGAGCCGAGTCTGGCCCGTGAAGGTGCTCGCGCCCGGCATGCACTCGGCCGCAAAGCGCCGACCCGCGAGTCCCGTGCACTCGACGAGAGCGGCGTGAGCCGCCTGCAGGTGCGAGGAGAAGCTCTCCACGTCCGACGCAGCGAGCGCGAGCTGTTCGTGAGCCCAGCCTTCGAGCAGTCCCAGGTTGGGATGGGGGTCGCTCCACGCGCGGGCCTGAGAGAGCACTTCAAGTGCGCGCGCCGGGTTCTTCGCGCGCACGTGCAGGAAGCCGAGCAGCGTTACCGGCAAGACGACGTCGAGTGCCGGTCTTCCGTTGGCCGCGAGAGCCGTGAGCGCGCTCCACGCAGCCTCGGCCTCGCGGATCGCGTCCGGCACGTTGCCCGCGCGCTCGTGCTCGCGCGCGAGGTACGCGCGCACGGTGGGGTTGCGCGGCTCGGCCTGCGCTCTCCGCTCGAGCAGGCGCAGATTGCGCTCGTTCTTGGCGCGTGCCTCGCGCAGGGAAGGCACGGCTCCGTAGTGCACGATCGGCGCGTCGACCTGCACGATGCGACGATGGCGCAGCGCCCACGACGTCACCTGCTCGTGCACCATGCCTTCCCACGCCAGATCGCTCGTGTGGCGCAGCAGTCGCGGCAGGAGCACCGGCTCTCCGCGGCGGGCGCGACCGGAGAGCACGTCGTCGTGGCTGGCGTCGAGCGAGCTCGCGTCGTGCAGCGGCAGCAATCCGCAGTCGAGGTCGTCGCGCTCGAGCGCGCGCCGCAGGGCCTTCTTCGCACCCGGTCCGAGGCGCTCGTCCGCGTCGAGCACCAGCACGAAGCCGCCTTTCACGTGGGGCAGGGCCGCGTTGCGCGCGGCCGCGAAGTCGTCGTTCCACGGGTGCTCGACGATTTGCGCACCCCGCGCGCGTGCGAGCTCGACCGTGCGATCGGTGCTGCCCGTGTCGACGAGCACGATGGCGTCCGCGATGCCGCGCACGGAGTCGAGGCAACCGGCGATCATCGCCTCCTCGTTGCGGGCGATGATGCACAGGGTCAGGCGCTTCATTGGCTCAGCCCTTCACCGTCGCGGGGACGATCTTCGCAGGGAGCGGGGAGCCGGGCTCGCCAGCCGCGGGCTCGAGCGGCACGAACAGGCGAGCGCGTTCGACGCCCCCGAGGAGCGCGGGTTCGATGGCCTTGTAGTCGCCGTACTCGACGTCGGCGCGGCCGGCCCACTTCTGCGCGAAGCGCGCCCAGTTGCGGGCGAGCAGCTCGTTGTGGCGGGCGCTCTTCGCGGCGTTCTCGTAGTGCTCATGGCGCACGAACACGTCGAGCGCGACGCGGTTGCGGAAGCCGGCCAGCGCGGCGCGCAGGGTGAAGTCGTCGTCCTCGAAGCCCCACGGCGAGAAGGCGCCGTCGAAACCGCCGATCGTGTCGAGCAGCTCGCGCCGGAAGAGCAGGCAGAAGGACGTGAGGATGTTCTGCGCGCGCGAGCGGCGGTGGTTGGCCTCGGCCCACTTCTCGGCGTGGGTCGCGAGCGAGGCCGGATCGGTGGGCCCGTCGAACGGAACCTGCTGGCCGTGCGCTGCGCGGTCGGAGACGGGACCGATGCAGCCGGACTTCGCGTCGGCTTGGGCGTGGGTGAGCAGGCGGTGCAGCCAGCCGGGGCTGACCACGGCGTCGTTGTCCATCACGACGATCCAGCGGCCGCGCGCGAGCGCGAGGCCCTGGTTGCGCGCCAAAGGAGCACCGCGATTGTCGGAGTTGCGCACGAGGCGAACGTCGGGCTGCTCGGCGAGCCACTCGGCACTGCCATCGCTGGAGCCGTTGTCGACGATCAGGAACTCGGTCGGGTGGCGCGGATCGGCGGCGGCGCGCAGGGCCTCGACGCAGCGCTGGGTGCGCTCGCGCGCGTTGAAGGACACGGCGACGATCGAGACGAGCTCGCCGGCCACGGGGCCGCGATCCAGCACGCCGAAGGGGTCGTTGCCTTCGCGCTCGAGCAACAGGCCGCGCCAGTAGCACAGTGTGCCCATCTGGCGCACGAGCTGGCTCACCTGCCGCACGAGCTCGGACGGCAGCGCCCGGCCCCAGTGCTCCTTGTCGAGCGACGCGAGCTTGGCCTGCACCTTGTGGAACGTGGCGTGGTAGGCCTCGACGTTCTGCTGCACGGACGCGAAGAAGCCGCTGCCGAGCTGGCTGTTGTCGCGCATGTGCAGCAGCGTCGGGTCGCCGTGCTTGGCGTGCATGCGCGCCATGTTCACCCCGAGGCGCACCATGCGGCGGAAATAGCCCGCGGCCTCGAGCACGTGGTCGTGCTCGCACACCAGCGTGCCGTCGTGCAGCACGCGCCAGCCTTGCTTCTCGAGGCGGTAGCCGAGCTCGACGTCCTCGACGATGGCCTCGCGGAAGTTCGCGCCGTCGAACGGGTTCTCGCGCAGCACCTGCGTCGGCAGGCCGAGGTTGCAGGTCCAGAAGAAGCCCCAGCCGTGGAACTGCCCGCTCTTGAGGCGCGGGAAGTCGAACAGCAGATCGGAGCCCGCGAGCACCTGCACGAACGGGCTCTTCAGCGCTTCCGCGGTGAAGCGGAACGTGCCGAGCACGGCCACCTTCGGTCCACAGGTGCGCGAGCGCGCGAGGTGGCGCTCGAGCAGGTCGTTGGCGGGCACCGCGTCGTCGTTGAGGATCACGGTCCAGTCCGCGCGGCAGCTCGCGACGCCCGCGTTGCGCGCCGCGCCCGGGCCGGCGTTGTCCTGTCGCAGGAGCGTCAGGTGGAAGGGGTAGCTCGCGGCATCGAGCGCGATCGGTTCCGGCGATCCGTCGTCGACGACCACCACCTCGAAGCGCCCGGGCTCGAGGGTCTGGTCGCGCAGGCGGTCGAGCAGCCGGGCGATCGTCGCCGTGCGGCCGTAGGTGGGGATCAGGACGGAAAGATCGGGCTGCTGCATGGACGCGAGGCTCCTCGTCGCAACCCTTCGACCTCGCCCGAGGCGATCTGGACGCCCGCCCGGCGCCCCGGAAGGGGCTTCCCAGATCCGAAACAAGACAGTCGAATCGCGCCATCGTGAGCAACTGGTTCCTCGGCCTGCCGCTGGAGGCACTGCATGGCCTCGAGCTTCCCGCTCCGCCGCTCGGAGTGCGCGTGCTCGACCCGGCCGACCTGCACGTGACGCTGTCGTTTCTGGGGGCTGTCGGCGAGGACCGGGCGCGCTCCGCCGCCGCGGTCTTCGCGCAGCAACTGCAGGCGCGACCGCGCCGGGCCCTCGACGTCTCGTTCGAGCGCGTCCTGCCGCTCGGTCCGCCGGCGCGCTTCTCCGTGCTCGCCGCGACTCTGGGCGAGGGGCGGGACGAGTGCGCGGCATGGCTGGAGGAGCTGCGGGACGCGCCCTGCGACGCGCTCGGCATCCCGCGCGACCTCCGCCCGCCCCTGCCGCACGTGACGCTGGCGCGTGTCGACCGGCATGCACGCCCGCGTGAACGAGAGCGAGCGCTGGAGTGGGCCGCCGGCCTCGACCTGTCGCGCGCGCGAGCCCGCATCACCGTCGCGGCGCTCTTCACGCGCGCTCCGCTCGCAGCGGACCCGCGCAGCAGCGGGGGACAGCGCTACGCTCGCGTGCTTGAGTGGAACCTGCGCTAGCAGCCCACGATCGTCGAAGTGGGGCGCGCGAGGCGGGGGATGGCTCCCCGGGTAGGGCTCGAACCTACAACAACCCGGTTAACAGCCGGGTGCTCTACCATTGAGCTACCGGGGAACGCGAAGGGCGGAAAGAGTAGCAACGCCGGGCCCAAGGTCAAGCGCTGCCGCGGCAGGGTGTCGGCAGGGCGGGGGGCGGGGCTTGAGCGGTCCTAGGAGATCAGGCCAGCGAGGTCCGCGGGCGAGAGGCGGGCGGGGCTGCGGGGCAGCGCACGCAGGTCGAAGCCGGACAGCAGGTCGGCGGGGGTAGGGCGCGGGCCGCGCTCGAGGCCGGCGGAGCGGGCCACCCAGGCGAGCACCGTGCGGGGATCGACGCCCTGCTCGCGCAGCTGCGAGAGGCCGATGTCCCCCCGGCGCTTGGAGAGGCGCGCGCCCTGCTCGTCGGTGACGAGCGGCAGGTGCCAGTAGCGCGGAGTGGGAAGGCCGAGCGCGCGCTGCAGGAGCGCCTGCCGGGCGGCGCTCGGGAGCAGGTCGTCGCCGCGCACGACGTCGGTGACGCCATCGAGGGCGTCGTCGACGACCACGGCGAGCTGGTAGGCGATCGCGCCGTCGCGGCGGCGGATCAGGAAGTCACCGACCTCGCTGGAGACGTCGAAGGCGCACGCGCCGTGCAGCTCATCGTGCACCGCGACCGAGCCGGGCTCGACCGCGAGGCGCAGGCCGCTCTCGCGCCCCGTCTGCGCGTGCGCGTCCTGAGGGTTCGTGAAGCGGCCACGACAGGTGCCGGGATAGCGCTGCTCGCCGTCGTCGGCGTGCGGGGCCGAGAGCGCGGCGATCTCGGCGCGCGTGCAGGTGCAGGCGTACGCGCGTCCGTGGGCGAGAAGCTCGCGGCACGCGCGCTCGTAGGGCTCGAGCGAGCGCGACTGCACGCGCGGCTCGCCGTCCCAGTCGAGTCCGAGCCACGCGATGTCGCGCACGCAGGCCTCGACCAAGTGCGCCTTGCAGCGCTCGCGATCGAGGTCCTCGACGCGCAGCACGACGCGTCCGCCCTGCGAGCGCGCGTGCAGCCACGCGAGCACGAACGAGCGTGCGTGCCCCAAGTGCAGGAGCCCCGTCGGGCTCGGCGCAAGCCGAGTCACGACGGGGCTCGTTCGATCGCTCGCCTGCGGGGCCATGGGGCGCGCGCAGGGTAGCAGCCGCGGCTAGTAGCGGTAGTGGCCGGGCTTGAAGGGGCCGTTCTTGTCGACGCCGATGTACTTCGCCTGGTCGGGCGAGAGCTCGGTGAGCTTCGCGCCGAGGTTGGCGAGGTGCAGGCGCGCGACCTTCTCGTCGAGGTGCTTGGGCAGCGTGTAGACCGCGCGGTCGTACTTCTTCGAGTTCTGGAAGAGCTCGATCTGCGCCAGCACCTGGTTCGAGAAGCTGTTCGACATCACGAAGCTCGGGTGGCCGGTGGCGCAGCCCAAGTTCAGCAGGCGACCTTCCGCGAGGATGATCACGCCGTGGCCGTCGCCGAACACCCAGCGGTCGACCTGCGGCTTGATGTTGACGCGCTTCACGCCCTTGGTGCGCGCGAGGCCCATCATGTCGATCTCGTTGTCGAAGTGACCGATGTTGCCGACGATGGCGTTGTTCTTCATCTTCGCCATGTGCTCGACGGTGATGACGTTCTTGTTGCCCGTCGCCGTGATGAAGATGTCGGCCTGCGAGATCACGTCCTCGACGCGCGCGACCTGGAAGCCGTCCATGCAGGCCTGCAGGGCGCAGATCGGGTCGATCTCGGTCACGACGACGCGCGCGGCCTGGCTGGCGAGCGACTTCGCCGAGCCCTTGCCCACGTCGCCGTAGCCGCACACCACCGCCAGCTTGCCCGAGAGCATCACGTCGGTGGCGCGCATCAGGCCGTCGACGAGGCTGTGGCGGCAGCCGTAGAGGTTGTCGAACTTCGACTTGGTGACCGAGTCGTTGACGTTGAAGGCGGGGAACAGAAGCTCGCCCTTCTTCTGCATGTCGTAGAGACGGTGCACGCCGGTGGTCGTCTCCTCGCTCACGCCCTTGACCTGCTTGCCGATCTCGGTCCAGCGGCTCGGGAACGAGGCGACGGAGCGCTTCAGGCACTTCAGGAGCTCGGCCCAGTCCTCCTGGTCATCCTTCTTGGGCGTCGGGACCTTGCCGTCCTTCTCGTACTGCGTGCCGAGGTGGACCATCATCGTGGCGTCGCCGCCGTCGTCGAGCAGCATGTTCGGGCCCTTGCCGTCCGGCCAGAGCAGCGCCTGCTCGGTGCACCACCAGTACTCCTCGAGCGTCTCGCCCTTCCAGGCGAACACGGGCACGCCCTTGGGGCGCGCGACGCTGCCCTTGGGGCCGACCGCCACGGCCGCGGCCGCATGGTCCTGAGTGGAGAAGATGTTGCACGAGCACCAGCGGACCTGGGCGCCGAGCTCGACGAGCGTCTCGATCAGCACGGCCGTCTGGATCGTCATGTGCAGCGAGCCCGAGATGCGCGCCCCGGCGAGCGGCTTCTTGCCGGCGTACTCAAGGCGCAGCGCCATGAGGCCGGGCATCTCGACCTGCGCGAGCTCGATTTCCTTGCGCCCGAAGTCGGCGAGCGCGAGGTCCTTGACCTTGAAGTCCTGTGCGGTGGCGGTGGTGGCAGCCATGGTGGAACGGATGTCCTCGAAGGGTTGGTGCGAAAGTCAGTTCGAACGGGAATCCCCGGGCGCGCGCGCGCGCACGAGGTAGAGCGGGAGGGCGGCCGGCGTCGCGGGCTGCGGGCCGGGGCGGCGCGGAGTGTAGTGGTCGTCGACGGGCTCGACCGCGATCTCCTCGAAGCCCGCGCGGCGCAGGGCGGAGACGATCGAGGCGGGCTCGAGACCGAGGTGCAGGTCGCCGAGCTCCTCGCGCATCCAGTCCTCCGAGTGCGGCTCGAGTTCGAGCACGACGAGCGGCGCGTGGGGCTTGAGTACGCGGCGCATCTCGCGCAGCGCGGGCGCGAGCTCGGGCAGGTGGTGGAGCACCATGCCGGCGACGACGCCGTCGAGCTCACCGCTCGAGATCGGCAGCGCATCGAGCTCGCCGCGGCGCAGCTCGACCTGCGCCTCGGGGCACTCCTTGGCGAGGCGCTTGCGGGCTTGGGCCAGCATGGCGCGCGAGCGGTCGACGCAGATCACCTTCGAGACGAGGCCTGCGAGCCCGCGCGCGAGGTAGCCCGTGCCGCAGCCGAGGTCGGCGATCACGAGGCCGCGTGGCAGGAGGCAGGCCGCGGCGCGCTGGCGCGCCTGGCCGGTCTGGAAGTCGACGCCGATCTTGTCCCAGTCGGCCGCGAGGTGCTCGAAGAGCTCCGCGGAGCGCCGCTCGCGCTCGCCGAGCACGCGCTCGAGGCGCAAGAGGTCGCGGCGGTGCTCGGGGCTCTCGTCGAGGCGGCTCTTGAGCGCGGCCCACACGCTGCGCACGGGCTCGCCGCCGAGGTCGGGGGCCACGCGCACAAAGATGCTCGTCCCGACGCGCCGCTCCGCGAGCAGTCCCGCCTCGCGCAGGAGCCGCAGGTGGTTCGACACGCGCGACTGCGACATGCCGAGCGCGCGCGAGAGCTCGCCGACGGCGAGCTCGTTGCCGTCGCACAGGGCGAGCATGCGCAGCCGCGTGGGATCGGCGAGCGT
Organism: uncultured Planctomycetota bacterium; assembly: GCA_903892045.1. GTDB lineage: Bacteria > Planctomycetota > UBA1135 > UBA1135 > F1-120-MAGs118. The sequence continues at coordinate 3,172 of CAITGX010000143.1, read as the reverse complement.
CTTGAGCAGCCCGGTGAGGTCGGCGGCGGCGAGCACGGAAGAACACTACATCATGACCTTGTGATGTTCAATCCAGGGCTGTACGTAGCGCGGGAAAGGCCACCGCCCCGCAGCGTGCGCCCGTGGGGCGTCGCTGCGGGGCGGTGGGTTGTGGATCGCCGAAATCGGCTGCGGAGCGCGCTCAGCCGAGGCTGGCGAGGGCGACCGAGAGGATCTCGACGTCCTGAGTGCCGCTGGGCAGCTCGATCGTCGCCGTCTGGCCGGCGGTCTTGCCGAGCATGCCGCGGGCGAGCGGGGCCTTGTAGCTGATGGTCGAGTCGTCCTTGGCATCCCAGGGCCCGAGGATCGTGACCGTGTGCGTGGTGCCGGCGCGCACGTCGCGGTAGTGGACGATCGTGCCGGGGCAGACGGTGTTGTCGGGGATGTTGGCGTTCTCGAGCAGCGCCGCCATGCGCAGCTCCTTGTCCATCTCGGAGGCCGCGCTGGTGAGCTGGCGCTGCTCCTCGATGGCCTGCTCCCACTCGGCGTTCTCCGAGAGGTCGCCGTAGGAAGCTGCCTTGGCGATCGCCTCGGCGTTGGCGGGGATCTTCTTTTCCTTGAGCTCGTTGAGCTCCGCCTCGCGCTTCTGGAGGCCGGCGCGCGTGGTCCAGATCTTCTCTTCCATCCAGAACGGCAGCTGCTCGGAGCGGAACACGTCGCCGCCCATGTCGAGCACGATGTCCGTGACCACGCTGTCGATGCGGTCATCGACGCCGCGCTGGAGCATGGCGCGCACCGAGCGCAGGGCCGGGATGTCGGCGCCTTCGAGCATCGTGCCGACGAGGGTCGGCTCGCCGCCGAGCAGCAGCTCGGTGAGCTTCTGTTGGGCGCGGGCCATGACCGAGTCGCCCACGCGCTCTTCCTGCAGGTAGACCGAGAGCTCGATCAGCGCCATGGCGCGCTGCACGGGCGTGGGGAACTCGCCCTTGAGCTTGCCGGTCTCCGCGAGGCGCGCGAGCTCGGTCAGCACGAACGGCGAGAGGCGCGGGCGCGCGAGCAGGCGCACGTACCAGCCGGCGAGCTCTTGGTCCTTCTTGGCCTTGCGCAGCTCGTCGATCAGGGGCTTCGCCATGCCGGGCGCGGCGTGGGCGAGGTGCGTGAGAGCTTCGTCGACCCAGCGCTCGCCGTAGATCTCCGCGAGCAGCGACACCGAGCGCTCCTGCTCGCGCGAGCCCGGCATCTTCTGCAGGAAGGCCCACAGGGCGGGCGGGACGCGCGGGTCGGCGGGAGCGGCCTTCTCGGCGGCCGCCTTGAGGCGCTCGAGCAGCGGCGCGGGCGTCGCCGCGGGCGTGCCGTCGGCCTTCTGGTGCTCGCGCAGCATCATCCACGCCGCGAGGCGCTGGTCGAGCGGCGCCGGGACCTTCTCGTCGTTGGCGAGTTCCTCGATCGTCTGCAGGGCGGCGTTGCGGATCTCCGGGGCGAGCTTCTCGCCCCCGATCAGGTCGCGCACGCGCGAGAGCGCGTCCTTCAGGGTGCGCGCCTGCTTGAGCTGGCGGCGCATGGCCTCGATCGGATCCATGGCGCGGCGCAGGAGCTCGACCTCGCACTTCGCGACGTTGCCCGACACGCGGTACATCGTGTCGTTCTCCGCGGCGAGGCGGGTCTTCTTCCACCAGTTCGACCACTTGGTGCCGTCGACGCCGATCTGGGCCAGCGCGTTGCGGATGGTCATGTTGCTGGCCTTGCCGCCGTAGCGCAGCAGCACGGCCTTCAGGATCTCGAGCGGCTGTTCCTTCAGGCGCTTCTCGAGGCCCTGCGGATCGAGCAGGCGCTGGGCGCGCAGGTCCGTGGCCGGCAGGCGCTCGAAGATCTCGACCGCGGTGCGCAGCGGGAAGCGGTCCTTCTTGCCCGAGGCGAAGTGGACCGTGATCTCCATGGTCGCGTTCGAGACTTCCTTGACCTCGCCGACGCCCCAGCCCGAGGCGTGGAACACGACCACGCCCGGCTTGTAGGAGCGCATGTCGTCGAAGTAGATCCACGCCTTGCGCAGGTCGAGCGTCTCGCGCTTCAAGCCCGCCATGTCGCGGAACGCGGACCACCACGGCTCGCTGCCGAAGGCGGCCTCGGTGTACTTGAGCAGCGGCTCGCCGAGCTCGCCCGCGGGCCCGCCGGCGCGCAGGGTGGCACCGACGATGGCGGCGGCGTCCGCGGCGCGGCCATTCTCGGCCAGCGACTCGGCGTGGATGCGCAGCGTCGGCAGGCAGCGCGAGATGCGGCGCTTGGAGCCGATCACCTCGATCGCGGCGCACAGTTCCTCGATCGGGCCCTTGGAGGCGATCAGAGCGGTCCAGGCGTCATCGAACGCTTGCCAGTTCTCTTCGGTCGCGAGGATCGCGAGGCTCATGGGCGGGCTCCTGCAGGAAGGTGCGGTCGTGGGCGGGAGGGCGAGCGGCGCACCCTCCAGAGCGTTCTGGACGAGTTCGCCGCCGACGATGGCGCCCTCGCCGCGCTGGAAGCGGGGACGAGGGCGTCACGTGGCGGGGAGCATAGGAAAGCGCGCGGCGCTTTGCACGGGGCAAGCGGCCGGGTTTGGCGATCGCCCGGGCGCTCTCAGTCGAGGGCCAGCAGCGCGCCCTTGAGGTAGCGCGAGCGGGCGAAGTCCGGACGCTGGGGGTGGTCGGGACCGGCTCCCATGGCGCCGAGCAGCCGCAGGTCGCGGCCGGCGCGCCGGGCGGCCTGGAACAGCATCCCCACGAACTGGTTCTCCTGCAGCAGGCCCGAGCACGAGAAGCTCGCCACCAGCGCGCCGGGGCGCGCCACCTGGAAGGCGAGCGCATTGAGGTCGAGGTACTTCTGGAGCCCCGAGTCGAAGGCCGTGCGCGAGCCGATCAGCTTGTGCGGGTCGACGATGACGAGGCCCGGGCGGCCGGTCTCGCCGGTCAGGCTGCGCAGGTAGGGGAAGGCGTCGGAGTGGATGAAGTCGACCGCGAGCTTGTTGAGCCGCGCCGCGTCCTTGGCGCGCGCGAGCACGACCTCGTCGATGTCGACGCCGCGCACGGTGCGCGCGCCGTGGCGCGCGGCCTGCAGCGCGAAGCCGCCGGCGTTGCAGCAGATGTCGAGCACGTCGCGGCCCGCGGCGAGCTTCGCCATCGCGAGCCGGTTGTCGCGCTGGTCGCAGAACCAGCCGGTCTTG
>CAITGX010000142.1 GCA_903892045.1 uncultured Planctomycetota bacterium | reverse complement strand
GGATGTCCAAGGTTCGGGATTCTCGCACGACGGGGGGCCAGCGCGCGCCCTACAGGTGCGCCTTGGCCATGCGTTCGGCCTGCTCGCGTACCTCGCGTCGCAGGCTGGCCGGCTTCCGCACCTCGACCGTGCCTCCGTAGCGCAGCACCTGCCGCGCGACCTCGAACAGCGTGTTCGACAGGAACGACAGCGTCGCCGAGCCGTCCTTGTGCTTGCGCACGGCCTGCTTCTTGGCCCACGCGCGCTCGTCGGCGATGTGCGCGTGCTCGGGCGCGAAGTGCAGCTCGACCGTCTCCGGCTTGCCCTGACCGTGCATGGCGTTGAAGCCGTGCTCGAAATAGGTCTGCGCGGAGAACGACGGATCGACTTCGAAGCCCTCGTCCGTGCGGGCGACGCGACGGATGCGCGGCACGTAGAAGAGCGCGAAGTGGCGGCCATTTTGCGTGCGGCCGACGAGGAACCACTCGCGGTCGCGCACCACGAGCAGGTACGGGTCGATGCGGCGCGTCTCGGCGCGGCCCTTGCTCGGCGTGAAGTAGTCGATGTCGATCTTGCGATGGGACAGGATCGCGTCGACGAGCTCGCTCCACGTGCGCGTCGGGATCGGCGTCGCCGGCAGCCCGCCGAAGTGCACGGCCTGGGCCGCGAGCGCGTGCTTCGCGCGCAGGTCCTTCGGCAGGGTGCCGAGCACGCGGTCGAACGCGCCGCGCAGCTCGTGCGCCAGCGGCGTGCCTTCGTACTGCAGCACGGCGTTCTCCGTCACCATCAGCGCGAACAGGTCGCGCTCCGAGAGCGCCGTGGCCGGGATCTGGAAGCCGGTCTCGCTGTAGCGGAAGCCCTTGCGGCTCGAGTCGTACTCGATCGGCGCCGCGAGCTCGTTGCGCATCGCCTCGATGTCGCGATAGATCGACTTCGCGGACACGCCGCAGGCCTTGGCGAGCCTCGCCGCGCTCGGAAATCCGCCCTCGCGCAGCAGCGCGTCGATCAGGTGAATGCGCTTCCAGCGCGAGAGATAGTCCCCGTCGGGGCCTTGGTACAGGGCGGGAGAGCGCATGGATTCGGCCTCGGTGCGAGCGGGCGACGTGCGAATGCTAGCCCCGCGACGATTGCGGAATCCATGGCCCATGGACCGTCGCGTCCGCGCCGGGCTCGAGCCGAGGAGGGGGGAGCGCATCCGCCGACTCCGTTCTCGAAAGTGGGGAATTTGGGTGGAGCGACGGCGCCGGGCGCGGAATCTGGCGCCACCCACTTGGCGAATTTGCGGGAGCGAGGCTAGCGTCCGGAGCACAGGAGCCCGCTTGACACGCCGGCCGTCCCACAGCCGTGGAGGAACTCCGCAGCGCGCGCAGCGCGTCGCGCAGGGTGCTCCGTTGCCCGTGCATCCGAAGTTCACGCTGCTCGAAGGCTCGGGCGCCTCGCCGCTCGATTCCGGTCCGCTGCCGGGGCCGGGCAGCCAGCCCGCGCCGGGCAGCGCGCGCGCCTACCTGATGCGCATCTGCGAGGGCGATCCGCTGGGGCTCGCGACGGCCGTGCGCGAGCGCATGGCGGAGCGCGCACTGCTGGTCGAGCCCGCGCGCGTGGGCGACAAGACGGCGGCGCGCGCCGCGTTCGAGATGGCGCGCGACGGGAGCTGGCAGGACGAGCCCGCGCGCGTGCGGGAGTGGATCGACCGCGCGCTCGCGCTCGAGCTCGAGGACCAGCGCGCGGCCGGGGCCGAGCCGGTGCCGCGCTCGCCCGGCCCGTTCCTCGCCGCCGTGGCCGAGCGGCTCGGGCTCGAACCCCTGCTGATGAACGAGGCCGTGGTGGTGTTCAACGGCCTGCCGACCCGCGTGCGGCGGGTGTTCTTCGGCGCCTTCGTGCGCGGCGAGTCGCTCGAGCAGCTCGCGGCCACCGGACACGGCCCCGTGGACACCGTCCGCCGCCGCCTGCGCTGCGCCCTGCTGTCGATCGCCCGCTTGCGGCCGAGCGAGCTCGCGCCGGAGGATGGGAGCTCCACCGATGACTGAGCTCGCCGCCCTGCACCCGGAGATCGAAGGCCTGCTGCGCGAGGTCGCGGCCGACCCGCAGTCCAACCTGCTGCGCCTGCCCCGCACGGGCCTGCGCCACAGCCTGCGCCGCGCCGAGCTCCCCGAGCGCGCCCCGACCACCGGCCTGCGCCCCGCCGAGCGCGAGCTCCTGCGCACCTGCCGCCACGAAGTCGCCTACCTGCTGCTCCTCGCCTGCTACCGCCAGCAGATCACCGCGCCCCAGAACCGCTACCTCGTCTACTCGCTCAACGAGTCCGGCGAGGTCGCGGCCACGCTCGAGCGCCGCTGGCTCGCCCTCGCCAGCCAGAAGCTCGGCCTGATGTCGGGCCGCTCGATCCTCAACGCCATGGCGCTGCTCGCGCGCTGCGTCTCGCCCGACGGACATCGCTGGCCCAGCGTGCTCGAGCTCGCCGCCGCCTCCTCCCGCCTCGACCCCAGCAACACCGCCCACAACTACGCCGCCCTCGAGCTGATCCTCGCCCACCAGCCCGCCTCTGGCGTACGGATGCTGGAGAAATCGAGATTAAGAGCTTTGCACCTACCAGCCATGCATCTCGTCAATCTCGCATTCGGCTACGAGCGCATGGGCGACTTCGAAAAGGCACACGATGTTCTTGTTGGCTTGGAATGGCCTTGGAACGGTCAACTCACCAAGTGCTTCATGGGTCTGACGCTCAGTGCCCAGCGAAATCAGGAAGCTCAGGCAGCGCGTTGGGCTTGGGAGCTCAATGAGTTGGTGGTCGGTGGCGGTGATATTCGGCCGCATGTAGAGGGCCTCAAGCACCGCCGTAGGGCGGGACATTGGCGTCCTGAGCCAACGGCCCCCCGTGTTCTTTCTCAAGTGGCACGCAAGGTTGGGGGCTGTATCGAGGAAGTTGCGCATGGATTCGCGTAGAAACCTCATGCTGGCTCTCCTGCTGTTGGGCCTGGGGCAACAGACCCTTGCGCTCCAGGGTTCCGTGGCCAACCAGAACGGGGGGATCACCGATCCACCGCCGCCAACGAACCAGCGTTCAGCACCCAATCGCCCCAATGCGGGATCGCCAGTGCTCAAGGGCCCTGTGAGCCCCTGAACATGCGAAAGATCCTGTTCATCGCCCTTATCGGCCTTGCAGTTCTTGCTGTTCTTCTGCCGATCTTCAGAGGAACACAAAACAATGGCCGAGCCGCAACAGTAGGAATCGCTCCTCGCCAGCCCGCGTCAGATGGGACCGCTTCACTCGATCGGTCGAACGTCGAAGTTACGCCCGGGACAACGAGCCGAAGTCTACGCATTGAATCCATGGATGGCCGGAGGGTTGCGGCTCAAGTGACGATTTCGCGGTGGGCTCAAGACAGCATGAGCGACGCCGCGCTGGCTTCGGGTGCCTGGGAGAACCTTGAAGCGACGGTTGTTTGGTCCGGTGAAACGGATGCGACGAGCGATCTTGAAATTCCTCCAGATCTTGGAGCGAATGCCCGAGATCTTGTCGTCTGGGTCATCGCGTCTGCCCACCAAGGTGTTGGAATGTCGCTGGAAGATGCACTGGAGCAGGCAGTGCTTCGGCTATCAAGCACGCCCCCTCTTCGGGTGCAGGTAGCAACCGAGGCGGGGCTACCCGTGACGAATGCCGGCGTTCAGCAGCAAATAGTAGTTTGCGAGTCGAACCGGGACGAATCGGGCCAACGAACCACCAGAGTTGGCGTTCTCTCTGTGAGAGCGTTGGTGAACAGTCAAGGCCGCGCAGAACTCCCTTGGTTCGCTGCTGGCGCTCGAGTTCAAGCGTCGACATCCTCGGCGTCATCCGGATGGGTCAGAATCCGAGGGCAGCGGACGTTGCATTTGACTGTAGGCGCGTCGTTCTCTGCAGTAGGGCGAGTACTAGGACTACGGGACGTCCAGTCATCCTCGGGACGCGTGGAATGCGCGGTGTTGCGCGGCTCGGAGTTTCACCTGCTTGCCAGTGCTCCTGTCGCTACTGACGGCCGGTGGTGGATGCCCTCCCTGCCTGCGCTTTCGGAGAAGCGCTTCAGATTCCGATATCTCGCTGGCAGCGCCAGATCCCGAGACGCATGGCTCACAGATGTCGCTCCAAACCTTCAGGCAGAGATAGAACTGCTTGCCACTTCCGCGAGATCCATCGAGGTACAGGTCGTCAACGATGGTGAGAGTTTGCTTTCGGCGGCTGAGGTCTTCGTCACCTACTTTGATGCGGATGGGGCAACTATCGTTCTGCGTTCCGTCACCGGCCCCGACGGTATCGCGCGGGTGGATGGGCTCACGGATGTGCGGGCGGAGATCTTCGCGACGGCGCGTGGGTATGTGGCCTCGCAGGAGTTGATCGGCGTCTGGCCCGCGTTTGCGCGGACGCCTGTGGTCGTGAAGCTTCGGAAGGCCGGGACGCTGGCGGGGCGGGTGCTGAAGGGGGAGGCGCCGGTGGCGAACTTCCAGGTGTGGTACATGCCCAAGTCGGGCGGGATCTGGGGCTACGAGCGCTTTGAGGCCGCGGAGGACGGCCGTTTCGTGCTCGAAGAGGTCCCGGTCGGCGAGGTCGAGCTGTTCGCCACTGCGGACGTTCTCGGGCAGAGCGATGTGCGGAATGCCGTTGTCGGGAACGATCTGACGCAAGCGCCGGAGGTGGAGCTCAAGCTCCTGCCGAGCATGAGCGGTCGCGGGCGCATCGTGGACGCGCAGAGCGGACGGCCTCTCGAGCGGGCGCTCGTCCGCGTGTGGGCCTGCGTCGGAGGCACGCCGGTCGAGCAGCGGCACGAGCTCGGTGTCGATCCTGTCTCGGGCGAGTTCCGGACCGATGCGCTCTCGAGCGGAACGGCGCGCATTCATGCGGAGGCGCCGGGCTACGTTGGGCGCAGCGTCTCGGCTTTCGGCGAGCCCGGCAGCGAAGTGGACTTCGGCGTCGTGCGCCTCGAACGCTCTCAAGGCCTTCGTGTGCGCATCGTTCCCGATGGCGACCTGAGGCTGGACTACTGCTCGGCGATGGTCGGCGCAGGACAGATGACGTCGCTCCAGCTCTTCGACACGGATGGCTGGATGGAAGTCGGCGGACTCGTCGCGGGGCCGTGTCGGGTCGATGTGGTGCGGGCGGATCGGTACGAGGAGGGGTTTGAGTTCACGCTGGAGCCGGGGCAGGGGGTGGTGGAGCTGCCGGTGCGCGTGGCGCCGGGGGTGAACGTCGTGCTGGAGGAGGGGGCT
>CAITGX010000141.1 GCA_903892045.1 uncultured Planctomycetota bacterium | reverse complement strand
GCGTCACTCGGTCCGTGATGAACACGTCCCACGTGCCGTTCCAGTCGCCGGCCGCGAGGTTGGGCGCGAGGCTCTGGAACGCGACGAAGCGGCCGTCGTCGGAGAGCGCCGGGTGCTGGCTGTCGCCGACGGGCTCGATGCCGCTCGACGTCAGGCTCACGCGCTCGAGCGTCCCGCTCACGCGGTCGTGCAGCAGCACATCGCGATATCCGTTGCTGTCGCCCGGCACGAGGTTGTAAGCCGCGCTGGTGAAGGCGCAGAAGCGCCCGTCGGGGGTGAGCGCGTCGGGCGCGTCGCCGAGCTCGGAAGGCGCGTCACCGTTCTCGCCGACCCAGTTGCGGCTGAGCTTGGTGGTTTGCTGCGCGTGGGCGAGCGCCGGGAGCAGCAGGGGCAGCAGGGGCAGCAGGCAGGAAAGCGCACGGAAGCGGGGGGCCATGGGGCTCCCCATCTTGCCCGAAAGTCGTGGTCCCGTGGGGGGGGATCGGCCCTGTCAGGCTCGGACGTAGGCGCGGCGCGCGCTCACGGCGCGGAATTCGTCCAGCTCGGGGCTGTAGGCGGTCAACTTGCCTCCGTACACGCAGCCCGTGTCGAGGCCGATCGCGAGGGTCCGTCCCCGCACGGAGTGGATGCGCGGGACGGAGCTGGGCGTGTGTCCGAACAGCACGAGCTCTTGGCCTTCGTACTCCTCGTACCACCAAGGATTCCCCCGGCCCTCGAGACGCCGCAGGGAGGTGAGTTCGCGCACGCTGGAGCTCTCGGGCGTGCTGCCCGGCGCGACGCCTGCGTGCACGACGCACCAGTCGCGACCGTCGGGCGTCGACCCCGCGCCAGCGATGTCCCCACTGCGCAGGAAGAAGCCGCTGTGTCCTTGCAGGAACTCGAGCATCGTCGCGCGGTGCTCCGGATCCACGCGGCAGAAGGTGTGGCCGTCGCCGTCGAGGTCTTCCTCGTCGAGCGCAGGGAAGCGCGTGCGCAGCGGCGGACGATCCTCGCGTGCGACCGAGTGCGGCGCGACGCCAATGCGGCGCAGCACGGCGAGCTCGTGATTCCCGAGCACGAAGGGCACGCGCAGCTCGCGCAGGATTCGCATCACGCCTACAGGATCGGGTCCGCGATGGAACAGATCTCCGCAGGAGACGAGACGGTCTTCGGGCGCAAGCCGAAGGTGATCGACGAGCCGTGCGAGCTCGTCCGAGCAGCCATGAATGTCGCCGACGACCCAGGTGGCCATGTTGTCTCAGCCCATCGGCGCATGCGGAGGTTGCCTTGAGCGCCGCCGCCGCGGCTCGTTCCTGCGGTTGGGAATGGTGCGGACCTGAAACGCGCCCCTCGCAAGCCCCGCGGGCCGAGGCCCGAAAGAGACGCAAGTCCCATGAAACTTGCCCTGCTGTGCCTTGCGGCGAGCCTCGCCGTGAGCTGTGCCTCCGCACCGCTCGACCTCGGCCCGAAGCCCCCGGTCTCGACCCTGACCACCACGCCGGACTGGAGCGCCTTCCCGCTCGGTCCCAACGATGTGGTGCGCGTCGGCGTCTACGGTCAGCCCGATCTCGGCACGGCCGGCACGCGCGTCGACATGGAGGGCAACCTGTCGCTGCCGCTCGTCGGCGCGGTGCAGGTGTCGGGCCTCTCCACGTCCGAGGCGCGCGAGGCCGTCGCCGCCGCCTACACGCGCTTCATCGTCGAGCCGCGCGTCGACCTCTCGGTCGTCACGCATGGAGCCCGGCGAGTCTATGTCTACGGCGAAGTCACGCGCCCGGGTGCGCTCGAGCTCGATCGCCCGATCAACGTGATGCAGGCACTCGCCCTGGCCGGAGGCTTCACGCCCAAGGCCGATCGCGAGGAAGTCGTGCTGCTGCGCGGCGTGGCAACCGAACTCGAGTGGGAGGTCCTCGACGCGGAGGACCCGAGCCCGCGCGGCTTCCTCGCGCTGCGCGCGGACGACGTCCTGTTCGTGCGGCGCTCGAACGCCGGCAAGTTTTCCGACGAGGTGCTCCCGTACCTCTCCGGCATCTCGGCCTCCCTCTCGACGGTGGCGACGATCCTGCTCATCGACGATCGCCTGCAGAACTAGGTCCCATCGCCGTGCGCAACGAAACGAACCAGGAAGCTTCGCCCAGCGGCCTCTCGCTCGAGAGCCTGTGGGGCGTCTTCGCGCGTAACCCGCGCATCTTCGCGCTGCTCTCGCTCGTGGGGCTCGTGGCTGGCCTCGCGCTGGTGGCAGTCCGCGAGCCCAGCTACCGGGCGCGTGCGACTCTGATCCTCGAGGACTCGAGCTCCTCGTCGGGCCTCCTGTCCGATCTCGCCTTGCTCGGCAAGGCGCCTCAGGCCTCGAGCCAGATCGAGATCCTGCGTGCACGCTCGACCGCCGAGCAGGTGGTCGACGGAGCGGCGCAGCTCACCGACGAGTCCCTGCATCTCGGCCTCACCACGTTGGTCGAGGATCCGCTCCTTCGGCCGCTCGTGGGGGACGTGTGCAACGCCGATCCGCGCGGCTCGCTGCCGCCGCGCCTGCGGGCGCAGGTGGCCTGCGAAGATCCGTTGCGGGCACCGACCGACTTCCAGGTCGAGTTCCTCGGCGCGGATCGCGTGCGGATCACCGCGTCGGGGGGCGAACTGGAGTGCGAGCCCGTCGAGTCCGGGCTCGCGAGCGGTCCGGTGACGATCGCCGGCTGCAGCATCGAGCTGCGCGCCGAAGGGGACCTGACGGGTCGCTCCTACCTCGTGCGCCGGCTCCAGCGCGAGGAAGCGATCGAGCGCGTGATGGAACGCACGCGCGTGCGCGAGACGGAGCGCAACTCAGGCGTCATCGAGCTCACTGTCGACGACAGCGACCCGCGTCGCGCGGCCGAGACGGCCAACGCGCTGTGCCGCACGTATCTCGAGCGCAGCGAGGCCCGCGGCGCTCGCAAGGCCACGAGCACGCTGGGCTTCATCCGCGAGTCGCTGGAACGCCAGCTCGAGCTGCTGCGAGACGCCGAAGGCGAGGTGGTCGAGGTGCAGCGCGCCAATCCGCGCGCGATCAACGTCACCAAGAGTGGCGAGATCCTGATCGAGCAGCTCTCGGGTCTCGAAGTCCAACGCGTCCAGTCGGAGCTGGCGCGGGAGGCGACGCGCGACGCGCTGACGCTCCTCGGCGCAGGCGACCTTGCGGGGCTCGCGCGCATGTCGGGCGAGCTGGCGGATCCCGTCACGGTCGCCTACCTCGAGAGCCTCGCGCGGCTCGACGCGGAGCACGCGCTGCAAGAACGCAGCGACGCAGGTCCCTACAAGTTGCTGCTGCAGCAGCACGAGATCGAGTCGCAGTCGAGCCTGGAAGCCACGGAACTCGAGCTCGCGCGCCTGCGCGAGTCTCTGCGCTCCATCGAGGCGCGCGACGTCGATGCCATCGCGAGGCTCGGTGGTGGACCGCCCGCTGCCCGCGACCCGCTGCTCGAGAGCCACCTCTCGACGCTGGGCGAGCTGCAGGTGCGACAGGCGGAACTCGAACGCGAG
>CAITGX010000140.1 GCA_903892045.1 uncultured Planctomycetota bacterium | reverse complement strand
GCGGCGCGAGCTCGAAGCGCAGCGCCTGCCACGGGCGCGCCTCGCCGAGCAGCAGCGCGTCGCGCGGGAAGAGCAGCGGGCTCGGCTCCTCGCCGCGCAGCAACGGCTCGGACGGGAAGCGCAGGGCGCCGGTCTCGCTCGGAGCACTCCTCGGCCACAGGAACACGACCGCGAGGGCGGCCGCCGCGGCGGTGGCGAGCGGGGCGAGCGGGGCGAGCAGGCGCAGGCGGGTGGGGGTCCTCGGAGCCGGAGCCGGGGCGGGGAGCGGGGCCGGCGCGGTCGGCTGGGAGGCGCGCGGCGCGGCCGGCAGGTCGAGCAGGGGCGCGGGCGGGCGGCTGGCGAGGGTCTCGACCAGCGCGGAGCAGTCCCGGCAGCCGGCGAGGTGGGCGCGCAGGGCGACGCGCTCGACCTCGGGCAGGGGACGGGCCCCCGGGCCGCGGCCGTAGTCGTAGAGCTCCTCGGGACTCGGACACAGGGCCACGCTCGGCGCCGGCACCTGTTCCTCGAGCCAGGCGTCGGCTTCCCGCAGCAGCGCCAGCCCCGCTCCGCACTCGCGGCAGGCGAGCGCGTGGGCCTCGAGGGCCGCGCGCTCGGCGGCCGGCAGGTCCGGCCACTCGGGCAGGCGCTGGGCGAGGTCGGGGCGCTCGCAGGCGGGCTCGCCCCGCTTCGCTCGGCCGTGGTCGCGCGCTCTCATCGCTCGCCCCGCATCCGCAGGTTCGCGTGCCGACGGGCGATCTTCTCGCGGGAAACTCATCCGGCGACCTCACTTTTCGGCAGCCTGGAGAGCAGCTCGCGCCGCAGGGCGACGGAGGCGCGCTTGAGCCGGTACTTGGCCTGCTCGAGTGTGATCCCGAGCGCCGCCGCGATGTCGAGCAACGTGCGCTGCTCGACGAAGCGCAGCACCAGCAGCGCGCGCTCCTCGTCGGGCAAGTCCGCCATGGCCCGGCGGACGGCCGAGCCGATCTCGGCCCCGGCGAGCCGCTCGGGCAGGGACTCGGTCGGATCGGCCCTTTCAGGCAGGTCGTCGCCCTGGGTCGTGAGCCGGATGCGCCGGCGGGCGTTCTGCTGGCGCTTCAGGTCGACGCAGCGGCACCAGGCCACGCGGTAGAGCCAGGTGCCGAAGCTGCCTCGGGTCGGGTCGAAGGCGTCCTGGGCGAGGCGCTCGAGCGCGTGCCACGAGAGCTCGGACAGGAGGTCGTCGCGGGCCGCTGGCTCCTGCTCGAAGTGGCTGATGCAGTGCAGGAACAGCGGGCGGTAGCGCTCGAGGTAGGCGCGCACGGCGTCATCGCTGCGCGCGCGCAGACCCTCGACCAGCAGCGTGTCGTCCACCCTCGGCAGTCCCCCCGGGAACGGTGATAGGAAGCGCGGGCGGCGCTTGCAAGCGCGCCTGTCTCGCGACAATCGCGAGGTCTTGGTCGGCTCGACCGACGATCGAAGGAAGGTGGAGGGAATTCGAGGCGCGTCCTATCCTGCTTGCGCCCCTCGTCTGCCTGCCACCTAGCCGGAGCTCCACCAGCCGTGAAGGAAGTCGTCCTCGTCGGTGCCTGTCGTACCCCGATCGCCAAGTTCCAGGGCTCCCTCGCGGGCTTCCGGGCGCCGGATCTCGGAGCGCTCGCCATCGCCGAGGCCCTGCGCCGCGCGGGCGTGCCGGCCGACGCCGTCGAGGAGGTGATCATGGGCAACGTGCTGCAGGCGGGGCTCGGCCAGAACCCCGCTCGTCAGGCGGCGCGCAAGGCCGGGATTCCCGACCACGTCGGCGCCTTCACGGTCAACAAGGTCTGCGGCTCGGGCCTCAAGAGCGTGATGCTCGCGGCCCAGGCGATCCGCGCGGGCGATGCCGAAGTGATCGTCGCCGGCGGCATGGAGAGCATGAGCAACGCGCCGTACCTGCTGCCGGAAGCGCGCTCGGGCGTGCGCCTCGGCCACGGCAAGCTGATCGACTCGATGGTCTGGGACGGCCTGTGGGACATCTACAACGACTTCCACATGGGCATCACCGGCGAGAAGGTCGCCGAGAAGTACGGCATCACGCGCGCGATGCAGGATGCCTTCGCGGCGCAGAGCCACCAGCGCGCGGCCGAGGCCACGGCCGCCGGGCGCCTGAGCGACGAGCGCTTCGCGGTCGCGATCCCGCAGCGCAAGGGCGATCCGATCCAGTTCAACACCGACGAGGGCATCAAGGGCGACACGACCGCGGAGTCGATCGCCAAGCTCAAGCCGGCCTTCCAGCCCGACGGCGGCACGGTGACGGCGGCCAACGCCTCGTCGATCAACGATGGCGCCTCGGCGGTGGTCGTGATGAGCGCGGAGAAGGCGCGCGCGCTCGGCTGCAAGCCGCTCGCTCGCGTGCTCGCCTACGGCACCGGCGGCTGCGCGCCGGAGTGGGTCATGATGGCGCCCGAGCACTCGATTCGCGGCGTGGCCGGCAAGCTCGGGATGAAGCCCGCGGACTTCGACCTGCACGAGATCAACGAGGCCTTCTCGGCCGCGGCGGTCGCGCTCACCAAGGTGCTCGAGCTCGACCCGGCCAAGGTCAACGTCAACGGCGGCGCGGTCGCGATCGGCCACCCGATCGGCGCGAGCGGCTGCCGCGTGCTCACGACCCTGCTGCACGCGATGAAGCAGCGCGGCTCGAAGCGCGGCATGGCGTCCCTGTGCCTCGGCGGCGGCAATGCGGTCTCGATGGCCGTGGAGGCCCTCTAGTCATGGCCTACTACGCGAAGGTCGCCGTCATCGGCGCCGGCACGATGGGCAACGGGATCGCGCAGACGTTCGCGACCCACGGGAGCTCGGTCGCGCTCGTCGACATCGACGCCAAGGGGCTCGAGAAGGGTGTGGCCGCGATCCGCGCGAGCCTCGACAAGTTCGCCTCGAAGGGCGTGCTCACCAAGGAAGCCGCCGACGCGGCCTTCGCCAACGTGCACCCCTCGAGCTCGATGGACGCGGTCAAGGGTGCGCAGCTCGTGGTCGAGGCGGTCTCGGAGCGCGAGGCCGTGAAGAAGAGCGTCTTCGGCCAGCTCGATGCGCTCACCGGTCCCGAGTGCATCCTCGCCACGAACACGAGCTCGATCTCGATCACCGCCATCGCCGCGAGCACGAAGCGCCCCGACAAGGTGATCGGGATGCACTTCATGAACCCGGTGCCGCTCATGAAGCTCGTCGAGGTCATCCGCGGGCAGGAAACCTCGGCTGACACCACGGCCAAGGTCGTGGCGTGCTCCGAGGCGCTCGGCAAGGTGCCGGTCGAGGCCAGCGACTACCCCGGCTTCGTGTCGAACCGCGTGCTGATGCCGATGATCAACGAGGCCGCGTACTGCCTGATGGAAGGCGTCGCGACCAAGGAGGGCATCGACACGGTGATGAAGCTCGGCATGAACCACCCGATGGGGCCGCTCGCGCTCGCCGACCTGATCGGCCTCGATGTCTGCCTCGACATCCTCAACGTGCTCCACACGGGGCTCGGCGACGACAAGTACCGCCCCTGCCCGCTGCTCAAGCGCATGGTCGCGGCCGGGCGGCTGGGCCGGAAGTCCAAGAAGGGCTTCTACGACTACTGAGAGCGAGCGCGCGACGCCGAGCCCGAACCCAGCGCAACACGAACCACCTCGAGAAGCAGCAACATGTTTGAACTCTCCGAAGAACTGACGATGGTGCGCGACGCGGCGCGCGATTTCGCCGAGCGCGAGCTCAAGCCGCGCGCGACGAAGCACGACCGGCAGGAGCACCTCGACGCGGAAGTGCTCGCCAAGATCGCGGAGCTCGGCTTCTGGGGCCTGACGGTGCCCGAGCAGTACGGCGGCGCCGGCATGGGCAACCTCGCGCTCTCGACGGTGCTCGAGGAGCTCAACCGCGGCTGCGCGGCCACGGGCGTCACGGTGTCGGTGCACAACAGCCTCTTGTGCGCGCCGATCCTGAAGTGGGGCAGCGAGGAGCAGAAGCAGCGCTTCCTGCCGAAGCTCGCGAGCGGCGAGTGGATCGGCGCCTACTGCCTGACGGAGCCCAATTCGGGCTCCGACGCGGCGGCGCTCGTCACCAAGGCGGAGCGCGACGGCGACCACTACGTGCTGAACGGCACGAAGATCTGGGTCACCTCGGGCTCGATGGCGGGACTCGCGCTCGTCTACGTGCGCACGAACCCCGACCCCAAGCTGCCGAAGGCCAAGGGCATCAGCGCCTTCCTCGTCGAGACCTCGACGCCGGGCTGTCGCGTCGGCAAGAAGGAGCTGAAGTGCGGCATCCGCGGCTCGCCCGCGACCGAGCTCGTGTTCGAGAACTGCCGCGTGCCCGCGGCCAACATGCTCGGCGCGCTCGACAAGGGCTTCCCGATCGCCATGGACACGCTCGACGGCGGCCGCATCGGCATCGCGGCGCAGTCGGTCGGCATCGCGCAGGCGTGCCTCGAGGAAGCGATCGCCTACGCCAAGGTGCGCGTGCAGTTCGGCAAGCCGATCGGGCACTTCCAGGCCATCCAGCACAAGATCGCCGACATGCAGGTGCGCATCGACGCGGCCCGCATGCTCGTGCAGAAGGCGGCGTGGCTGCGCGATCGTGGCGAGCCGTGCGGCCGGCAGGCGGCGGAGGCGAAGCTGTTCGCCTCGCAGGCGGCCAACTTCTGCGCCGACGAGTGCCTGCAGATCCACGGCGGCGCTGGGTACACGGACCACTTCATCGCCGAGCGGCTGTTCCGCGACGCGCGCATCACCGAGATCTACGAGGGCGCGACCGACATCCAGCGCCTCGTGATCGCCCGCGCGGTGATGGCCTAGGGAGATGCAGGTGGCGGCGAGCGAGACCCTGGCTGCACGCATCGAGCGCGGTGATCGCACCGCGCTCGCGCGCATGATCAGCTGGGCCGAGAACGGCGACCCGCGCTTTGCCGCGGAGCTCGCCGCGCTCTGGCCGCGGGTCGGTCGCGCGTGGCGCATCGGCGTCACGGGTCCGCCGGGCGCCGGCAAGAGCACGCTCGTCAACGAGCTCGCGCGCGTCGAGCGCTCGCGCGAGCGCACGGTCGGCATCTGCGCCGTCGATCCCTCGAGCCCGTTCACCGGCGGCGCGCTGCTCGGCGACCGCATCCGCATGGACGACCGCACGCTCGATCCGGGCGTGTACATCCGCTCGATGGCCTCGCGCGGCAGCCACGGCGGTCTCGCGCGCGCGGCGGCGAGCGCCTGCGACGTGCTCGACGCGTTCGGCTTCGCCACGATCCTGCTCGAGACCGTCGGCGTCGGCCAGGCGGAGTACGACGTGCTCGACGCGGCCGACACGGTCGTGGTCGTCTTGTGCCCCGGCGCCGGCGACGGCATCCAAGCCATGAAGGCCGGCCTGCTCGAGGTCGCCGACGTGCTCGTGGTGAACAAGAGCGACATGCCCGGCGCGGAGCGTCTGCAGAACGACCTCATCGAGGCCGTGCACGTGCGCTTCACCAAGCGCGCGTGGTCGGTGCCGGTCGTCGCGGCGAGCGCGGGCACGTCCAAGGGCATCGAGGACGTGCTCGAGGCGGTGGCGCAGCATCGCGCGCACGTCGAGGCGAGCGGGCTCGAGGCCGCGCGCCGCCGCAAGCGCATCGAGCAGGTGCGCCACTCGGTGTCGGAGCAGCTCGCCGAGCGGCTGTGGGGGCCCAAGGGCCTGCGCGGCCGCGTCGAGGCGGAGCTCGAGCGCGGCGCATCGCCGCACGCGGTCGCGGCGGCGCTGCTCGAGGAGATCACGCAGGGCCTCAACCGGCCCACGGAGGCACGACGATGACGATCGACGGTTCCCGCACCGAGGTTCGCGCGGTCGACGCGCGCGCCCTGTGGCAAGAGGAGTTCGACAAGGCCAAGAAGCGCGGCGTCGAGTTCACGAGCCTGTCCGGCGCGCCGCTCGCCCCGCTCTACGGGCCCGAAGATGCGCGCACGGACTTCGAGAATGACCTCGGCTATCCGGGCTCGTTCCCGTACACGCGCGGCGTGCACCCGACGATGTACCGCAGTCGCCTGTGGACCATGCGGCAGTTCGCGGGCTTCGGAAGCGCGCGCCAGACCAACGAGCGCTTCAAGTTCCTGCTCGCGCACGGGCAGACCGGCCTCTCGACGGCCTTCGACTTCCCGACGCTGATGGGCTACGACTCCGACCACGCGCACTCGCTCGGCGAGGTGGGGCAGGTCGGCGTCGCGATCAGCTCGCTCGCGGACATGGAAGTGCTGATGGACGGCATCCCGATGGCCGAGGTCTCGACCTCGATGACCATCAACGGGCCCGCGCCGATCCTGCTCGCCTTCTACATCGCCTGCGGCGAGCGGCAGGGCGTCGATCCGAAGCTGCTGCGCGGCACGGTGCAGAACGACATCCTGAAGGAGTACCAGGCCCAGCACGCGTGGCTCGTGCCCGCGGAGCCGGCGCTGCGGATGATCACGGACGTGATGGGCTACTGCGCCAAGCGCGTGCCGCAGTGGAACACGATCTCGATCTCGGGCTACCACATCCGCGAGGCCGGCTCGACGGCCGCGCAGGAGCTCGCGTTCACGCTGGCGAACGGCATGGAGTACGTGCGGCGCGGCAAGGCCGCGGGCCTCGACGTCGACGAGTTCGCGCCGCGGCTCTCGTTCTTCTTCGACAGCCACCTCGACTTCTTCGAGGAGATCGCCAAGTTCCGCGCCGCGCGCCGCATCTGGGCGCGCAAGATGCGCGACACCTTCGGCGCCAAGGACCCGCGCTCGTGGATGGTGCGCTTCCACACGCAGACGGCCGGCGTTTCGCTCACCGCGCAGCAGCCTGAGAACAACATCGTGCGCACGGCCTTCGAGGCGCTCGCGGCTGTACTCGGCGGCACGCAGTCGCTGCACACCAACTCGATGGACGAGACGCTCTCCTTGCCGACCGAGAAGGCGGTCAAGATCGCGCTGCGCACGCAGCAGATCATCGCCGAGGAGATCGAGGTCGCGCACGTGATCGACCCGCTCGGCGGCTCCTACTACGTCGAGGCGCTCACCAACCGGCTCGAGGCCGAGGCCGAGCGCTACTTCGCCGAGATCGAGCGGCGCGGCGGCGTCGTGGCGGCGACCGAGCAGGGCTACATCCAGAAGGAGATCCACCGCTCGGCCGTCGCGTACACGGCTGCGGTGGAGCGCGCCTCGAAGAAGGTCGTCGGCGTCAACTGCTACGTCGAGGACGAGAAGGGCCCGACGATCGAGCTGCACAAGATCGATCCCGCGGTGGAGCGCGAGCAGCACGAGCGGCTCGCGGCGCTGCGCAAGAAGCGCGACGGAGCCAAGGTGAAGCGCGCGCTCGGGGACATCCGCGACGCCTGCAAGTCGAGCGACAACCTGCTCGAGCGCTTCGTCGCCGCGGCGCACGCCGACTGCACGCTGGGCGAGATCGCCGACGTGCTGCGCGCCGAGTTCGGCCACTACAAGGAACCCAAGATCCTCTAGGGGACATCATGGCGAAGTCCTCCAATCCCCTGATGCAGGTGATCACGCTGCTGCTCATCATCCCGGCGATGGTGACGGTCGTGGTCGGCATCGACTTCCTGCTCGACGGCTTCGGCATCGATCTCATCGAGATCAACCTGCCGCGGCGCGGGCTGTGGGGACTGTTCATCGGCGCGTGCTGTCTCGGCACGGGCTGGATCGCGAAGCAGGGCCTCGCGGCCCTCTGGAAGAAGCTCTAGCGAGATGCAAATGACCTCACGCAAGATCCGAGTTCTCGTCGGCAAGCCCGGCCTCGATGGCCACGACCGCGGCGCGAAGACCGTCGCGAGCGCGTTGCGCGACCACGGCATGGAGGTGATCTACACCGGCCTGCACCAGACGCCCGAGGCGATCGCCGAGATCGCCGCGCAGGAAGACGTCGACGTGGTCGGGCTCTCGATCCTCTCCGGCGCGCACATGGCGCTCTTCCCGCGCGTGCGCGCGGAGCTCGAGAAGCGCGGCATGGGGCACGTGCTGCTGACCGGCGGAGGGATCATCCCGATGGATGACATGGCCACGCTCGAGTCGGCGGGCTACGCCAAGCTGTTCGGGCCGGGTACGCCGACCGAGGCGATCGCGAAGTGGATCCAAGGCGAGATGGAGAAGCGCTGGCAAGCGGAAGGAGCGCAGTGAACATGACCGACGGCCACATCCAGCGGGACATCCTGACGATCGAGGAAGCGGCGGAGCTGCTCGGCGTCAGCGTCAAGACGTTCAACAAGGTCCTGCACACGCAGAACATCCCGGCGCGCAAGATCGGGCGCGAGTGGAAGTTCTCGCGGGCGGCGCTGATCGAGTGGGTCGGCTCGGGGCGCAGCAAGGACTTCTACCAGGGCCAGGGCGAGGACGACGATGAGACGCCGGCGCCCTCGGGCGAGAAGGCGCGGCGCACCGCGGGCTGGAAGATCGAGTACTAGGAACCGAGGACTATCACCATGGCCGGCATCACGCTCCCTTCGATCCAGCACGGACTCGACCTGTCCGAGCAGCAGCTCATGATCCGCGACATGGTGCGCGAGTTCGCGCGCACCGAGGTCGCGCCGCTCGCGGCCGAGATCGACGCTTCGCATCGCTTCCCCGTCGAGACGTGGAAGAAGATGGTCGAGCTCGGGCTCCCGGGCATCCCGTTCAGCGAGGAGGTCGGCGGCTCGGGCGGCGACACGCTGTCCTACTGCCTCGCGGTCGAGGAGCTCGCCAAGGTGTGCGGCTCCACGGGCCTCACGCTCGCGGCGCACGTCTCGCTCGGCACGTGGCCGATCTACGCCTTCGGCATGCATCTGCGCGAGCAGTACGTGCCCGGACTGATCCGCGGCGACCACATGGGCGCCTACGGTCTCACGGAGCCCAACGCGGGCTCCGACTCGGGCGGCACGCAGACCACGGCGGTCGACGAGGGCACGCACTGGCGCCTCAACGGCCGCAAGTGCTTCTGCACGAACGCGAACTACGCCGGCACGTTCATCGTGACCGCGGTGACGACGCCCGGCATCGGCGCCAAGGGCATCAGCGCCTTCGTCGTGCCGAAGGGCATCGACGGCTTCTTCCTCGAGCCCGGCGAGCACAAGCTCGGCATGCGCGGCTCGGACTGGGGCAGCCTCGTGTTCCAGGATGCCCGCATCCCCAAGGACCACCTGCTCGGGCCGACGGGTGAGGGCTTCAAGACCTTCATGAAGACGCTCGACGGCGGCCGCATCTCGATCGGCGCGCTCAGCTTGGGCATCGCCGAGGGCGCCTACGAGTGCGCGCTCGAGTACGCCAAGCAGCGCGAGGCCTTCGGCGGCACGCTCGCCGACCTGCAGGCCGTGCAGTTCAAGCTCGCCAACATGGCGCTCGACATCGAGGCCTCGCGGCACCTCATCTACCACGCTGCGCGCCTCAAGGACGCGGGTCTCTCGTACTCCAAGGAGGCGGCGATGGGCAAGCTGCTCGCGAGCGAGTGCGCGATGCGCGTCACCTACGACGCGATCCAGATCTACGGCGGCATGGGTTACAGCCGCGAGTACCCCGTCGAGCGCATGTGGCGCGATGCCAAGCTGTGCGTGATCGGCGAGGGCACGAGCGAGATCCAGCGCCTGATCATCGCGCGCAACATCCTGCGCTAGGCCGCGCGTGAGCCTCGCTCCCGCGTCGATCGTCCCGCCGCCCTACCGCGCGCGCACGCTGCGCGCGGGCGGCTGGGACGTGACCGAGCTCTCCGACGGTTTCCTGCGCCTCGACGGCGGGGCGATGTGGGGCGTCGTGCCGGCCACGATGTGGCGCGCGATGACGCCGCCCGACGCGGAGAATCGCATCCTGATGGCGCTGCGACCGTTCCTCGCGCGCAAGGGCGACGTGGTGGCGGTGATCGAGGGCGGCATCGGCACGCGCTGGGACGCGAAGAAGCGCGCGATCTACGGCATCGAGGCCACGCTCGGACTCGCGGAGTCGCTTGCGCACTGCGGGGTGCGGCCCGAAGACGTCACGCACGTCGTCGCTTCGCACGCGCACTGGGACCACTTCGGCGCCGCGGTGGTCGAGCGCGGCGGAGCGCTCGCGCCGCTCTTCCCGAACGCGAAGCACTTCCTGCCGCGCGTCGAGATCGCGAACGCGCTCAACCCGGATCACGTGCGCCGTGCCTCGTACCGCTCGGAGGATGTGGAGCCGCTCGCGCGCGCGGGCCTGCTCGTCGCCTACGAGGGCAGCGCGGAGATCGCTCCGGGGCTGCGCGCGCACGTCCTCGGCGGCCACTCCGATGGCGTCGCGGTGATCACGCTCGACGAGGAGCGCGACGACGGCGCGATCTTCTGGTCGGACGTGGTGCCGACGGCCCACCACGTGCAGCCGCCCTACATCATGGCCTACGACATCGACGTCGCGCGCAGCTTCGAGGTGCGCTCGCGCTGGATCGCGCGCGCGGCCGAGCGCGGCTGGACCGGGCTCTTCTATCACGACGTCGACACCGCCTTCGGGCGCATCGAGAAGGACGGCAAGCGCTACCGCGTCGTCGCACCGGCGGGGAGCGCGTCGTGAGCGACCTTGTCGCGCGTGTCCGGGCCGCGTACGCGGCCTGTCGCAGCTACCGCGACATGGGCGAGGCCTCGGTCACGATCGCGCGCGGCCCGAAGCCGTGGCAGCGCACGACGCAGCGTTTCCCGTTCCAGTCCGCTTTCGTGCGCCCGGCGCGCTTCCTGTTCGAGTGGAAGGTGATGGGCGTCGGCCCGCACGAGGAGTGGCCGCACGCCGCCGCATGGCGCAACGCGCGCGGGATGTTCGCCTGGGAGACGAGCGCCGAGCTCGCGGAGCCGCGCCTCGCGTCTCCGGGCGCGCTCGCGGAAGTGCTCGAGCGCTGGAGCCCGGCCTGCGGCGGCTCCGCGACGCTGGTGCCGCGCCTGCTCGGCGTGATCGGCGGCGACGACCCGCTCGAAGGCCTGCAGGTCGCGGGCGAGGACGAGATCGACGGCCTGCGCGCCCAGCGACTCGAGAAGAGTCTCGTCGGCGGCGTGTTCGTCGCCTGGATCGCGCTCGAGCGTCCTCTGCTCCTGCGGACGTTCTCGCGCCTGCGTCACTCGCCGGAGCGCGACGCGGCCTTGCGCGCCCTCGCCGCGCGCGCGGATCTGCCCGAGGAGCTGCGCAAGCTCGTCGCCGAGTCGCCTTCCGTCTCCGGCGAGCGCATCGTCGAGACCACGCTCTTCCTGCGCCCCGAGCTCGATCCCGCGCTCGACGACTCCTCCTTCGACCTCGCGCCGCCGCGCTGACGGGCAGCGCCCAATGGGCGCGTGGGGATTCCTCCGGCCGAGTCCGAGGGTTTCAACTGGCCGCAGCGCAAAGTTGCAGATAGCCGCAGCGCAAGGTTACAGATAGCCGCAGCGCAAGGTTACAGATAGCCGCAGCGCAAGGTTGCAGATAGCCGCAGCGCAAGGTTGCAGATAGCCGCAGTCGGGGGTAGGTTCTGAGTGTGGACGATCTGGAGCTTCCTAGGCTTGCCGAAGAGGGCCTTTCGGTTGCGTTGGGCGACACGCCCGTGGTGCTCGTGCATGGGCCTCGCCAGTGCGGCAAGACGACTCTCGCGCGCCGCGTAGGACGGCGTCTGGGGCATGAGTACTTCAGTTTCGATGAGGACGCAGTACGGCTCGCGGCCCAGCGGGATCCGGCTGGCTTCGTCGCGCGGCTCCCGCGACGGGTCGTGCTCGATGAAGTGCAGCGCGTCCCGGAGATCTTCCTGCCCATCAAGGTGGAGGTGGATCGCGGCCGCGTGCCGGGGCGATTTCTGCTGACGGGGTCCACGGACATCCTGTTGCTGCCGGGTCTCTCCGACTCACTCGCCGGCCGGATCGGGGTGCTTCGCCTTCACCCGTTCGCGCAGTGCGAGATCGAGCGCAAGGCCCCAACACTGTTGAAGGCGATTCGCTCCGGTGATTTCGGACTCCAGCGTGGCGAACGTCTCGAGGCGGAGCTTGCTCGTCGGATCGTCGCCGGAGGATTCCCCGCGGCTGTGGCTCGTGGAACACCAAGCCGACGGCGGCAGTGGTACGAGAACTATGTCGAGTCCTTGGTGCAGCGGGATGCAAGGGAGTTGGCTCGCATCAGCTCGCTGCGAGCGCTCCCGAAGTTGCTGCGGCTCTGCGCGGCGCAGACCGGTAGGCTGATCAACATCTCGGATCTTTCGAGCTCCTTTCAGCTGAGCCGTCCAACGATCCGCGATTACGTCACGCTGCTCGAGCGGCTCTTCTTGGTCGAGGAACTGCCCCCTTGGTCGAGCAATCGGCTCAGTCGTCTCGTGAAGACTCCCAAGCTGCACCTTGCCGATACGGGACTGGCATGTGCGCTGCTGTCGGTCACGCAAGCTGGCCTGCTCGAGAACCGCGAGCTGCTCGGCCAGCTCCTCGAGACGTTCGTGTACACCGAGTTGAGAGGCCAGTCCTCTGGACTGGCGGAGACGATCGAGTTCGCGCACTTCCGCGACAAGGATGGTGCGGAGGTCGATCTCGTGTTGCAGTTTGAGGACTCCAAGGTCGCGGGAGTGGAAGTGAAGGCCTCCGCCACGCTTCGTTCCACCGACTTCCGTGGCCTGCGGCGCCTGCGAGAGAGTAGCGGGCGCAGGTTCGCCGGCGGGGTCATTCTCTATGACGGGGATGCCACCGTCGGCATGGGCGACGGCCTCTTTGCCGTGCCGATTTCCGAGCTCTGGCGCTAGCGCGAGGTAGCGCCGGCGGTGGTGGAGACGAGGGCGTCGACGAAAGCGGCGGGGTCGAAGGGCTCGAGCAGGTCGAGCTGCTCGCCGGTGCCGATGTAGCGCACCGGGAGGCGCAGCTCACGCACGATCTGGCACACGGCGCCGCCGCGGGCCGTGCCGTCGAGCTTGGTGATCACGAGGCCGGACACCGGCACGTGCGCGGTGAACTCCTTGGCCTGGCGGATCGCGTTCTGGCCGTTGGTGCCGTCGAGCACGAGCCAGACCTCGTGGGGCGCGCCGGGCAGACGCTTCTCGATCACGCGCCGCACCTTGGCGAGCTCCTGCATCAGGTTGGTCTGCGTGTGCAGGCGGCCCGCGGTGTCGACGAGCACGACGTCGATGCCGAGCACGCAGGCGCTCTCGACCGCGTCGAACGCCACCGAGGCGGGATCCGCGCCTTCCTTGCCGCGCACGATCGGCGCGTTGTTGCGCCTGGCCCAGATCTCGAGCTGCTCCGCAGCCGCGGCGCGGAACGTGTCGCAGGCAGCGAGCAGCACGCTCTTGCCCTGCGACTGGAAGCGGTGCGCGAGCTTGGCGATCGAGGTGGTCTTGCCGGAGCCATTGACGCCGACGACGAGCACGACAGTGGGGCGGTGGGGGAGCTCGGCCTCGCCGGGCTTCACGCCGGCGGGCGCCACGAAACCGAGCAGCACTTCGCGCAGCACTGCGCGCACTTCATCCTCGCCCTTGATCTCGCCGCGCTCGTGCAGGCGGTTGATCTCGGCCATGACCTCGCCCGCGATCGGACCGAGATCGCCCTGATAGAGCACCGCCTCGAGCTCGTCGAGCAGCGCGCGATCGATCGCGCGCCCGCCCTTGAAGATCTTCGCGATGTTGTCGCTGAGCGCCTCGCGTGTGCGCGTCAGCCGTTCCTTGAGGCGATCGAAGAGGCCCACGGGCTCACTCCTGCGGCGCGCCCTTGGCGTCGACATGGCGCGACTTGATCTTGTCGAGGATGCCGTTGATGAAGGCACCCGAGTTCTGCGTCGAGAAGCGCTTGCCGAGCTCGATCGCCTCGTTGATCGCGACCTTGGGCGGCACGTCCTTGCTGTGCAGCATCTCCCACGTGGCGAGGCGCAGCACGTTGCGGTCGATCACCGCCATGCGCGAGATGTCCCAGTTCTGCGCGACCGAGCGGATGATGCCGTCGAGGCTGTCGCGTTCCTCGTGCACGCCGCGCATGATGTGCAGCGCGAAGGCGCGCGCGTCGCGGTCGCCCTCTTCCTCGAGCAGCAGGTCCTCGGCCATGGCGAGCACGTCCTCGCCGCGCAGGTCGAGCTGGTAGAGCAGCTGGAGCGCGAGCTCGCGCCCGCGAGTGCGCTTCTTCACTGCACACCCCCGAGACGGATGCCGAAGCCGGCCTTGCGCGTGTCGCCGCCGACCTCGCGCGTGCGCTCGAGGGCCGCGAGGACCGCCACCGCGGCCTGCGCCACCTCGCGACCCTTGTCGTGCTTCGAGCCCGGGAGCGCGCGCTCGCGCGCCTGCTCGAGCGTGTTGCAGGTCAGGATGCCCATCAGCATCGGCTTGTCCGTGTCGAGCGACACGCGCTGCAAGGCGTGGCTCGCGGCCGAGGCGATGTGGAAGTCGTGCGTGGTCTCGCCCTTGATCACGATTCCGAAGCACAGGACCGCCGCGAGGTCGCCACGCATCGCCAGCGAGCGCGCCACGATCGGGATCTCGAAGGCCCCGGGGACCTCGACCACGTGCAGGTCGCCGTCCGCGAGCCCGGCGGACGCGAGGGCCTCGCGCGCCGAGGCCAGCATGGCCCCCGTGAGATCGTGGTGGAAGGTCGAGACCACGGCGCCGAGCCGCGCGTTGGGCGGCAGGCGGAGGGAGGACGCGGAGGGCGGTGCGTTGCGGGCCATCGGTGCGGAAAGAGCGGGGGATGCCGGCTCGGGGGCGAGCTCGGCGGCAAGAGTCTAGCCCCGGGGCTATGCCGGGCAAGCCTCGGAAGGCAAGCTAGCCGCCCCCCCGCGAAGGAGCCCCCGCAGATGCCGCTGACCTCGGAGCTGAAGGAAACCCTGACCCTGATCCTCGCCGGAGGACAGGGCGAGCGCCTGCGTCCCCTGACGGACAAGCGCGCCAAGCCCGCGGTGCCCTTCGGCGGCTCCTATCGCATCATCGACTTCACGCTCTCGAACTGCATCCACTCGGGCCTGCGGCGCATCTTCCTGCTGACGCAGTACAAGGCGCGCTCGCTCGAGGAGCACATCCGCTTCGGCTGGAACTTCCTCCCGCGCCGTCTCGAGCAGTTCATCTCGACGCGCCCGCCGCACCACCAGGGCAAGGGCCTGTGGTACCAGGGCACCGCCGACGCGATCTACCAGAACCTCGACACGATCGAGGAAGAGCGGCCGCGGCACGTGCTGATCCTCGCCGGCGATCACATCTACAAGATGGATTACAGCCGCATGATCCGCGAGCACCTGATCCATCGCGCGGCGCTCACGATCGGCGCGGTGAAGATCCCCGCGAGCGAGGCGCGGCACTTCGGCATCCTGCAAGTCGACGCGCGCGGCCGCGTGACGAGCTTCGTCGAGAAGCCCAAAGCCAACGCGCCGGAGATCCCGGGCCAGCCGGGCTTCTGTCTCGCCTCGATGGGCATCTACGTCTACGAGACCGACGAGCTCCTGCGCCGCCTGCGCACGGACGGGGCCAATCCCAAGTCGAGCCACGACTTCGGCAAGGACATCATCCCGCGCATGATCGAGGAAGTGCCGGTCTACGCGCACAACTTCATCGACCGCGACGGCAGCGAGCAGCCCTACTGGCGCGACGTCGGCACGCTCGACGCGCTCTACGAGGCCAACATGGACCTGCTCTCGGTGAACCCGAAGCTGAACCTGTACGACCTCGACTGGCCGATCTACTCGCTGTGGCACGCGGACCCGCCGGCGAAGACCGTGCTCGACGAGGAGTCGGGGCGGCGCGCGGAAGTGACCGAGTCGCTGCTCTGCCCGGGCGTGATCGTCTCCGGCGGCAAGGTGCGCCGCTCGATCCTCGGCAACCGCGTGTTCGTCGACGAGCACGCGCTGGTCGAGGACTCGATCCTGTTCGGCGGCGTCGTGATCGGCAAGGGCGCCAAGGTGCGCCGCGCGATCCTCGACAAGTGGGTCAAGGTCCCCGACGGCTACGAGATCGGCTACGACCGCGAGAAGGACGCGAAGCTCTTCACGGTCACCGAGTCCGGCATCACCGTCGTCCCCGCCGGCTACGACTTCGGCGTGGCCCCGAGCGCTTCGAGCCACACCCCCGAGCCCTACAGCTCCTGGAACTGACGCGCAGCGCGCGCGTTCGAGGGGCACGCACGGCCTGCGCCGGACGCAACGCGTGCGTGGCGCTCCTTGGCGTGGAATCTGCAGGATCTTTATGGGGCGCGGGCCTGCGCCCGGCGCGCGGAGCTGTAGCGTGCCCGGGATGGAACTGAAGGTGATTCAAGTGGACGAGGCCCTCACGCACATCGCCCTGTGCGGGCGGCTCGACATCCGGGGCGTCTCCGAGATCGAGAACCGCTTCCTGTTCACGACGACGTCGCGCCGCGTGCCCGCCGTGATCGATCTCTCCGAGGTCGAGTTCATCGCCTCGCTCGGCATCGGGATGCTCGTGGGCGCCGCCAAGGCGCTCACCCGACAGGGGCTCGGGCTCGTGCTGCTGGTGCCGCCTGGCCTCGTCCGCGAGACGCTCGAGCTCTCGGGCTTGACTCGCGTCGTGCCCACCGCGACGGACATGGAATCGGCGCGCTCGCTCCTCGCGCGCAGCTAGAGTCTCTCCGAACCGGGGGACCATGGACGCCGCGCTCGATCTCACGATCCAGAACGACTTGCAGCAGGTGAGCTACGTCGCCGAGCGGCTGGCGCCGTTGCTGGAATCCTGGAAGGTCGCGCCCCGCACCGCGTACCGCACGCAGCTCGTGATCGAGGAGGTGCTCTCCAACGTGGTGCGCCACGGCTTCCCGGATGGCGGGCAGCATGAGATCTCGGTCCGCGTGGCGCACGACGGCGAGCACATCGACATCTGCGTGCAGGACGACGGTGTCGCCTTCGACCCGAGTGGGGCGTCGACGGTCGACGTGGACCAGCCGCTCGAACAGCGGCGCGTCGGCGGGCTCGGCATTCACCTCGTGCGCCAGTTCGTCGAGCATCTCGAATACCAGCGTCTCGCGGGTCGCAACGACCTCAAGCTGCGCCTGTAGGTCGCGCGGTGCTGCGCCGCGGGCGCGAGCCCAGCGGGCTCGTTCCCTGCAAGTGGCCGCCAATCCGCGGCCGATTTGGGTGACTCGCGGCCCAGTCGCTGTCTGGCCGAGAGTGGTTCGCGTGCCGAGACGGTTTGCAGGCGCCAGCGTGCCATCATGGGGAACACGCTGGCGAGCGCGGCAGCCCCGCGGGACACGGCGGACTTGGGCCCGAGCCGACCCGAGCGTCATCGAATCCGAGCGCCGGCCGGCAGCGTAGTCGAAGTCATGAAGGTCAGCCGCTCCAGCACTTTCGTCTTGCCGTTCGTTCTCATCGCTGCGGCCTGCGTGTCGCGCACGGTCGCCCCCGCGTCTCCAACCGCTGTGGAAACGAAGCCTGTCGAGCCCGAGCCGACTCGCGCGGCGCAAGCTCCGGAGGCAACTCCGGCGCAAGCTCCCACCATCGAGGTGGTGCAGCCGAGTCCTGCCAGCGCGGATGTGGCTGCGGACACGAGCGCCAGCGCTGCCTCCGTCGGCATGGGCGCGGTTCGCACGCCCGAGCTGCTGCAGCGCGTCGGTGGCGACCGCGAGATCGCGATCGAGGTGGTCGAGGGCGTCTACCGCTGCGACCGCGCACGGATCGAGGCGCCGCTGCCCGTCGGCTACCCCGAGCCTACGCCGCCGGGTGCGATCGACATCAAGGAGTACCCCTCCGTGCGCCGCGCCGAGTGGATCGAGAGCGACGCCGCGGGCGGCGTGATGGGCGGCGGCTTCTTCCCGCTGTTCAACCACATCAAGAAGCGTGAGATCGCCATGACCTCGCCGGTCGAGATGGACTTCGCGGGGCTGTACAGCGACTTCATGAACGACGAGCCGGCGGAGGAGGGCGAGACGAAGATGAGCTTCCTCTATCGCACGCAGGCTCTCGGCCCGGTCGGCGAGGACGGCAAGATCGTGGTGCGCGACACGGCGCCGGTCACCGTGCTCAGCATCGGCGTGAAGGGCGGGCTGGATGTCGCTCTCGAGCTCGACAAGCTGCGCACGTGGCTGAAGGCGCAGGATGCTTGGCAGGTCGCCGGGGATCCGCGCATGTTCGTCTACAACGGACCGTTCACCGATCCGAGCTGGAGGTGGTCGGAAGTGCAGCTCCCGATTCGCAAGCGTGGCGAGACGAGCGACGGCGCTGCCTCGCCCGTGCGCTAGTTCCCCGGCCCGCAGCGAGTGCGGCGCTCAGGCGCGGCCGGACTCGCGGCGTCGATTCGGCGTGGAAAGGGCGTCGATTCCCCTGTCGGTGGCCCTCGTGGAGCCTGCCGCCGGGCTTGCGCTGCGGTAGCCTCCCGACGTGCGAATCCTCCTCATCGAAGACAGCGCGGCGCTGCGGGCGAACCTGACCGAGCAACTCGAGCACGCGGGGCACGAGGTCGACGTGGCGCTCGATGGCCGCAGCGGCCTGCTGCTCGCGCTGGCGGGCGACTACGACGTGCTGGTGCTCGACATCGGGCTCCCAAGGCTCGACGGCATCGAGCTGTGCCGCCAGCTGCGGGCTCAGCGCGGCACAGGCCCGCTGGTGCTGATGCTCACGGCACGCGACACGCTGGAAGACAAGCTCGAGGGCTTCGCGGCGGGCGCGGACGACTATCTCGTGAAGCCGTTTGAAGGCGCCGAGCTGCTGGTGCGGCTCGAGGCGCTCGCGCGGCGATCCTCGCGCAAGGAAACCGCCGTGCTCGTGGTCGAGGATCTGCGCTATGACCTGGGCGAGCTGCGTGTCGAGCGCGCCGGCCGCACGCTGACGCTGAATCGCGTGGGCCTGCGCATCCTGCGCGAGCTCATGAGCGTCTCTCCGCGCGTCGTGACGCGCGAGCAGCTCGAGCTCGTGCTGTGGGACGGCTACTCGCCCGAGGGCAGCGTGCTGCGCTCGCACATCTACGCGCTCCGCAAGGCCATCGACGTCGAAGGCCTCGTCCCGCTCGTGCACACGGTGCGCGGCATCGGCTACCGCATCGCTCGCGAGGAAGGCGCGTGAGCTCGCCTCCGCGACTGCGGCGTGGACTCGTGCTGCTCATCGCGGCGTTCGGCGCTGCCCTGGCACTGACGTACGCGTGGGTCGTGCCACGCCTCGTCCTCGACACCGAGGACACGCTCTTCGGAAACCAGCTCGAACGCCTGCGCGAGCAAGCCGCGCGACCCGAAGCGACGGACGAGACGCTCGCTGCGCCGGGCGTGCGCGTCGTGCGGGACCTGTCGGGCGAGCCGCGCGAGCTCGCGGAGTTTCTCCGCGCCCTGCCGGTCGGCGTGCACGAGTTCTACGACGAGCGGTTGCCCGGCCTCTCGACCACCGAGCTCATCGTGGCCGTGGAGGACGATGGCTCCGGCGCGCCGGTGCGCTGGCTGCTGTACGACCTGTCGGGCCTCGAGGCGCTCGAAGGGCCGTGGAGCGCGCGGTACCTCGGTGCCGTCGGAGGCGGCTTCGCGCTCGCGTTGCTCGCCACGCTGGTGGGGCTCCTCGCCGCGCGACGCCTGTTCGGCGCGCTCGATGACCTCGAGCGGCTGGTCGCGAGCGAGCCTCCTCCCGCCTCGCCTTCGGCCGCGGAGCGGCGCGACGACGAGATCGGACGCATCGCGCGCCTGTGGCGCGACGCAGACTCGCGGCTGCGCACGGCGCTCGAGCGCGAGCGGCGCTTCACGCGCGATGCGAGCCACGAGCTGCGCACTCCGATCGCTGCCGCGCGCGGTGCTCTGGAGTTGCTGCGGGCCGAGCCCGCTGCGAGTGCCGAGCGACACTCCGAGCTCCAGCGCCGCGTCGACGGGGCATTGGTCGAGATGGGGGACCTCGTCCACGCGTTCCTGTGGCTCGCGCGGGAGCCTGAGCCCGCGCATCCCGGACTCGATCGAGAGCTGTTCGCACCCAGCGAGGTCGTGGAGCGACTGCTTCGCGAGCGCTCTACGCTCGTCCCCATGGGGACCAACGTCGTGGTCACGCGTGCCCCGGACACGCTCGTCGAAGGGAGCGAGCGCCTCGCGCGCGTCGTGATCGGCAATGTGCTTGGAAACGCTCTGAAGCACGGCGACGGCACGGTCTCGGTGGCCGTCGAGGGCGCGCGCGTGGTCGTGCGCAACGCAGCCGCTCCGCGTTCCGCCTCGGGTGCCGTCGAGGGCTTCGGCTTCGGGCTCGAGATCGCGCGCGATCTGTGCGCGCGCTTCGGCTGGGCCCTGCAAGCGCGCGAGCACGACGGCGAGTTCACCGTCGTGCTCGAGTTTGCGCCCGCCGCGGACGCACGGGCTCGCTGAGGGCGCGTCCGCGATCAGAACAGCCAGCGCAGGCCGAGCAGCACCCCGAAGTGGTCATAGTCGGCTTCGAAAGACTGTCCATTGCCTTCGAGCTCGACGCCACTCGTACCGAGGTAGCGTCCCTCGAGCGTGATCTCGAGCGCATCGGTGGCGCGGTATCCGACGCCTCCGAGCAGCTGGTAGGCGAGCGCGCCGCGGTCGCTCACTTCGCTGCCCGAAGGCTCGAGGTCGGCGTCGATCTCCTGCACGAAGCCTGCGCCCGCGCCGACGTAGGGGCGCCACGGGCCATCGCTCGCGAAGCTGTAGATCACGTTGGCCGTCACGGCGACCGAAGCGTAGTCGCCGCCATTCGCCACCGCGCCGCCGGCTCCGATCGAGTCGATTTCGCCGCTGCGGTAGGTCCAGTCGGCCTCGACGCTCCAGCTCGGGTCGAAGTCGTAACCCACGGCTCCGCCGCTGACGAGGCCAGCGGAGTACTCGCCGTCCGCGCTCGCACCGCTCGGGTCGAAGGCGCCGTCGAACGTCTGTCCGTAGCCCATGTTCGCCCGTGCGTAGAGCCCGGAGGTTCCGCGCGGCGCGGCGCTCGAAGCGCACGAGGCCAAGGGGAGGGTGAGGAGAGCGAGGTGGAGGAGTTGCTTCTTCATGCCCATGGCTTCGTGTCGCGACTCGCGTCGGATTGTCAAAACTTCGTCGACTCGGCGTCGAACCCGAGCCGAACCTCGGCCGGGGGAGTGTTCCGCGTGGAGTCCACCGGCGGGCGGCGGACGCGGGCCGGCGAGGCGGGCTCGGACGTCGCTCCCCCGGGTCAGAACTGCCAGACGAGAGCCACCGAGAGCTCGCCCTCGAAGTCGTCCAGAGCGATCGGGCTGTCGCCGATCTCCGAGTTGTAGAGCTCGGCCCCGGCCTGGGCGATCAGCTGCAGGTGCTCCGTGAAGCGCCGGCGGTGCACGACCTGGAAGCCGGTCGAGCGATACCCGCTGCTGAGCTTCGTTTCCGCGAGGCCCGAGCTGGCGGCGTCTGCCGCGGTGACACCGAAGTCCTTGTTGATGAAGGCGCTGTCGCCGAAGGTCGAGAACACGTACACCTCGGTGCCCATGCCGTCGAGTCCGTCCCCGAAGCGATGGCCGGCGGCGAGCACGCCGAGCGCGCCGAAGTCGCTCTCGCCCGCGAGCACGCGCCCGCCGATCCAGTTGCGCCACTCGCTGCCGAGCGCCCGACGCACTTCGACAAAGCCGGTCAGATGCGAATCGCGCTTCGCGATCCCGTCGAGCGCTCCGTCCTCGGAGTCGGAGGGATCGAGGCCGTCTTCGTAGCGCAGTCCCGCCTGCAGGAGCCAGTTCTCGTCGAACACCCCGCGCCATCCGAGCTCCGTGCCCTCGAAGAACAGCATGTGATCGCCGCTGCGCCACTGGATCGC
>CAITGX010000139.1 GCA_903892045.1 uncultured Planctomycetota bacterium | reverse complement strand
GGACGCGATCGTGCTCGTCCACCGCGAGACCAGCGAGTACGGGGTGCCCTTCTTCGGCAAGGACTACGGGAGCCGTCTCTACGCGTGGGTGCGCGAGCGCTATCGTCCCGTGAAGCTGTGGAGTCTCGATCCGAAGGAGCGCCCGTTCGAGCCGGGGACGCGGCACGCGATCGCGCTGCTGGAGCCGCGCAAGTGAGCGCCGGCGGCGCCCCGCGCCGTCTCTGGCTTGTGGGCGCGCTCGCGTTGGTGCTCGCGTTCGCGTGGTCGAGTTTCGTGCGCATCCATTTCGCCCTGCGCGACCCGGGCTTCCGCTCCGGCGGAGCGTCGGCGCTGCTGCGCACAGACCCGGCCTTCCTCTACTACGTCACGGAGCGCATCGCGGACGCCGACGGGCTCGCCCCGGCCGACCTGCGGGCGGACCCGCGCGTCGAGTGGCCCGAGACCACGGACCTCGCCGCGATCGAGACGCTGGGCCAGGAGTTCGTGGTGGCGTGGAGCTGGAATGCCCTCGGCCGTCCGCTGCCGCTGCATCGCTTCGCCGTGTGGGTCATGGGCCTGTGGACGTCGCTCGTCGTGCTCGGCGTCTTCGGCGCGGCGTGGGAGCTGTCGCGGCGCGTCGAGTGGGCGGCTGCCGCGGCGCTCTTGTGGGCAACCATGGCCGGCGACTTCCGCACGCTCGGCTTCGTACTGATTCGCGAGGATTTCGCCTTCCCGTGGCTCGCCGCGCACCTGTGGCTCGCGCTGCGCGCGGCCCGCACGCGCGCGACGCGCGACTTCGCGCTGGCGGCGCTCACGCTCGTCGCGGCCGCGGC
This sequence comes from uncultured Planctomycetota bacterium, assembly GCA_903892045.1. Taxonomy (GTDB): domain Bacteria; phylum Planctomycetota; class UBA1135; order UBA1135; genus F1-120-MAGs118. The sequence goes on along the minus strand of CAITGX010000139.1, from coordinate 2,289 downwards.
GTTCTGGCACGCCTCGCTGTTCGTGTTGCTGATCGAGAGCACGGCGATCCTCGCGTGGTTCCTGCGCAGCGGCGAAAACCCCTTCGCGGCGCGGCGCGCGTGGCTCGTGCCGCTGCTCGCGAGCGCGCTGTCGCTGCTCGTTCCCGTGCTGCGGGCGAAGCAGTTCGCGCTGTCGCTGCCGATGCTGACGGCGTGGGCGCTCGTCTGGGCGGGCTGGGTCGCGCACGACGCTCGCCGCCGCCGCGCGCACGTCGCGCTGCACGCGCTCGGTGCGCTCGCCCTGCTCGTCGTGGCTTCGAAGCTCACGGCTCAGGCACTGGGCGGCGGAGTCGACGACTACAGCCACGTGTTCCAACTGCTGCTGGCCAAGCTCGCGCACTTGGGCACGCCGCCCGCAGATCCACGCGCGCTCGACTTTGACGTGCGCCTCCTGTGGCAGGGCCCGTTCCGCACGGCCGAGCTTGGCACGCTGCTGCAGGGCACGCTCGCGGGCTTCCTCGCGCTCTTCGGCGCGCTCGCGCTCGCGTGGTCGACTTGGCGCACCGGCTCGGGACGCTCGAGCCTCGCGGTGTCCGTGTTGTTCGCGCTCGGCTGCGCGATAGCGAGCTGGCTCGTCGAGCGCACCGCGCCGCTCTTTGGCCTCGCCTCCGCGATCCTCGCCGCCAGCGTGCTCGCCCAGCTGCGCTCGGCCCGCGTCGCGGCGCTGCTCGCCGGCCTCGCGGTGGTCGCCCACGGCGCGCATCAGGTCTACCTGCCCGCGAACTACCCGATCGCGTGGTACCAGCTGCCGCCGAGCGCGGCCGAGAACGCCCACGTGCTGCGCTTCGTCGAGGCGAACGTCCCGGCCGGCGAGGCCGTGGCCGCGGACTACTCGACCTCCGCGGCCGTGCTCGCCTTCACGGGCCACCCGATCCTCAACCAGCCCAAGTACGAGACGCGCCGCAGCCGCGAGCTCATCCGCGAGTTCTGCGCGGCGATCTACGCGGGCAGCCCCGAAGAGCTCGCGACCTACCTGCGCACGAAGCGCTGCCGCTGGCTGCTCGTGAACCGCGCCTTCGTCGGCGGCAACGCCACCGACCTCGGCGGCATCCTGCCCGCCGACCTGCCGCGCCTGCAGGGCCGGGCGATCCTCGCCCTGATGAGCGAGAACCCCGCCGAATACCGCCGCGTCGGCTCCCTCGAGCTCGTCTACGAGGCCCCCCGCGACGTCGGCGGCCGCGCCTACCGCCTCTACCGTCTCGCCGACGCCGCGCCGCGCTAGGGCCGCTTGCCTAGCGCGCCGAACTCGTGGCGCTGGGTGGTCTCGAGCCGGGGACCCCGACGAGCCGGTATCTCTCGTCGTCCTCGCAGTTGGGAGCGGGCCGTTGATCGTCGCGTCGCACACGAGAGAGCGCTGATGTGGACCGAATTGCGACGGTGCATGGGCGTTACCTCATTTCGTCCGCGACACGTGGGTGAGGCAGCATTCCAGGTGCGAGGAATCCTGCATGCCATGTGTCCGCTTCCGGTTGGCTCCGTGTGACTCGATTCCCGACACGATGTTGTGTTTGGCAAGGCGAGCTTGGGAGTTTGATTTCGAGCCGCAATCGTGTAGTTTCTCTTTGGGGCGCAGTCTCTTGTGGCTGCAGCGAGCCGATTGCCGTTCGCCAAGCTCCTGTTCCCGATCCCGCATTCTTGCGGAGACTGGCCGTCATGCTGTTGATGTTCGTATTCGCAATTCCTGCCTTCTTTCTTCGATACGTGATCCTCAAGCGGCCCCTAGGGTTGGCAGCATCATTTGGAATTTCGTTCGTCTTCTTCCTCCTCGCGGTGGCGTTCCAGACCTACCTCGCACAGAACGAGATTCTGCGCCTGAATCAGAGCGTGGTGCCTGGATCTTCCGTCTTGACGTTCATCATGCTCTTCACCGGCTCCAAGAAGGCTGCCCAGAGTCCTCCCAACAATCCGACGTAGACGAACGCAGGCTCCAGCGCGCGAGCGAGTCGGCTACAGGCTGCAAGCGCGTACCTGCGTCGCAGTTCGCCCCTGCTTTCGCTTCGAGCGACGCCGGAATCAGTCCCCCGCAACTCGCAGTTCCACCGTTCTGCGGGATGCGTGCTCGTGCCCATGACGCGATGAAATGGACGCGTTGCGGCGCACGCCTCGTGGCCGCAGTCGCGGCCCGCTAATTGACTTGCGAGTAGGCAAGAAGGGCCTTGGCAGGGCCGGGAAGCGGGTTGGAGGGGTTTTTCGGGGGCTGGGTGTCCAGCGGAGAAGGTGGGGAGCACTTGGGAGGTGTCCGCTCCAACT
>CAITGX010000138.1 GCA_903892045.1 uncultured Planctomycetota bacterium | reverse complement strand
GAGAGCTCGCCCATGCTCGACGAGGGCGTGATCGGGTAGATCGCGATCACCTCGCTGCAGCGGTGGGCGACGTGGGCGACGGACTCGTTGCCGTCGAGTGTGCGCAGGTTTGCTCGCATCGGGCCGTTCCTCTCCGTGGCGTGGGGCTGTGCGCGAAAATCCGCGCTGCCCGCGTTCACAGTCTCGCCCCGACGGCCCCGGCCGCGCCTTCGTCCACGTGCGTAGGGCGAGGGCGCGGATGGGGCAGGTCGCCGGGGCATCGAGCCGATGGCGGATTGCGAGCGAGCGGACGATTCTCAAGCAGGCGCGGGAGAGTCCGCGCCGCTCGAGGAGGGTTGCCCCATGACGTTCCTGCGTCCGACGGATCCGATCGAAGTGCTGCGCGCGGAGCACCGCGTGCTCGCGACGTTGCTCGATTGCCTGCATGCGCTCGTGCTGGAGTTGCGCGAGCACCGACGGCTCGAGTTCGGCACGGCCGAGGAGCTGGTCGACATGTTCGACGAGTTCGGCGAGAAGCTGCACCACGGCAAGGAGGAGCGCCTCCTGTTCGGCATCGTCGCTGCGTACGGCTTGCCGCGGGAGGCGGGCGCGCTCGGCATCATGGCGGAGGAGCACGACCTCGGGCGTCTCGCCTTCGCGCGCATGCGCGAGGCGCTTGCGGCGGCGTCCAGCGGAGCGCCGCGCGCCCTGCCCGCGTTCGAACGCGCGGCCGAGGACTACCACTCCATGCTGCGCAGCCACTTGCTCAAGGAAGATCGCGTCGTCTTCCCGCTGGTCGACGCGCTACTGACGCCCGACACGCGCGCGAAGCTGAGTCTCGCGATGGAGCGCGCCGACTCCGCGCATCCCGAGGGTCTGCGGGAGCGCATCACGGCGCAGGCCGAGGCGCTCGCCCAGCGCCTGCACGCCTCGGCCTAGCGGCCCGTCGAGATGAGTCCCACGGCGGCGCGGGCTCGTCGCCGGGACGGCACTGCGCTCGCCGGGCCATATGCAGCGGCCGCGAAGGCCGCTCCAACGTTCCTGCGTCGCATTCCTTGCCACGACAAGGAGCGCACGACCTCGCGACAGGGCTCCTGCAGCGGGCTGCTCGCGGAATCGCTGGCAGCCCTGTCGAGCGCTCAGCCGAAGCTCGAGCTGTCGTTGCCCGCGCTGCCGCGCTTCCACTCCTCGCCTTCGTCGTCCAGGAGCAATTCGAGGTCGGATGCGCGGATGTCCCAGTCCCCGCCGTCGCCGGCTGGCTTGGGCACGAAGTCGATGCCGACGACGACCGTCTCGGAGACGGGCCCGCAGGCGAAGCCCGACCACGACAGGAAGAACGCGATCGTGCCGTTGGGCAAGCGGCCGAGGAATTCCTTGTCGAAGCAGGAAACCCACTCGAATTCGTCCTCGTCGATGCGCTCGTCGGGCGGCGGGATCACCTTCATGCGCGCGAGGATCTCGGGCGTGCACATGGCCTCGTCGAACTCCGCGAGCGCGTCGAGCCACACGAAGGTGCAGTGAGCGCAGGGTGCGGGCTCGTGCTCGGGGCGCAGGATCGCATGGCCACACACGGGGCAGTGAAAGGTGAACGAGGTGGGGTCGATGTCGATGTTGACGCGTTGTCCAGTCATGGGTTCGATCCGAAGTCAGGGGTTGTTGGCGGGCCACTCGATGGCGAAGCCGATCTCGATCGCGCTCGGGCCGTAGCGCTCGTAGAGCAGGAAGATCACGGTGCGCGGCGGAAGTCGCGCGCGGAACTCCTCGCCGTGCGGCGAGACCTCGATCTCGGCCCGCTCGCACTCCGTGACGAGCGGCGCGATCTTCGGGTGCAGGAGTTCCTCGACGATGCCGCTGCCCTGGTCGATCCACGCGAACAGGAGGTGCGGGCACTTGAGCAGGTCCGAGTCGGGCCGCATCAGGGCCGCGCCGCAGCAAGGACAGAAGAAGCTGCCATCGACGAGGTCGTAGCTGTGTTCGATGACGGGGATGGGGGCGCGCTTGGGCATCGCGACGCTCCTCACTTGCGCGGCGCGCGGCGGCGCGCACGGCGACGTTGGAGCTCGCGCTGCTCGAGATCCGGAGTCTCGGACATGCGCTGCAGCCACCACTCGAGGAACGCGAAGGGCAGCTCCGCGGGCGCCGGCGCCGCACGGGGCGGCGTCGAGTCGAGGTACGCGAAGCGTCGCAGGTGGCGCGCAAGCTCCTCGCGATCGGCGTGCACGTCGAAGCGCGCGGCCACCGCATCCTGCAGCAGGTCGACGCGCTCGAGCGCCTCGACGTCCGTCGCGAGATAGACGCGCACGGGGCGAGCGTTGGGCGCGGACTGGAGCGCGAGCTCCTGGTGCGTCGCGAGCCGGGATACGGCGAGGATCTCGGGACTCCAGCCGCGCTCGTAGATGTCCTCTTCGGTCAGGAAATGGGGGGTGTCGTCCATGCGACGGGGTACTCCGGGGGGCCGCGAGCGAGTGGGGCGTCGCCGGGATTGCGACGTGCCATTCAGGCGGCTGCAGGGTCGGCCATGACCTCGGACATGGAATGGCCAAGGTGCCGGAAAGGCTCGTATTTCCTGTGTCATGGCCCGCCGCGCGCGCACGCGGGCTGACCCCGAAGGGGCCCGTTTGCTACCGTCTCCGGCCCGTTTTCCGGCTGTCCGCACCTCTCCAAGGCGCCCTGCGCCGCCCCAGTCCATGCCCTCCGCCAAGCAGATCCTGTACACGCACACCGACGAGGCCCCCGCGCTGGCCACCTACTCGTTCCTGCCCATGGTGCAGACCTTCGTGAAGGGCACGGGCATCACGGTCGAGACGCGCGACATCTCGCTCGCCGGGCGCATCCTCGCGGCTTTCGCGGACCTGCTCCCGCCCGCGCAGCGCATCCCCGACCACCTCGGCGAGCTCGGCCGTCTCGCGGAGACGCCCGAGGCGAACATCATCAAGCTCCCGAACATCAGCGCTTCGGTGCCGCAGCTCAAGGGCGCCATCGCCGAGCTGCAGGCGCAGGGCTACGCGCTCCCGAACTACCCCGACGAGCCGAAGAGCGACGCGGAGAAGGACGCCAAGAAGCGCTACGACAAGGTCAAGGGCAGCGCCGTGAACCCGGTGCTGCGCGAGGGCAACTCGGATCGTCGCGCGCCCGCGTCGGTCAAAGCCTATGCGCGCGCGAACCCGCACAAGATGGGCGCGTGGTCGAAGGACAGCCGCTCGCATGTCTCGCACATGGCGTCCGGTGACTTCTTCGGCAACGAGAAGTCCGTGACCATGCCGGCCGCGACGCAGGCCACGATCGAGCTCTTCGGCTCGGATGGCTCGCGCACGAAGCTCGCCGGCCCGTTCGCACTCGCCGCGCGCGAGGTCGTCGATGCGACGTTCCTCTCGAAGAGGGCGCTGTGCGCGTTCTTCGCCGAGCAGGTCGCCGACGCCCAGCGCACGGGCGTGCTGTTCTCGGTGCACCTCAAGGCGACCATGATGAAGGTCTCCGACCCGATCCTGTTCGGGTATGCGGTGCAGGCCTACTTCGCCGCCGCCTTCGCGAAGCACGGCGCGACTCTCGCGCGCATCGGAGCGGATCCGCGCAACGGCCTCGGCGACGTGCTCGCCAAGGTCGCGGCCCTGCCCGAGGGCGAGCGCGCGCCGATCGAGGCGGACTTCGCGGCGGCGCTCAAGAGCGGGCCCGCGCTCGCGATGGTGAACTCCGACAAGGGCATCACCAATCTGCACGTGCCGAGTGACGTGATCATCGACGCCTCGATGCCCGCGATGATCCGCGACTCCGGTCGCATGTGGAACGCCGAGGGCAAGCTGCAGGACACCAAGGCCGTGATTCCCGACCGCTGCTACGCGGGCGTGTACCAGGCCGTCATCGACGACTGCAAGGCGAACGGCGCGCTCGACCCGCGCACCATGGGCTCGGTGCCCAACGTCGGTCTGATGGCGAAGAAGGCCGAGGAATACGGCTCGCACGACCGCACCTTCGAGATCGCGCGCGCGGGCACGGTGCGCGTGCTCGATGCCTCCGGCAACGTGCTGCTCGAGCACGCCGTCGAGCCCGGCGATATCTGGCGCATGTGCACGGTCAAGCACGAGGCGATCGTCGACTGGGTCAAGCTGGCGGTGAACCGCGCGCGCCTCTCGAAGACGCCGGCGGTGTTCTGGCTCGACGCGCAGCGTCCGCACGATGCGCAGCTGCTCGCGCTGGTGAAGCAGTGCCTCGCGACCCACGACACCAAGGGCCTCGAGTTCCACATGCTCTCGCCGGTCGAGGCCACCAAGCTCTCGCTCGCGCGCATCCGCAAGGGTCTCGACACGATCTCGGTCACGGGCAACGTGCTGCGCGACTACCTCACCGACCTGTTCCCGATCCTCGAGGTCGGCACGAGCGCGAAGATGCTCTCGATCGTCCCGCTGATGAACGGCGGCGGCCTGTTCGAGACGGGCGCGGGTGGCTCGGCGCCCAAGCACGTGCAGCAGTTCCAGGAAGAGAACTACCTGCGCTGGGACTCGCTCGGCGAGTTCCTCGCGCTCGCGGCCTCGTTCGAGCACATGGCCGACACCACGGGCGACGCCAAGGCGCGCGTGCTCGCCAAGACCCTCGATCAGGCCAGCGCGACCTACCTGATGAACGACAAGGGCCCGGCCCGCAAGGTCGGCGGCATCGACAACCGCGGCAGCCATTTCTACCTCGCGCTGTACTGGGCGCAGGCGCTGGCGGCCCAGACCGACGACGCCGTGCTCGCCGCGCGCTTCGCTCCGATCGCCAAGGCCATGACCGAGGGCGAGGCCAAGATCGTCTCCGAGCTGATCGCCTGCCAGGGCAAGCCCGTCGACCTCGGCGGCTATTACCAGCCCGACCCCAAGAAGGTCGCCGCCGCCCTGCGCCCGAGCCCGACTCTCAACGCCATCATCGACGCCGCGGCGCGCTAGCCGAGCTTCGCTCCCTTCCTAGCGCGAGGCCGTCGCCCTCCACGAGGTGGAGCGACGGCCTCCGCGCTTTCCCGAATGCACCGCGAGGCTTGTCGCGACGTTCGCACGGGCTTCTTGGAGCAGGTGTCTCCTGCGTGCCCGTCCCGCCGACGCATGTCGCGTGCGAGAGGCAGGTCCGGACGGAAGGAACCAAGGAGACACCATGAACAAGCATCTCGTTCGCGCCTGCGCGCTCATTGGCCTCGCCGGGATGGCGCAGGCGCAGTTCACCCTCTCCGAGCTCGGCGTCGACTTGCCTGGGTCGGACAACGGACAGGAATTCGTCGAGCTCTCCGGCCCGCCGAGCGCATCGCTCGCGGGCTACTACCTGCTGCTGGTCGAGGGCGACGGCTCGGGTGCCGGCGTCGTCGACGCCGTGGTGAACCTCGGCAGCTACTCGCTCGGATCCAACGGCGTGTTGCTGATCCGCGATAGCTCGGTGGTGCTCCAGTCGGCCCCCGCCGCTGGCTCCAATGTGGTCGTCTTCGACTTCAACCCGGACATGGAGAATGGCTCGACTTCATTCCTGCTCGGGTTCGGGATCCCGCCGACGCTCGGCGCGGATCTCGACAGCAACAACGACGGAATGTTGAACGTCGGAGCACTGTCCGGGTTCACCGTCGTGGACGCCGTTTCGTTCGTGGAGAACGACGGCGCAAGCAACTATGGCTTTGCCGACGACGTGGGTGGCACCAACCTCGGGCCTTTCCCGAACTTCAACGCAGACGTGGCCTACCGCACCTACAACGCCGACGGCACGCCGTGCACATGGACCTGCGGTGATGTGCTCGGTACCACACCCGGTCCCTACGCTTTCGACTTTGCGTCGGCAGAGGTTTTCGGGTTCGCGGCCCATGGCGTGACTTCCAACCTGTCGCTCAATCCGGGCACGCCGAACATCGTGTTCGACGCGGATCTCGACGGCCTCGCCAATGCCTGCGACGCATGCACGGACACCGACGGCGATGGCTTCGGTGATGCCAACTTCTCAGGCAACGCTTGTGCCGTGGACAACTGCCCGACGGTCTCCAACGCGAGCCAGCTCGACACGGACGGAGACAGGCTTGGCGACGCGTGCGACAACTGCGTCGCCATCGCGAACGCTTCTCAGGCGGACTGCGACGCTGACCTCGTCGGCGATGCGTGCGAGCTCGCGGCCGGCGCTCCGGACACGAACACCAACGGCACTCCGGATTCCTGCGAGGCGGGACTCGTGCTCGCGTACTGCACGTCCGGCACCTCGACCAACGGTTGCACGCCCGTCCTCTCTGCCAGCGGCGCGCCGAGCGCGGCCGCGGTGAGCGGGTTCACGCTCGCCTGCGCAGGCCTCGACGGGGACCGCACCGCGCTGGCCTTCTACGGCGCCAGCGGCAGCAAGGCAACGGCGTGGGCCAACGGGTCCTCCAGCTTCCTGTGCGTGAAGTCGCCCACGCGCCGCGTCTCGCCGCAGAGCAGCGGTGGCGTAGCAGGAGCCTGCGACGGCGCGTACACGGTCGACTGGCTCGAATTCATGGCGACACACCCGTCGGCGATCGGCAACCCTCTCGCCGCGGGGACCGTCTTCCACGCACAGGTCTGGTACCGCGATCCGTCTGCGCCGGCCTCCACGAACCTGACGAATGGCGTGCAGTGGACGACGACTCCTTGAGAAAACTGTGACGCTAGCGGCGGGCGCTCCCTCGATCCTGAGCGAGGGGGCGCCCGCCGCCCTCTTGGATCAGCCGGTACCGAGGCCTGAATCACGTTCGATGGCGAGCCGGAGCGCTCGCATTGCTGGTGAGGATGCTCCGCTCGCCTTGCTGTCCGGAGTGTCCGGAGCCCGGTGAGTCTTGATGGAAGTTGCACCCACAGCGCACGAATCCTTGTTGCAGGAACTCTCGGATGTGGCCGAAGTCGGCACGTCGCCGACGACAGAGGCACTTGAGGTCGCGCCACGGCGAGCAGCGCAAAGATGAACCCGACCCAGACGGTCAAGGTCGACTTTCACCTTCATTCCTACGCGTCCAACGTCACGGACTACTACGCAGCCAACTCGTTTTCGATCCCGGAGAGCTACTCGGACCCGCTGCAGCTGTACGCGGAGCTGAAGGCGCGCGGCATGACGCTCGTCACGCTGACGGACCACAACTCCATCGACGGCGTCAAGGTGCTGCTCGACAAGGGATACGAAGACGTCTTCATCAGCTCGGAGATGACGGCGACGTTCCCCGAGGACGGCTGCAACGTGCACATCACAGTCGCGAACATGACGGAGGCGCAGTTCGCGGAGGTCAACCGGCTGCGCTCGAACCTGTACGAGATGATTGCCTACGTGGATGCCGAGATCGCGAGTGAAGGCGAGGCGGCGGCGGTTAACCGCCTGGCGTACTTCATGACGCATCCGCTGATGAGCACTCAGAATCGACCCTACGGCCGGGAAGGCTCGCTGTCGGTCGAGCACATCGAGAAGTTGCTCCTGCTCGTCAACGCGTTCGAGGTGCGCAATGGAACGCGAACGCGCGCCCTCAACGAATTCACGCACCAGCTCATTCGATCTCTCGACGAGCGTGCGATCGAGCGACTCGCGAACAAGCATGGTCTCGCTCCCAAGGGGCCCCAGCCTTGGCGCAAGGCGGTCCTCGCGGGTTCCGACGATCACTCGGGCATCAACCCCGGGCGCACTTGGACCGAGTTCAACCTGCACGGCTCCCGCCGTCCGGTGCCGAACGACATCATCGACGCGATCCGCGGGCAGCGCACCCGCCCCCAGGGCCAGTGTGGCGGGCCAATCTCGCTGGCGCACGCCATGCTGAAGCTGCTCTATGACGGTCGCAAGGCTACGGGACCCAACGCCGCAAAGAGCATCCGCGTCGCGGGACCGGTGAACACCTTGCTGCGCATGGTGTTCGAGTCCGACTCCGTCACGCTGGGAGAGAAGCTGCGCTTCCGGTTTGAGACTTGGCTGCGCAGCGCCCGGCCCAAGGGCAGAAGCGCGCAAGCCTTCGAGGACGTGCTCGGGGCGCAGATCGGGGCGATGGTCGGCGACGCTCGCTTCCGCGCGGCGCTCGCCGCTTGCGAGCGCACCGATGACAAGATCTTCCTGGTCGTCAGCACGCTGATCAACCGACTCTTCTCGCACTACCTCGATCGAGTGGCTGCGAGCGACATGAGCAACGTGGTGTGCGTGATCAAGGAGATCGTGGCGCTCGTCTCCTCGAACCTGTTCGTCTCGCTGCCCTACCTCGTCGCCTATCTTCACCAGAGCTCGGACCGCTACATCGTCCGTGACGTGCGCAAGGCCTTCGCGCTCGAGGAGCGCCAGCGCCTGGTGCTGGTCACGGACACGTTCTTCGACGTCAACGGCGTGTCGCGCACCATCCGCCGCATGATGGACGAAGCCGAGCGGCGCGGCATCGACTTCACGGTCGTGACTTGCCTCTCTCCGCAGGAATTCGACCAGCACGCCGGTCGCGCGGACATCTCGCGCCTGATCGACGCCGGCAGGCTCAAGATCTTCACGTCCGTCGCGAGTCGCGGGATGCCGCAATATTCGGGGCTGAAGATCCACTTCCCGCCCTTCCTTGACCTGCTCAAGTATCTGCAAGAAGAGGGCTTCACGAAGATGCAGATCAGCACCCCGGGCACGGTGGGGCTCGCGGGGCTGCTGGCCGCCAAGGTGCTGCAGATCGAGACTTCATCCACGTACCACACGAGCTTCCCGGAGTACGTCGAGGACTTCACGAAGGACATCAGCCTCGAGGCGCTGACGTGGAAGTACATGATCCTCTTCTACCACTCGGTGGACGAGGTCGTGGTGCCGTCGAAGTTCATCGCGCGCCTGCTGCACGAGCGTGGGCTTCGCAACCGCGCCTTGCTCGTTCTGGATCGCTGGGTCGACCTCGAGCGCTTCCATCCGCGTCACAGGATCGATGGATACTTCGAGCGACACGGCGTCTCGCACGCGCGGAAGCTCGTCAAGTTCGTCTACGTCGGTCGCGTCAGCGTCGAGAAGAACCTGCAAGTGATGGCCGAGGCGTATCGGCGCCTGCGCGCGGAGCGTGAAGACATCCACCTCGTCGTCATCGGCGACGGCCCTTTTCGCAAGGGACTCGAAAACTTGCTCGTCGGCTTGCCGTTCACGTTCACTGGGATGCTGGAGGGAGCGGAACTCTCGCGTGCGCTTGCATCGTGCGACGCGAAGCTCTTCCCTAGCACGACGGACACGTGGGGCAACGCGCCACTCGAAGCGCAGGCCAGTGGTCTGCCGGTGGTCGTGTCCGACATGGGCGGTCCCCAAGAGCTGATGCAGGACGGCGTCACGGGATTCAAGGTGCGCGGCCGCGACGTGAACGGTCTCGTGGAGGCCATGCGCAAGCTCTGTGACGAGCGCGTGCGTTGGCGCATGGGACGCAACGCGCGACGCTTCGTCGAGGTCCATCAGGTCGAGCAGCCCTTCACCGCAATCCTCGACTCCGAGGCCTATCGCGCTCGCGCCAAGGCCGCGCGCAAGGAGGGCGATTTCGAGCTGCAGCCGCGCGAGCGCCCGCAGTTCGAGCTGATTTCCACCGTGGTGCATCAGACCGAGATGCGCTGGGAGGTCGCGATCGAGGCATGAACGCATGGATCTACGCCGCGGGCGCGCTGCCCGCCATCTGGGCTTGCCGCAAGGGCTGGAATCGACTCTTGCTGTCGAGGGCGAAGCACCGCTCGCTGCGCGGGCACGCGCGCATGTCACAGATCGTCGCACGTCTCGTTCCGCACTACGAGTACGACGAGCACACGTTCTTCCGCGCCGACGATGCCCCCGCGACGGTGGTGGAGCAGCGCCGAGCGGGCTTCGCGCGCTTGCGCGACACGCTCGCGCGCAAGGCGCCCGAGACACTCGCCACGAGCGCCGAGCTCGAAGCCGACGTCTCCGATGTCGACTTCACGAACGCCTATCGCGTTCCGTTTCAGTTCCGCTCGCTTGTCCGCCGCGACCTGCGGATCGGGAGCATCGCAACGGAGACGCGCGGCGTGCAGGTCCGCGACCTCGACGGCAACTGGTCCTATGACCTCGGGGGCGCCTATGGCGTCAACCTGTTCGGCTACGACTTCTACAAGCAGTGCATCGACCGCGGCGCGGCGAAGGTTCGCGATCTCGGTCCGCTGCTCGGCACGTACCATCCGGTGATCGCGTCCAACGTGAAGCGACTCAAGGCCATCTCCGGCCTCGATGAAGTCTCGTTCCACATGTCGGGCACGGAAGCGGTCATGCAAGCTGTGCGGCTCGCGCGGTACCACACCGGCCGTTCGCACGTGGTGCGATTCACCGGGGCCTACCACGGCTGGTGGGATGGCGTGCAGCCGGGCGTGGGCAATCCGCGACCGCCGCGCGAGGTCTACACGCTGAAGGAGTTGGATGCCGACACGCTGCGCGTCTTGCGCACGCGCGACGACATTGCATGCGTACTCGTGAATCCGATCCAAGCCATGCACCCCAACGGACAGGCTCCCAGCGATTCGACGCTCGTGGCGAGCGATCGCCACGCGAAGTACGACCGACACGCGTATGCACGCTGGCTGCAGGAGCTGCGCGAGGTGTGCAGCCAGCGAGGCATCGTCCTGATCCTCGACGAGGTGTTTCTCGGCTTCCGGCTCGCATACGGTGGCGCGCAGCAGTACTTCGGTGTGCGAGCCGACATCGTGACGTACGGCAAGACGCTGGGCGGCGGCTTGCCGATCGGCGTGGTCTGTGGCCGGCGCGACCTGATGAAGCGCTATCGCGCGGATCGGCCCACCGACATCTGCTTTGCGCGCGGCACCTTCAACTCGCATCCCTACGTGATGGGGGCGATGAGCGAGTTCCTGGACTACATCGACCGCCCGGAGGTGCGCGAGCACTACCTCAAGCTCGACGATACGTGGGACCGGCGCGCGGCGGCTTGGAATGCGCGCCTCGGCGAGCTCGGGCTGCCCGTGCGCGTGGCGAACATGACCTCGATCTGGACCACGCTGTACACCACTCCGAGCCGCTACAACTGGATGTTCCAGTACTATCTGCGGGCTGAGGGCCTCTCGATGAGCTGGATCGGCTCGGGGCGCTTCATCTTTAGCCACAACTACACGGACGCGGATGTGGCCGAGGTGGGCGAGCGCTTCCTGCGCGCAGCGCGGGCGATGGCGGCAGACGGGTGGTGGTGGACCGATGGCACGCTCACCAACAAGTCGATCAAGCGCCGCATACTGAGAGAGATGGTTCGCGCCCGACTCGGCGCTTGACGGGGAGCATCGATTGAGGAGAGCGGCGCGCGTCGACTGAGCAGGTCGACGCGCGCCGCT
>CAITGX010000137.1 GCA_903892045.1 uncultured Planctomycetota bacterium | reverse complement strand
AGCGACGTCGACTCGGACGGCGATGGCGTCGCGAATTGCATCGATGGCTGTCCGAGTGATCCGCAGAAGATCGCTCCGGGCACGTGCGGCTGCGGCGTGAGCGACGTCGACTCGGACGGCGATGGCACGCCGAACTGCAACGACCTGTGCCCGAACGACCCGCTGAAGCTCGCGCCGGGTGCGTGCGGCTGTGACGTGAGCGACGTCGACTCGGACGGCGATGGCGTCGCGAATTGCATCGATGGCTGTCCGAGTGATCCGCAGAAGATCGCTCCGGGCACGTGCGGCTGCGGCGTGTCCGATGGGGACACGGACGGCGACGGGCTGGCCGACTGCGTGGACAACTGCGACCCGCTGCCCAACCCGAGCCAGGCGGACTGCGACGGGGACGGAGTCGGGGACGCGTGCGCGATTCTGGCGGGAGCCCTCGACACGGACGTCGACGGAATCCCGGATGCGTGCGAGTTCGGCGCCGTGATCGCCTACTGCACGGCCGGGACGAGCACCAACGGCTGCTTGCCCACCATGTCGGCTTCCGGCAACCCGAGTGCCGCGTCCTTCTCGGGCTTCCTCGTGCGCTGCAACCAGCTCGAAGGCCAGAAGACGGCCCTGTGCTTCTACTCGCTGCAGGGGACGGCGGCCCTGCCCTGGGGGCAGAACTCGACCAGCTTCCGCTGCGTGGGGAACCCGTCGCAGCGCGTGCAGCTCCAGAGCACGGGCGGCACGGCGGGGCAATGCAACGGCAGCTACACCCTCGACTTCGTGGCCTACCTGCGCACCCAGCCCGCGGCGCTCGGCGCGCCGCTGACCGCCGGACGGGTGTACAACCTGCAGGTCTGGTATCGCGATCCGCCAGCGGCCAAGGGCACGAACCTCTCCGGCGGCCTGCAGTTCACGGCCGCGCCATAGAGCGCCGCGAGCAGCGGCGCTAGTCTGCTTCGTTCCGATGCGCGTGCTCCTCGTCTCGCACAACTTCCTGCCGGCGCATGCCGCCGGCACGGAGGTCTACACCGGACAGCTGGCGCTGGGACTGCGCGAGCTCGGACACGAGGTCACCGTGCTCGCGGCCGAGAAGGACGTCGGCCGCGCGGACATGAGCATCGTGCGGCGCGAGTGGGAGGGCCTCCCCGTCGTCGAGATCACGAACAACCTCTACCACCGCGAGTTTCGCGAGACGTGGGACAACCCGCGCGTCGACGCGCTGTTCGAGCGCGAGCTCGAGCGACTGCGGCCGGACGTCGTGCACTTCCAGCACCTGCTGTACCTCTCCTCGGGCTGTGTCCGGAGCGCGGCGCGCAGCGGCGCGGCCGTGCTGTTCACGCTGCACGACTTCTGGCTCCACTGCGCGCGCTTCGGGCAGCGCCTCCATCCCGACGGCGGATTGTGCGCGCGCATCGAGTTCGAGCGCTGCGGCACGTGCCTGTCGACCTTCAAGTTTCGCCAGACCGCGATCGAGCGTGTCACGGGACGCGCGCTCTCCGTGCTGCGCAAGGGCACCGGGGTCGACCTGTCGGCCGCCGCGCGCAAGGCGGCCAAGGGCCTGCGCCTCGGCGGCGTGCCGCAGGGCGACGCCTGGGAGTCGGCGGACGCGGGTGCGGCGGCGGAGATGACGCGCGCGGCCTCCGAGCGGGACAGCTCCCTGCGCGAGCGCGTCGTGCCGCACGTGCAGCGCTTTCTTGCTCCCTCGCGCTTCCTCGTCGAGCGCTTCATCGAGTGGGGGATCGAGCCCGCGCGCATCGAGCACCTTCCGACGGGCCTCGACCTCTCGCGGTTCGCGTCGCAGCTGCGCGTGCGCGCGGCCGGGACCTCGACGCCCTTGCGCGTCGGTTTCCTCGGAACGCTCGCGCCGCACAAGGGACCCCAGCTGCTGCTCGAGGCGTGGGCGCGCCTCTCCGCGTCGACGCGCGCGCGCGCCTCGCTCGAAGTGCGCGGTCGTCCACCTTCGGACGCGGTCTTTGGCCGTCGGCTGGAGCAGCTCGCGGCTGTGGCGGGCGCGACCCTGCCCGGGCCGCTCTCGCGCGGCGACGTTCCGCGCTGGCTGGCAGGGCTCGACCTGCTGGTCGTGCCGAGCCTGTGGTACGAGAACGCACCGATGGTGATTCTCGAGGCGCTGGCGCTCCGCACACCGCTGCTGGTGACGGACCTCGGCGGCATGGCCGAGCTCGTCGAGCCCGGGACGAGCGGAGCGCGCTTTCCGGTCGGTGACGTTGCAGCGCTCACCGCCGCGCTCGCGGAGCTGCTCGATGCACCGGAGCGCCTCGCGCGCCTCTATCCGCGCGGAGCGATCGCGGCGGATCTCGCGACCAACACGCGCCGTCTCGAGCAGCTCTATCGCGAGCTGCGCACGACGGTCGCGGACCCATGAGAGTCCTCTCGCTGGCACCTTCGGGCACCGAGCCGCGGCGCGTACGTGCGTTGGAGCGCGCGCAAGCCGAGGCTCGGCTGCTTCGCGCTGCGGGGCACGAGGTGTGGCTGGCAACGCCGCAGCGCACGCACGCGGGCGAGCGCTCCGCGCTCGCGTTCGTGCGCGAAGATCGCCTGCCGGATCACTGGCACAAGTCGCGCGATCCTGGCTGCGAACGCGCGCTCACCGACGCCGTGCGCGCGCTCGGCATCGAACTGGTGCATGTGCATCACTGGCAAGGACTCTCGCGCTCTCTGGTGCTCGCCGCGGCTCGCGCGGGAGTTCCGGCCGTCGTGAGCCTGCACGATGCGTGGATCGCTTGCCCGATCGGGTCGCGCGTGCGGCCCGCGATCGGTGCCTGCGATTCCGTCGTCGGAGCGCATCCGTGCCTAGCCTGTGCGGCGGAAACCGGACCGCGCACGCCTTGGGTCCCGATGGAGCAGTCGTTCCTCGCGCTGGCTGAGCGTCAGCGAGACTTGCAGCGTGAACTCGAGCTCGCGCGCGTGCGCTGGATCACTTCGCACGAGCTTGCTCTGCGGCTCGAGCGCTGGTTCGGTGCGCCCGTGAGGGCGGAGCCAATGTTCGAGCCCGAGCTCGAGCCTCTCGTCGCGGGCTATCGCGCCGCTCTCGTGCAGGGCGCGCCGCAGGTCGCGGCGGAAGAGTGGTTCGAGGCGCGCATGCAGGCCGAGGCCCAGCGGAGCTGGGACCTGCAATACGACCGGGCGCGAGCGCAGTCCGAAGCCTGAGCCGGCGCGGAGCCGGCCTGCGGGATGCGCCCTTGCATCGCGCTGCTAGAGTGACGACATGCGCCGCTCGTTCCTCGCTCTCACGCTCGCTCTCTCCTGCGCCTGCTCCACGCCCTCCGATGGGACGCGCGGAGCTCCCAACGACCGCGAGACGGTGCGCGGCGTGAGTGCGAGCGAGCTCGCGCCCGAGAAGGCGGAGCTGCTCAAGGCCTATGCGCGCGGCGGCGAGCAGTGGCCCGGCGAGCGCGCGCGCGCGCTCGCCAATCCGGCGCTCGCGAAGTTCCTCGTCGACAACCTCGTGCTCGAGCTCGTGCGGGCCCAGCGAGCGCTCGGTGGCGCGGATCAAGCCCGCGCGCTGCGCGCCTATCGCCGCGCTCTCGAGGAACTCGTCTCGATGCCCGAGCTGTCGACGCCGGTGCTCGTCACGCTGCTCGAGGTCGCCGACCCGGTGGGGGCGACGGTCGCGGGAGTCGCGCTCGAGGAGATCGGTCGCCCCGCCGTCGAGCCGGTGAGCGAGCTGCTCTTGCGGCCGGACGTCGAGCCCCGGCGCCGCGCGGCCGACCTGCTCGGGCGCCTGCCGCACGGCGGTTCCCAGGAGGCCCGCGTGCGCAAGCTCATGGTCGAGCGCTTCGGCGAGGAGCCGGACTGGCTGGCGCGCACGGCCCTCGCGCGCGCGATCGGCCTGCGCGGCTCGCGCGACTCCGACGTCATCCCGTGGCGGCAGGCGCTGCAGGCGGGCCTGCTCGACGAAGATCCCGCCGTGGCGCAGGCCGCGACCGAGGGCCTGATCGCGCTCGGCGACGAGCGGGCCATCCCCGTGCTGATCGACGTGCTCGACCGTTCCGCGCGCTCCGGGGACTACACCCGCTTCCAGGGTGCCCAGCGGGCGCTGGTGGCGCTCTCGCGCGCAGGGGAGCAGCCCAGCGTCGAGGCCTGGCGCGCCTGGTGGGCGAAGCGCGAGGCGCAGGCTCGCAAATAACGCGGAAAAGCCGTAGGATTCTGCACTCTGTAGCGCCCACGGGCGCGCTCCCCATGACGCAGTGGAAGTTCACCAAGCGCCAGCCCGCCTGCCGGCACTGTGCGCGCGCCTTCGAGAACGGCGAGCCCCACATCTCGGCCCTCGCGATGCGCTCGGAGGAGCTCGCGCGCGAGGACGTGTGCCTCGCCTGCTGGAAGACCCAGCCGGCGCGCGGGGACCTGTTCTGGTGGCGCACCCGGCATGATGCCGAGCGCAAGCGCGGCATCGCGCTGAATCTGGAGGCCCTCGAGGCCCTGTTCGTGCGGCTCGAGGGCTCGAACGAAGGCCAGCTGGCGGAGCTGCGCTATGTGTTGTGCCTGGTCCTCATGCGCAAGCGGCGCCTGAAGATCGAGCGCGTCGAGCGCGATGCGGACGGGGAGTCGCTGATCGTGACGCGGCCGCGCCGGAACGAGGTCTTCCGGGTGGCGGTGTTCGACTTCTCGCCGGAGAAGATCGACGAGCTGCGCACGCGGCTGCAGGAAGTCTTCGAGGGCGCCGAGAGCCTCGACGCCGGCGTCGCCGAGCCCTCGCCCGAGTCGCCGGCCGAAGCGGTCGCCGAGTAGGCGTCCCCCTCGCGAACGGCCCTCTGGCGCAGGGGCGGCGTTCCAAGTCCGCTGCCTGCCATGTTCGCCGCATTCCGCAGCCGCCGGCGCGGCCGTCCTCCCCGGTGATCCCCAGCTTCGGGGCAGCCGCGTCGGGGCAGCCGCGTCGGATGGGGGTGTCCCGGCGCAGGTGGGGGAGGAGCCCCCCTCGGGGAAGCGGGCGCTCAGCGGGTCGGATGCCGACTGCCGTTCCCAGTCGGACTCGCCGCGGCATCTAGGGCTCGCTGGCGCCCCGCTGCCGGCCCGAGTCTCGGGCGTGGACGCCGCCTCGTCCGGAGGCTGCTTACGGCCCCGTGGGACGTCGTCCCACCTCAGGCGAGGCCTTGGCGCGGAGGCGTCCGTGGCAGCGGCCGCTCCCGAGCGGTCAGCCCGACGAAAAAAACTCAAAAAAATTGAGTCCGCGCCCAGGGCCTTCGGGCGCCGCCGGCGGCGGTGCCGGCGGGCCACTACATCTTGTGGTTGCGCGGGCCGATTTCGGGTCCGTTGCACAATACGTGGTTCCCCTGCGCGCTCGTGCCCGAGGGCTCGAATCGACGGAAGTGCCTATGCCCCAGACACTTCTGCTCGGCTTTCAGCACTTTCACGTTGCAGCGCGTTCGCCCGAGCGGTCAGATGGATCGTGTGGGGCAGATTGGGACTAGGTGGGCAAAGGGCTAGCCGAGGGCTAGGACGGACGCGCGATGTGGCTGGGGGAATCGACCCATTCGCTGGATGACAAGGGACGCCTGTCCGTCCCCCGTCGTCTGCTCGCGGGTCAGTCCTTCGGCGCCGAGGGGCGCCTGTCCTTCGTGCTGACGCTCGGCTTCGAGGGCTGCCTGTTCCTGTTCACGGAGGCGGCCTTCGCCAAGGCAGTCGCCCGACTCGAGACGCAGGCTTTCGCCGGCGAGGAGAAGCGCAACATGCAGCGCCTGTTCTTCTCCAAGGCGCAGCACGTCGAGCTCGACGAGAAGAACCGTCTCAACCTGCCGGAGAAGCTCAAGGAGCTCGTCGGGATCGACCGCGAGGTCGCCATCGTCGGGCTCGTCGACCGCGCGGAGATCTGGCCCAAGGCGAAGTGGGAGGCCTTCGACGCATCCCACGCTCGCGACTTCGGTCGGCTCGATTCCGTGCTGCTCGGAGACGGCCCGTCCGGGTCGGGTGCATGAGCGGCCATGGGAGGAGTGGAGATGGAGCGCCGCAACGAGTCGGGAGCCGGGGGAGCCTCGCGGTCCGTGCACGAGCCCGTGCTCGCCGCCGAGGTCGTCCGTTTCCTCGGCGCTGACAGCCCCAACGAGCTCGAGGGCTGGATCGTCGACGGCACCCTCGGTGCGGGTGGCCACTCGCGCGCCCTGCTCGCGGCCTTGCCGCGCGTGCAGCTGCTCGGCCTCGACCAGGATCCCGAGATCCTCGCGCACGCGCGCGAGAACCTCGCGCCCTTCGGCCGTCGCGTGCAGGTCCGTCGCGCGCGTTTCTCGCAGCTCGGCGCGGCGCTCGACGCCGTGGGCGCCCGTCGCGTGGTCGGCATCCTGCTCGACATCGGAGCGAGCTCGCTGCAGCTCGACAGCGCCGGTCGCGGCTTCTCGTTCCACGCGGACGGCCCGCTCGACATGCGCATGGATCCCGAGCGCGAGCGCACGGCCGCGGACATCGTCAACGGCTGGGACGAATCCGACCTCGCCGACCTGTTTTTCTACGAGGGCGGCGAGACGCGCTCGCGCAAGATCGCGCGCGCGATCGTGGAGTCGCGCCGCCGCGCCCCGTTCCAGCGCACGCTCGCGCTCGCGGACGTGATCGAGCGCGCGGTCGGCGGCGGTGGCAAGACCCATCCGGCGACGCGCGTCTTCCAGGCGCTGCGCCGCGCGGTCAACGAGGAGGGCGACGAGCTGCTCGCGGGCCTCGCGGCCGCGGAGGAGTGGCTGGTCGACGGCGGTCGCCTCGCGGTGATCTCGTTCCACTCGGGCGAGGACGCCGAGGTCAAGCGCTTCTTCGCGCAAGGCGCGAGCGAGGGTCGCTGGGACGTCCTGACGCGCAAGCCGGTGACGGCGGGTCGCGAGGAGCTGCTCCGCAACCGTCGCTCCCGCTCGGCCCTGCTGCGCGTCGGCGCGCGCATCCGTCGCGCCCAGCCCGTGCGCGGAGGTGGCGCGTGAACCTGCGCGTCGCGCTCTCGGCAGGCCTGTCGGTGGCGGTCGTGCTGGCCGCGCTGGTCGCGTGCTTCGTGCAGAACTCGAACCACGCGCGCGCGGAAGAGCTCTCGCGCATGCAGCGCGAGTGGGAGATGGTCGCGGCCGCGAACGCGCAGATGCGCGCGCGTGTCTCGTCGCACGTGCCCGGAGTCGCCAACGACGAGCTCGATGCCACGCTGCGCGGGCGCGCGGAGCGGGGAGGCGAGCTGTGATCGACGAGCGCGCCCTCGAGTCCAACAGCGGCCTGCGCCCCGCGAGCGCGTTCCTCTTCGTGGGCGTCGTGTTCGTTGCCGTGGCGGCCGCGATCGCCGGCACGGCCTTCGGCGTCGACGACACCGTGCGGCGCTGGGAGCAGGACGAGCAGGACCCGTCGCCCGCCTACACGATCACGGACCGGGACGAGCGTCCGGTGGCCCTGTTCGTCCAGCGCCTCGACCTCGTGCTGTCGCCGAACGCCATGTGGCAGGCCCACACGCCCGAGCGCGTGGCGACGGAGCTCGCGAGCGTGCTCGGCTGCGGCGTGAACGAGCTCGCGATGGCGATGATGCCCGACGCGACGGGGGGCGTGATCCGCACCTCGATGCCGCTCGACACGGCGGCGGCGGCGCGCATCCAGAGCTGGATCCAGACCGGAAATCCTGCCCAGAGCGAGGCGGTGCGCGGTCCGATTCAGGGCATGTGGATCTGCCGCGACGAGCGCGGTGCGTACGTGCTCTGCTGGCAGCCGTTCGTGGTGCTGAGCGCGACGCAGCGCGTGCTGCACGGCAACGACTACGGCGAGAAGCCGCGCAAGTGGGCACGCCACATCGCCGACGGTCTCGCGCTGTGCATGATGGGCGAGTACGCCGTCAAGCCCGGCGAGGACGAGCTCGCGCTCGAGGAGCAGCGCAGCGCGGTGTGGAGCTGGCTCATGCCGACCACCTACACGGTCGCCGTGCGGGGCTTCGACGCGTCGCGCGCCCCGAAGCTGATCGAGATCCTCTCCCGCGAGAAGGTTGCCCACCACCAGATGCGCGTCGAGCGCGGTCGCGACCGCGAGTACCCGGCGGGACGCTTCCCGTTCCTCGGCCTGTGGGGCTACGTCGACGAGCCCGTGGCGCGCCGCGCCGCGGATCGCGCGCTCGAGCTCGTCGCCGAAGGCACGCCCAGCGCGACCGCCAACGCGGCGCTGGTCGAGGAGGCGCAGGAAATCTCGGCGCTCGTGGCTTCGCTCGGCTCGGTCGAGGACGAGGGCGGCTACGAGGCCGTGATCTCGCAGGTGCACGACGTGCGCGGCCGCGCGACGTGGGACCTGCTCTCCCAGCCGCTGCCGCTCTCCGGTCTCGAGCGCGCCTGCGACCGCCTGCTCGCCGACGAGTCCCGCTGGGGCTTCCTCGAGGAGCAGTCCTCGGGCTACCGCTTCCTGCGCCACCGCGCCGTGCGCGCCGGCGAGGCCCGCTCGTACTTCCTCGAGAGCAGCGCGCCCAGCGAGCCGCCGCGCGTCGTGACGACCTTCGACCTGATGCTCCAGCGCCAGGTCGGCATCGCCCTCGACGAGCTGATGGACACGCACAAGCCGGCGCTCGCCATGGCGGTCGCGCTCGACCTCAAGAGCGGCGACGTGCTCGCGGTGGACTCCCGCTCGAGCTATCCGCTGCTCGGCTTCCCGCCGCTCTACCACGAGTTCACGCCGGGCTCGACCTTCAAGGTCAACGTGATGGCCTGCGCGATCGAGGCTGGTGCGGTCAGCCCGAACGACACGTTCAACGTCGGCAACGGCACGTACATGTTCGGCAAGCGTCGCATCCGCGAGGCCGAGTCGAGCAAGACCGGCACGCTCACCGCGGCGCAGTGCCTCGCGCACTCGGTGAACTCGGGCCTCGTGCAGATCGGCGACAAGGTCTCCGACGAGTTCCTGCACGGCAAGTTCCGCGCACTGCACTACTCCGAGGCGCCCAAGAGCGGCTTCGGCGGTGAGCGTCCCGGCTACCTGCCCAAGCTGCCGTGGAAGCGCGAGTGGACGCAGGCCTCGATCTCCTTCGGTCACGAGCTCAAGGTCACGCTGTGGCAGCACGCGGCTGGTCTCGCCGCCATCGTGCGCGGTGGCCACTGGCTGCCGCTGCGCGTGCTCGAGGCCGTCGAGCAGAACGGCGAGCGTTTCACGCTGCCGCGTGCGCAGCCCGAGCAGGTCTTCTCGCCCGAGACGTCCGAGACCATCCGCGCGATGATGCAGGTCGGCGCGCGCGAGGGTACGGGCGCCCCGGTGGCGAGCCCGGAGAAGCTCCCGACGCTGGTCGTCGGGACGAAGACGGGCACGGCGCAGAAGGTCGGCACCGAAGTGTGCCTGCACCACGAGCTCGCGCATCAGGCGGACCACTGGAAGCAGGGCACCAAGTGCTCGCGCGAGTGCCGCCTGCAGCTGGTCAACAAGCCGCGCGAGAAGCACTCGAACTGCTACACGTCGAGCATGTGCATCTGGGGCCGCCGCGATGCGGGCGGGCGCGAGGTGCTCGTGCTGGTCGTGGTCGAGGAGCCGCGCGGCGGCCAGAAGTACGGCTCGCGCGTCGCGGGTCCGACGGCCGTGCGCATCCTCAAGGAAGCGCTCGGCGAGACGCGCAACGGCGCGCCTGTGGTCGAGCCGATCACGGCGGGCTTTGCGCCCGCGATCAACGCTAGCAGCGAGCGCGGCATCGAGCAGCCCTGGGCGGAGGTGGGCCGGTGATGGTCACGCTCAAGGAACTCGCGCGCGAGTTCGGCGGCGAGCTGCGCGGCATCTCGGCCGAGCAGGCGCTGCGCGACGTGCAGATGGACAGCCGCACGGTGGGGCAGGGCGACCTGTTCGCAGCGCTGCCCGGCTCGAGCGCCGATGGCTCGCGCTTCGTGGCCCAGGCGCTCGAGCGTGGCGCGCTCGCGGTGCTCTCGCCCGCGCCGCTGGAGCTGCCCTCGAACGTCGCCAACTGGATCCACCCGCAGGCCCGCGCCATCGCCGGCGCCGCCGCGGCGCGCGTCCACGGCCAGCCCGGCCGCGAGATGTTCGTGATCGCCGTCACGGGAACGAACGGCAAGACCACCACCGCGCACCTCGCCGGACAGCTGCTCGCGGCATGCGGTCGTCGTCCGGCCGTCCTCGGCACCGCCGGCAACCGCCTCGCCGACGGCGTCCTGCTGAAGGCCACGCACACCACGCCCGACGCTCCCGGCCTGCAGCGCCTGCTCGCGCGTCACCGCGCGCTCGGCGGCGACTGCGTGGCGCTCGAGGCGAGCTCGCACGCCCTCGATCAGGATCGCCTCGCCGGCCTCGAGGTCGGTGCGGCGGTCTTCACGAACCTGACGCGCGACCACCTCGACTACCACGGGGACATGGAGCGCTACGCCGCCGCCAAGGCGCGCCTCTTCGCGTCGCTCTCACGCGGCGCCGCGGCGATCGTCAACGCCGACGATCCCGCTTCCGAACGCATGGCCGCCGTCGCGCGCGAGCGCGGGGCGACCGTGCATACGTTCAGTGCCAGGTCGCGCGCCGACCTCTTCGCCTCTCGTCTCGAAGTCGACTCACGCGGTACACGTTTTTTCCTCGAAGGGATGGGGATTCAACGGACTGGGGTTTTTCTGCCGCTCGTGGGTCGCTTCAACGTCGAGAATGCGCTGGCAGCTCTGGCTGCGGTGCTCGTGTCGGGGGCGAGCCCTTCCCACGCGTTGGGTGGGCTCGCCCTTGCCTCTTCCGCCCCCGGGCGGCTGGAGCGCGTCGACACGCAATCCTGCGGCTTCGGAGTGCTCGTGGACTACGCGCACACCGAGGACGCGTTGCGCAAGGTGCTGTCGACGGTCCGCGAGGGCCTCGAGGCCGAGGGACGCCGTCGCGGCGACCACGGTGGACGGCTCCTGTGCGTGTTCGGTTGCGGCGGTGACCGCGACCGTGGCAAGCGCCCTCTGATGGGCAAGGCGGCGGGTGAGCTCGCCGACCTCGTGTTCCTGACCAGCGACAACCCGCGCAGCGAGGATCCGCGCGCGATCGCGGAC
The DNA here is from genome assembly GCA_903892045.1 of uncultured Planctomycetota bacterium. Taxonomy (GTDB): domain Bacteria; phylum Planctomycetota; class UBA1135; order UBA1135; genus F1-120-MAGs118. The sequence goes on along the minus strand of CAITGX010000137.1, from coordinate 2,742 downwards.
GACGTGCTCGCCGGTCTCGAAGGGACCAGCGCGCAGGTGACGGTCGAGCTCGATCGCCGGAGTGCGATCCTCGAGGCGCTGCGCGCGGCCCGGCCGCACGACGTGGTGCTGCTCGCGGGCAAGGGACACGAGACGACCCAGCAGGTGGGTACGAGCATCCATGCATTCGACGATCGCGCGGTGGCGGCCGAGCTGCTCGCGAGCGGGGCGTGGAGGAGGCAGCAGGGATGATGCGGGTTTCGGACATCCTTCACAGCACGGGGGCGGTGCTCCTGCGTGGCGATGGCGCGAGGACGGTGCACGGGGTGAGCACCGACACGCGCGCGCTGCGCCCGCACCAGCTCTTCCTCGCGCTGTCGGGCCCGAACTTCGACGGAAACCTGTTCGCGCAGGCGGCGTGCCAGCTGGGGGCTGGCGCACTCCTGCTCCGGGGGGACTCGTCCCTCAGGCTGCCGGACCTCCAGGGTGACGTCCCGCTCGTGGTGCACGCAGAGCCCCGCCGCGCGCTCGCCGATCTCGCGCGCTGGCATCGCTCGCGCTTGTCGGCGCCCGTGATCGGCATCACCGGCTCCTGCGGCAAGACGACCACCAAGAACATCCTCGGGCAGCTGCTCGCCACGCGGATGCGCACGGTCGCGAGCCCCAACTCGTTCAACAATGACGTCGGCGTCCCGCACACGCTGTTGCTCGCGGACGCTACGACGCAGGCGCTCGTGCTCGAGATCGGCACGAACGCGCCCGGCGAGATCGCCGCGCTCGCGCGCATCGCCCAGCCCACGGGCGCGATCATCACCATGATCGGCGCGTCGCACCTCGAGGGTCTCGGCTCGATCGAGGGCGTGGCGCGCGAGAAGAGCGCGCTGTTCGCCAGCCTGCCCGCGGACGGCTTCGCGGTGCTGAACGCCGACTGCCGTCACGCCGACTTGCTGCGCGCCTCGACGCGTGCGCGCGTGATCACGGTCAGCATCGACGGCAAGGCCGAGTTCAACGCGACGAACGCGCTCTTCCACGCCGGCGGCACGACCTTCCGCCTCAACGGGCGCGAGATCTCGTCTCCGCTGCTCGGCTTGCACAACGTCTCGAACCTCGTGTGTGCCCTCGCGGCTTGCCACGGCATCGGGATCGACATCGACGAGCTCCTGCCCGCCGTCTCGGGCCTCAAGGGCGGCCACCGTCGCATGGAGCGCCACGAGATCGAGGGACTGGTCGTGTTCGACGACACGTACAACGCCAATCCCGAGTCGGCGCGCGCCGCGGTGCGCTTCCTCTCCGGCCTGCACGGCCGCGGTCGGCGCGTGCTCGTGCTCGGCGACATGCTCGAGCTCGGGGCGAGCAGCCCGGAACTGCACCACGCGGTCGGACTCGACATCGCCGCGGGCTCCATCGACCTGCTCGTGCTCGTCGGCGAGCAAGTGCAGGCCACCGCGGCCGGTGCGCTCGAGGGCGGAATGCCCGCGCGCTCGGTCGTGTACCTGAAGGACGCGGGCCAGGCCGCGACGGAGCTCGACGGGATCCTGCGGCAAGGTGACACCGTGCTGCTCAAGGCCAGCCGGCGCATCGGTCTCGACCGCGTCGTCGATCACCTGCGCAATCGGCAGGGGACGGGGGTGGGCTAGATGTTCCCCGCGCTGCTCGAGGAGCTCTTCGGAGCGAGCCTGTTCGGCTACATCAGCTTCCGCGTCGCGGCGGCCGCGTTGACGGCCTTTGCACTCGCCCTGTGGACCGGCGCGCCCGTGATCCGCTGGCTGCGAGCGCACAAGGTCGGCGAGGACGTCACCAAGACCGACAGCGCCGATCTCGCGAAGCTCGGCGATGCGATGGGCAAGAAGAACACGCCGACGATGGGGGGCAGCTTCCTGATCGGCTCGCTGCTCGCGAGCGTGCTCCTGTGGGCGCGCCTCGACAACATCCACGTCGTGCTCGCAGTGCTGCTGACGGCGGGCCTCGCCGCGGTCGGCTTCGTCGACGACTACAAGAAGCTCACGATTCCCAAGTGCAAGGGACTGAGCAGCGGCGCGAAGCTGCTCGGACAGACCGTGGTCGTGCTCGGCGTGATCGGCGCGCTCGTGTTCTACGCGCACTACAGCGGTCGCGACACGTTGCTCACACTTTATCCCCCTTTCCTGAAGAACTCGGCGATCGAGCTCGCTCAGTGGGGAGTGCTCGGGATCCTGCTGTTCGTCGGCTTCCAGTGGCTCGTCGTCGCGGGCTCGTCGAACGCGGTCAACATCACCGACGGTCTCGACGGTCTCGCCGCGGGCTGCACGCTGATCAGCGGGCTCGCGCTGATGATCTTCTGCTACGTCACCGGTCGCCCCGACTGGACCGAGTACCTCGCGATCCCGCACGTGAAGGCCGCTTCCGAGATGGCCGTCGTCGGTGGAGCGATGTGCGGCGCCTGCCTCGGCTTCCTCTGGTACAACGCGTTCCCGGCGCGCGTGTTCATGGGCGATTCGGGCTCGCTGCCGCTCGGTGGCCTGCTCGGCTGGATGGCGGTCGTCGCCAAGCAGGAGCTGGTGCTGCCGCTGATCGCGCTCGTGTTCGTCGCCGAGCTCGGCTCGAGCTGGATCCAGAAGATCTACTTCCGGCGCACCGGCGGGAAGCGCGTCTTCACCGTCGCGCCGCTCCACCACGGCCTGCAGCTCTACGGCGCGATCTTCGAGCTTCCGGCGGACGTGAAGGCGCAGCGCGCTGCGCATCGCTGGCACGAGGTCACCGTCACGACCCGCCTGTGGATCGTCT
>CAITGX010000136.1 GCA_903892045.1 uncultured Planctomycetota bacterium | reverse complement strand
TTGGAGCGAGGCTAGCATCGACGCATGGCCGCACTCGGCTCGCCGCGCTTCCGCATCGCGCTCGCACTCGCGCTCCTCGCGGCGTTCGCGCTCGCCATGGGGCGCAAGGTGTGGCTCGACCCGCGCGCGCCCTTCCTCGCGCAGCACGACGGCGCGGAGTGGATCACGTTCCCGTCAGCGCCCACGGCGGAGCTGCGACGCGTCGCTCCCGTCACCACGGCGTTTCTTCGCGAGTTCGAGCTCGCCGCAATTCCGGCCAGCGCCACGCTGAGCGTGAGAGCGCGGGAGTCGCTGCGAGTGACGTTGAACGGCTCCGAGCTCGCCGTCGCGGAGCCGGCCTCGTGGAAGGAGGTGCGCGAGTTCAATCTGCGCTCGGGACTGCGCGCGGGCACGAATGTGCTCGTGCTCGAGGTCACCTGCGACCGCGGTCCGCCGGCTGTGTGGGCGCAACTCCGCAGCGCGGAAGCTGCGCTGTCGACGGACGAGGACTGGTCAGCGTCATGTGCAGGCTCGAGCGCACGTCCCGCGCGAATCGCGACCCTTCCGATGAGCGAGTGGAGCAAGGACGGTCCGGACGCCACCGGCGCACTCGGCGCCGTCGGATCGCCGGAATGGAACCCAGAGCCCTTGGCGGCGCTCCCAGCACGCTGGGTCCTTTTCGCCGGGTGCCTCGCGGGCGCTCTGGTCGTCGCATGGGCGCTCCGGCGGCGCCGCATCGAGTGGACGCCGCGCACGCTGTCCTTGGCCGTGCTGGCGCTCGGTGGCGCGCTCGGAGCGCTGTTCTGGAACAACCGCGGGCTCGGCGCCGAGCAGGGCTTCGATGCGCTCGCCCACGTCGAGTACGTCGAGCACGTGCATCGCAGCTGGTCCGTGCCCTATGCCGATCAAGGCTGGGAGATGTACCAGCCACCGCTGTACTACTTCCTCGCCGCTGCAACGTGGAAGTTCTTCGGGTTGGAGCCGGGGTCGGAGGGCGCGCTCGCGGCCCTGCGCATGCTCGGTTGGCTGGCGTTGTGCGTGCAGCTCGCGGCGCTCGCGGCGACCCTGTGGGAACTCTTCCGCGAGGAGCGCGAGAAGCTCGCCGCCGGACTGCTGCTGGCGGCCGCGTTGCCGATGCAGCTGTACCTGTTCCAGTACGTCACCAACGAGAGCCTCGCCGCGATGTGGATCTCACTCGCGCTGTGGCTCGCGGTGCGTGTGCTGCGACGAGGAGAGAGTCGCGTGGGGCCCCATGTCGCGCTCGGCCTCGTGCTGGGTTGCGCGATGCTCACGAAGTTCTCGGCGCTGCTCGTGCTGTGTGGCGTGGTCGCGCTGCTGGCGTTCCGCGCGGTGTTTCTCGAGCCCCAGCGCTGGCGCAGCTTCGCGCGCGGCCCCGCCACGGTGCTCGCCGTCGCGCTGCTCCTCTGCGCTCCTTACTACGCCAGCGTGCACGCGCGCTTCGGTTCGTTCCTCGTGTGGAACCTCGACGAGTCGACCGGCTTCGCGTGGTGGCAGGATCCGGGGTATCGCAGCGCGCACGACTACGCCCAGCTCGGCGAGAGCCTCTCGCGACCGCTCTTGAGTGCGCTGCACTCCGTTCCCGACGCGCTGTTCTCGACGCTGTGGAGCGACGGAATGCTCGGTGGAAGCGCGCGTGTCGACGTGCGGCCACCGTGGGATTACGTGGGGCTCGCGGCGCTGCAAGTGGTCGCGCTGCCGCTCTCACTCGTCCTCGTCTTCGGGTTCGCGCTCGCGTTCCGCCGCTGGATTCGAGACGGCGATCTCGGCACCAGCCTGATCTTCGGGCTCGCGTGCGTGACTCTCGCCGCGCTGCTCTCGTTGACGATCGACCTGCCGACGTTCGCGCAGGCGAAGAGCGTCTACGCGAGCTCCGTGATGGTCGCGATCTCCGTGTGCGCCGCTCTGGGGGTCAGCGCGGTGGCCGCGAGGCTCGGGCGCGCGAGTTGGATCGCAACGGCTCTCGTGCTTGGGTTCGCCGCCGCGTCCTACGCGTGCTTCTGGACGGACGGCTCGCCGCGCGAGCGCGCGCCGAGCGCGGACGTGGTGCCGGGGCGCGCCGACTTGCTTGCCGCGGCCGGTGGCGATGCAGCGCGCGCGCTGGAACTCGCCCGCTCTGAGTGGGAGCGCGCCCCCGAGCAGGCTTGGGCCGCGCGCAATCTCGCCTTCGTCCTGATGCGCCGCGGCGAGCGCGAGGCGGCGCTCGCCGTGGCTCGCGATGGACTGGCCGTGGATCCCTGGAATGCGGACCTGCAGCGACTGCTGGCGGCGCTCCTCGAGCGCTCCGACGCGGCCGCCTTCCGCACCCACACCGAGCTCGCGGGCGAGCTGGAGCCCGGGCATGTCCCCACGGCCCTGCGGCGGGCCGCGTGGCGTCGCGAGGCGGGGGACCGCTCGGGAGCCGTGCGGGTGCTGTCCAGCGCTCGCAGGGCCCTCTCCGGGGCTCCGGAGGCCGATCGGGAGCGCGTGGAGGCGGCGCTGCGGGACCTTTCCGGCGGGTAGGGGCGCGTCGTAGCATCTTTGGGCCCTCCCCGGGCGCCCCGATGCAGCCGCACCTGATCTCGCCGTCGCTGCTCTCCTGCGACTTCGCCCGCCTCGCTACCGAGGTCGCCCGGGTCGAGGACGCGGGCGCCGACTGGCTGCACGTGGACGTCATGGACGGTCACTTCGTGCCCAACCTGACCATCGGGCCGCCGGTGGTCGAGGCGCTCGCCAAGGTCGCGCGCCGGCCGCTCGACGTGCACCTGATGATCACCGACCCGCTGAAGTACGCGCCGCACTACGCCAAGGCGGGCGCGCATGTGTTGACCTTCCATGTGGAGGTCGCGGGTTCCGCCGCGGGCTGTCGCGAGGTGATCCGCGCCTTCCGAGGCGAGGGCGTGCGGCAGGTCGGCATCGCCCTCAATCCCGACACTCCGGTCGAGCGCGTACTCGACGTGCTCGACGAGGTCGACCTCGTGCTCGTGATGAGCGTGTTCCCGGGCTTCGGCGGCCAGAAGTTCATGCCCGAGGTGCTCGGCAAGGTGCGCGCCCTGCGCCAGCGCGGCTTCGAACACCACATCGAGATGGATGGGGGACTCAACGCCGCCACGCTGCCCCGCTGCGCCGAGGCGGGCACCAATGTCTTCGTCGCCGGCTCGGCCATCTTCGGCGCCAGCGACATGCGCTCCACGATCGAGGGCTTCCGAGCGAGTGCCGCGAGCGCTCGCGCCGGGGCCCGCGCCTGAGAGAACTCCACCATGGCAGACACTCCCAAGAAGGACGACGCACGCATCCCCGATTCGAGCCTGAGCGAGACGCGCTTCTCGCGCCTGCGCAAGAAGAAGGACATGCCGGGCGGCCTGTGGCTCAAGTGCGAGAGCTGCGGGGCGATGCTGTACCGCAAGGAGCTCGAGGAGAAGGGCCGCGTCTGCCCGACCTGCGAGTTTCACTTCACGCTGCCCGGTCGCGAGCGCGTCGCGATGACGATCGACGAGGGCACGTGGCAGGAGCGCTTCTCCGAGGTCACCGCTCTCGATCGCCTCGGCTTCAAGGACGGCTCGACCTACGCGGAGAAGGTGGAAAAGGCCCGCTCGCGCACGAAGCAGAACGAAGCGCTGATCTGCGGCACGGGCAAGATCGAGGGCCGCGACGTGGTGCTCGCGGTGCTCGACTTCAGCTTCCTCGGAGGCTCGATGGGCGAGGTCGTCGGCGAGAAGATCGCGCTGGCGGCGGAGATCGCGATCGCCGAGTCGAAGCCGTTGGTCATCTTCACGGGCTCGGGTGGCGCGCGCATGCACGAGGGCGTGCTGTCGCTGATGCAGATGGCGAAGACCTGCGCGGCACTCGCGGAGCTCAACGACGCCGGCGGCTTCTCGATCTGCGTCATGACGCACCCGACGACCGGTGGCGTCACGGCGTCCTTCGCGTCGGTGTGCGACATCACGCTCGCCGAGCCCGGCGCCTTGATCGGCTTCGCCGGTCCGCGCGTCATCGCGACGACGCTCAAGCAGGAGCTGCCGGCGGGCTTCCAGCGCGCCGAGTTCCTGCTCGAGAAGGGGCAGATCGACCGCATCGTGAAGCGCGGCGAGATGAAGCAGGTGCTCGCGCGCCTGCTCGACTACACCAAGGGACCGAAGGTCGCGTCCGGCAAGCAGGCCAAGGCCTGAACTCGAGGAAACGAACATGCTCTCCAAGTTCGCTCTCTCCCTGCTCGCCGCCGCGGCGCTGGGTCTGTCGCTCGACGGCGCGGCGGACGTCGCGCGCATCCGCGAGGAATTCCGCAAGAAGCAGGCCGATGCAGCTGCGCGCAGCGATGCGGCGCTGACCGGCGGCTGGCTGGACACGCTGTGGAAGGCCGCGGCGGACGCGAAGGACGACGATGCGCGCTTCGGCGCGCTCCTGCTCGCGCAGCAGGTGGCGGACTTCGGCTCGACGGAGTCCTGCAAGGAGTGGCGCGGCAAGGTGCGTGAGGAAATCCTGTCGCGCTTTGCCGACGACGCCAAGCGCATGGGCGACCTGCTGCGCGTCGCGGGCACGCCGCAGACCCGTGAGGCGCTGCTCGCGCGCACGAAGAACAAGAGCATTCAGGCCACCTGCCTGTGGGTCGAGGCGTCCGGCTACCTCGCCACCCTGCGGCGCGAGAAGCTCAGCGAGGAGGCGGCAAAGCGGCTCGACGAGCTGATGGCCCTCCTGCGCACCGACTACAAGGACGAGCTCGACAGCAAGGGCCGGCGCTTCGGCGATGTCGTCGAAGGCAAGCTGCGCCAGATGAACGATCTCGTGGTGGGCAAGGTCGCGCCGGAGATCGAAGGCAAGGATCTCGACGGCGCGCCGTTCAAGCTCTCCGACTACCGCGGCAAGATCGTGGTGCTGGATTTCTGGGGCAACTGGTGAGGCCCCTGCAGGGCCATGTACCCGCACGAGCGGTCGCTCGTGGCACGCCTCAAGGATGAGCCTTTCGCGCTGATCGGGATCAACTCGGACGAGGACCTCGAGAAGCTCAAGCCCACGCTGGCGAAGGAGAACATCAGCTGGCGCAGCTTCTGGAACGGTGCCAAGGGCACGGCCGGTCCGATCTCGACGAGCTGGGGAGTGAGCTCGTGGCCGACGATCTACGTCCTCGACGAGACGGGCACGATCCGCTTCATCAACGTCCGCGAGCAGAAGCTCGACGAGGCGGTCGACACGCTGCTCGCCGAGCTCAAGGCGAAGCGCGCGGACGGCAAGTAGCCCGCCTTCAGGGGGCGCGCAAGCGCATCACCCAAGAGTCGAAGGCGGCGAGATCTTGCGTGGGGCCGGCGCGCAGTCGGTTCCACGCGAGCAGCAGCGGAGAGAGCGCGCCGCCGAGGCGCGTGTCCGACCAGTGCGCGAGCTGGGGCACCGGTCGCGTGAGCTGGTAGCCCGCGGTGGCCTCGTGGCGGAAGCCACGGCGCTCGAGCTCCGTACGCGCCTCGTCGGCCGTGAGCGCGTTCAGCTCGCGCGCGGGCAAGAGCGGCCGCGTCGAGCGGCGCTGCTGCATGCCGCGCGAGCGCGGGTTGAGGTCGCCGATCACCAGCGTCCCACCCGGCTCGACGCAGCGCGCGAGCCCGTCGAACCAGCGCGCCTGGTCCGGCGAGAAGCTCACCACGCCCGAGGAGATCACGAGCCCGAAGCGCTCGTCGAAGGGCGGCGACTCGCCAAAGCCGACGCGTCCGACGAACTGCTGCAGCCCTTGAGCGCGCGCATTCGCCTCCGCGTTGCGGACCATCTCGGGCGAGGGGTCGAAGGCCGCGAGCGGGGCTCCGCCAGCTGCGAGGCTCGCCTCGATGCCGACCCAGCCCGCCCCGCAGCCAAAGTCGAGGATGCGCGCACCGGGACGCGGCGTCGCGTAGAGGCCCACGTAGCGCCGAATCCAGCGGAAGTGCGCGTAGCCGGGCTTGCCGGGCTCGCCGTTCCAGCCGCCCGCGTTCTGGTCGAACTTGGCGACGGTGGCGCTCGGGCTCAGCACCTCCTCGCGCCGGCGGGCGACGAGCAGCGTGCCCGTGCAGGCGAGCGGCTCTCCGATGCGCGTCGAGCCCTGCAGCGTCTCGCGGCGCACTCCGCTCGCGTCGCAGTGGTACAGCGCCACGACGTGCAAGGCGGGCCAGAGCTCGTTGCGAGCGCGCGCCAGCGCTTCGCGAGCGGGCGAGCCGGCGTGGAAGGAGAGCGCCCAGCCATCGCGGCCGATGGCGCGCAGGGCCGAGGCCTCTGCCGAGAGCGCGCTGTCGCCTCCCGCGCCCAGGCGCTCCGAAGCGACGCCCAAGTCCGCCAGGAGGGGGGCGAGCTGGGACAGGGACGGCTGCGACGACATGCGCGAGATGCTAGCGGCTGGCGGCGCGACGTTCCCGCTTGCGCTCTGCTACTCTCCCGACCTTGCGTCTTGAGCCAAGGAGGCTCCCCGCCATGTCGATCCCCCAGAGCACCGCCACCTGGCGCGTGATGCAGCTCGAGCTCGGGCTGCACGAGAACGAGAGCCGCCTGCGCGAGCTGGCGGCGGAGCAACTCGGCCTCGAGTCCAACTCCCTGCGCGGCCTGCGCATCGCCCGCAAGGCGCTCGACGCCCGCGTCCGGCAGGGCTCGCGGCGCATGAGCTGGATCTACCACGTCGACGTCGTGCTCGATGGGAAGCGCCGCACACGCCGCATGGAGCAGGCCCTGCGCGCCGGGCGGGTGCGGGAGGCGCCCCGGGACGGCGAGGTGCTGCTGCCCGCCGTCGCCGCGCAGCTTCGGGCGCCCGGCGCGGAGCCCGTGGTCATCGTGGGGGCTGGGCCGGGAGGCCTGTTCGCCGCGTGGGCACTCGCCCGCAACGGCGTACGGGCCATCGTGCTCGACCGCGGCCCGAGCGTCGAGGAGCGCGGTCGGCACGTCGTGCGCTTCCATCGCACGCGCGTGGTGGATCCGGAGCGCAACCTGCTCTTCGGGGAAGGCGGTGCGGGCACCTATTCCGACGGCAAGATCTACACGCGCGTGGACGATCCGCTCGAGGTGCCGATCCTCGAGGAGCTCGTGGCCTGTGGAGCGCCGCCGGCGATCGTGTACGACAGCCTGGCCCACATCGGAACGGACAAGCTGCACCGCGTACTGCCGCTCCTGCGTGAGCGCCTGCGCGCGCAGGGCGTGGAATTCCGCTTCGAGACGCGCATGGACGAGCTCGTGCTCGCGGGGAAGCGCGTGCGCGCCGTGCGCACGAGCGCCGCCGAGATCGGCTGCTCGGCCGTGATCTTCGCTCCGGGGCACAGCGCGCGCGACACGTGGAGCGCGCTCGCCGCGCAGGGCGTGCCGTTCGAAGCGAAGCCATTCCAGCTGGGGCTGCGCATCGAGCATCCTCAGGAGCTCATCGACGCCGGGCGCTTTGGCGCGCGCGTGCCGGAGCTCGGCGCCGCGAGCTACGGGCTCCTGTGCAAGGCGGGCGATGGTCTGCCGGCGACGTTCTCGTTCTGCATGTGCCCCGGCGGCCGCATCGTGGCGAGCGTGAACGAGCCCGGGCTCCTGTGCACGAACGGCATGAGCAACTCGCGCCACTCGTCCCCGTGGGCGACGGCCGCCATCGTGACCACCTTCGGCCCGCGCGAGTTCGGAGACGGTCCGTTCGCGGGCGTCGCGTTCCAGCGCGAGCTCGAGGCGCGCTTCTTCGCTGCTGGCGGCTCCGACTACACCGCGCCGGCGCAGGGCGCGCGCGACTTTCTCGAGGGCCGCGAGACGGCGAAGCCGCGCCACTCGACCTACACCTTCGGGACGCGGCCAGGGCGCCTCGACCAGCTGCTGCCGCCCCTCGGTCGCGAGGCCATTGCGCGCGCGCTGGTGCACTTCGAGCGCAACCTGCGCCATTTCTCGAGCAACGAGGGCCAGTTCATCGGCCTCGAGTCCCGCAGCTCCGGGCCCGTGCGGATGCCGCGCGACCCGCTCACGCGTCGCTCGCTCGGCTTCGAGAATCTCTATCCGGTCGGGGAGGGCGCCGGGCACGCCGGCGGCATCATGAGCTCCGCGCTCGACGGTGCGAACTCGGCCCTCGCCTTGGCGCGAACGGGCGTCGGGGCCTGTTGAGCGGCTCACCTGCTAGACTTCGCGCGCGATGTCGACCGACCCCAAGAACGAGAAGCGCCTGCGCAAGGTGACCACGCGCTCCCTGCGCACGATGAAGGAGCAGCGCGAGCCGATCAGCGCGCTGACGGCTTACGACTTCCTGACGGCGCAGCTGCTCGACCAAGCGGGGATCGACGTGATCCTCGTCGGGGACTCGGCCGGCATGGTGGTGCAGGGGCTCGACACGACCGTCGGCGTGACGCTGGAGCAGATGCTCTACCACTGCCAAGTCGTGAGCCGCGGCGTGGAGCGCGCCCTCGTGGTGGGAGACATGCCCTTCATGAGCTACCAAGTGAACGCCGACGAGGCGCTGCGCAACGCGGGCCGCATGATCAAGGAGAGCGGCGTCGAGGCGGTCAAGGTCGAGGGCGGCGAGAAGCTGTGCGAGACGGTGCGTCGCATCGTCGACGTGGGCATCCCCGTGATGGGGCACCTCGGCTTGACGCCGCAGTCGATCCACAAGTTCGGCACCTACCAGGTGCGCGCCACGGAGCAGGCCGAGGCCGAGCAGCTGCGGCGAGACGCGCTCGCGCTCGAGCAGGCGGGCGCGTTCGCCGTCGTGATCGAGAAGGTTCCGGCCTCGCTCGCGACGGAGATCTCGCAGTCCGTCGCGATCCCCGTGATCGGCATCGGCGCCGGCGTCGGATGTGACGGCCAGATCCTCGTCACCCACGACATGCTCGGTCTCTACAACCGCTTCCACCCGCGCTTCGTGCGGCGCTACGCGGAGCTCGGCCGCGAGATGCTCGTGGCGTTCGAGCACTACCGGCGAGACGTCAAGGGCCGGGAGTTTCCCGGCCCTGACGAGAGCTACTAGCGGAGCGAGTTGCGGGCGCGGGCCCGCGCGACTCACTTCTTCTTCTGGTCGAGAGCCTTCTTGAACAGGCTCCCGAGGTTGGTCTGCGCCTTGGCGCCGCTCTGGCGGTCGAGCACTTCCTGGATCACGGCGCCCTCGACCGAGTCTTCCGAGCCGATCAGGGCCCCGCGCTCGTCGAAGCGCGAGAGCGAAATGCGCTTCTGCTGCGTGTCGACGGACTGCACGCGCACGGCGAGCTCGGCGCCGATCTTGAGCAGGTCCTGCGCGCGCCGCACGCGCTCCTTGGAGACCTGACTGACGTGCAGCAGGCCCTCGATGCCCGGGAGGAGCTCGATGAAGGCGCCGAAGTCCATCACGCGCACGATCTTGCCCGTGATCACCTGGCCCGGCGCGATGCGCTGCGCCATTTCGTCCCACGGGTCGGCCTCGAGCTGCTTGGTGCCCAGCCCGATGCGCTTCCCGCCTTCCTTGATCTCGAGGATCATGGCGCGGACCTGATCGCCGGTCTTGAGCACATCCGCCGCGCTCGAGACGCGCTTGCGGGAGATGTTCGACACGTGCAGCAGGCCTTCGACGCCGCCACCGATGTCGACGAACGCACCGAAGGCCTCGACGCGCGTGACCTTGCCCGTGACGAGCTGGCCCGCGGTGAGCGCGCCCATGAGCTGCTTGCGCGACTCGTCGCGCGCGCTCTCGAGCACCTTGCGGCGCGAGAGCACGACGCGGCGCTTGCCGCTGTCGAGCTCGACCACTTCGCACTCGAGCGTCTGCCCGATGTAGCGGTGCAGGTCGTCCTCGCGGCCGAGGCCCACCTGCGAGGCGGGCATGAAGGCCGAGACCGGCCCGATGCGCAGCTCGAGCCCGCCCGTGTTCTGTCCTGACACGCGCGCCTCGACGCGGGCGCCGAGCGCCAGCTGGTCCCAGGCGGCGAGCGCCTTGGCTTCCTTGAGCGACAGCAGATGCAGGCCGTCCTCCATGCCGTGCTTGGTGAACTCGAACGCCGCGCCGACCGCGGGGAGCTCCTCGAACTCGGTCTTCTTGATCACGCCCTGGTCGAGGGGGCCGAGCTCGATGATCACGTCCTCGCCGCTGAAGCCCTGCACGATGCCGCGCACCATGCCGGCGGCCGCACCGCCCTTGCGCGGGGCGCGGCCCTGGTCGTCGAGCTCCTGAAGGTTGATGCCCTCGAGGGCGGCGTCGACTTCGCGGGACAGGGCGTCCTTTTCGGACGAGGGGCGTTGGGGGCGTTGGGCCATGATCGAGAGGGGTTGGGGGCACGAAATGTGCCGCACAAGGATAGTCGCCGGTGGGTGGGGGACCTAGGGGCCGCTATCGGAAGGGCCGGAAGGGCGACCTTCGGTGCCGATTTCGGTCCGCGGGAGTCGGTTGTCGGGCTTTTCGCGCTCAGTTCTCGAGGTGCAGGAGCTTGCGGCACTCGTCGGGAGTCTCGGGCAGGCTGGTGCCCACGATCGAGACGAGTGCTCCGCGGGCTGCCGCCGAGACGCGCGGCTCGGGGTCCGCGAGGGCCTCCGCGAGGCGCGGCAGGGCCGTGGGAGACGCCAGCTGCCCGAGGGCGTGGCAAGCGGATTCGCGCAGCAGCGGGTCGTTGTCCCAGAGCACCGCGAGCACGCTCTCGCTGGCCTCGTGCTGGCGCCACGTTCGCGCTCCGACCGTCGCCACGGCCGCGAGTCGCGTGGCGCGGGAACCCTTGACGAGCTCGTCGAGGCGCTGCGGAGCCTCCAGCTCCCACCACTCCCGCTCGCTCGCGAGCCACGCGACCCACGCTTCGCGGCGCAAGCCAAAGTCCAGCCGGCTCATGCGCCGCAGGGCCCAGTGCGCGCTCTCGGCCCGTGCCGCGTCCGGCGAGGTGAGCATCTCGACCAGCGCAGGGGCCGCGGAGGAGTCGCCGAGCTCGCCCAGCGTGCGTGCGGCCGAAGAGGCGAGCTCGGTGCGAGCGGACGCGAGATAGGGACGTACCGCATCCGCCAGCGCACGGTTGGCGCTGGGATCGGATGACGCACCGACGCGGCGGGCCTGCGAGATGGTGATCGGCGCGAGCTCCGGGTGGCGGGCGAGAACGGGGCCGAGGACCGCGACGGAGCAGGCGTCGCCCGTGTCGCCGATGGCGAACAGCAGCGGTCGCAGCTCGTCGGGGCTCGCACGCTCGAGAGCAGACGCGAGCTCGCGGAACCCACGCGGGTCGCGCGCGAGAATGCGCGCCGTGGCACTGCGCAACGCGTCGGCCTCCTCGGCCGTGAGCGGCTGCGCGTCGGCGCCCGGATCCGCCGTGCCCCCGGCGAGCTCGAGCAGCCGCGAGAAGTTTCGCGCGACGCCATGGCTCGAGTACACATGCAACGCGGCGACGCGATTGGCTTCCGTCGGCTCGGCAGCGATGCGGGCCTCGATGTTGGCGAGCACGACGCGCGGGCTCCAGCGAGCGAGGGCAGCGAGGATCATCTCGCGCTGCGGCAGGCTCATGGTCTGGGGGCGATCCCCCTCTGCGAGCGGCGGCAGTCGACGGTCGCGAAGCACATCGAGCAGTGGATCGATCACCTCCGGCCCGCCGCGCACGATGCGCTCGACGACCTGCTCGTGTCGGGGCCCGTCCTTGCGACGGGAGTCCCGCAGCACGGCGATCGCCTGCGCTCGCAGGGTCTCGTCCGTGCGCGACGGCTCGGCCAGCGTCCCGGCGAGGAACGGTGCCGCCACGGCAAGGAACAGGCAGGCAGGGAGCATGCCTGCGTATCGAATGCCCGCCAGGCCGATCTGGAGCCTGTTTCCGCGCGTTCCTAGTTGGCGCTGCCGTGGGGGAGGCCCGGGAGGGGCCGCCACGCGACCTGCTGCCAGACCACGCTGCCGTTGCTGCGGGCGCGCGCGAGGTTTTCGTCGTAGTGCACGCGCGCATTGCTGTCGAGGTCGATGCTGCGCGCCATCATCGCTCCAAAGAGCTCGAGGTTGCTGTCGACCTCGATGTGCGCATTGGGCGCATAGATCGTGCCGTAGATCTTCGTGTTCGAGTCGAAGTCGATCACGTCGAGCTCGACCGTCACGTCCGGGTCGATCACGTTGTCGCTCTCGAGATTCACCTGCACCTTGTCGGGATTGAAGTCGAGCGCGTACATCTGCGCGTTCGAGCTCAGCACGAAGTCATCGTAGACATAGATCTTCACGGGGCCGTTCGTGGCGTTGACGCGGAACTGCGTGTTCTGGCGCATCAGGAAGTTCGTTGTGACGATCGTCGCGGGGCCGGTGACGTTGACGATCGCGCCGGAGCGCATGTTGAACGTGTTGTAGCGGTAGTTCCCCGCCGGGAGGTTCAGGGTGCCGTTGACCGTCCGGTCGCCCGAAGACGGCAGGTTGGGAATCGAGAGCGGCGGGAGCTCCACAGTGGTGGGGGCCGGCGTGGTCGAGCCCGTGACCACGGCGTTGCCGAGCACGGTCGTCGCAGCTTCCGGGCCGCATTGGGCGCTGCCCCAGACCTTGGAATTCTGGTCGAGGGTCACGTCGCCGTTCGAGCCGACGTTGCCCTTGTCGTTCGCGTACAAGTTCGAGCCCGAGCCATTCACGGCCTGCGCCGCCCAAGTGCCCAGCGTGGAGTTGTAGCTGTCGACGCGCGCATTGCTGTCCATGTGGAGCGTGTCGTCGCCGAAGGCGGCGAAGCGCCAGATGCTGTCGGGCACCGCGTTCATCGTGACCTGCACGCGCGCCGTGGCGCGGTCCGAGCTCGCGCTCGCGACGAGGGTGCGCACGTCGCCAGCGGCGTTGGCGCTCGAGTCGACCCAGTAGCTGGCCGCATCGAGCCCCGCTGCCTGCGCCTCGCTGCCGATCGCACCGGTGCCACCGGCCTGCAGCATCGCCACCGCGCGGCTGGCAGCGGCCTCCGCCGCGTACTGGGCGCGCATGCGATCGCTGGTCCGGCTCTGTTCCGCCTGGGCGCTCTCCGCCATGTCGAGCATGACGACGGACAGCGTGCTCACGGCGACGATGCAGACCATCGTCATCACGATGGCGCTGCCGCGGCGGCTCTCTTGGATGGGCTGCATGTGCTTCATGGATCTAGTTCCTCAACGTGATCGAAGTGGAGACGCTGGCTACGCCGGTCTCGCCACCCTCGCCCGCCTCCTCCACCGAGAGACGGACCGTCAGCATGTTGCCGATGCGCTGGATCGAGAATCCGGCCTCGTCCGCGAGACCGTTGCCGTTGTCGTCGCTGCCGTTGGCGAACTCGCCTTCGGCCAGCTCGCGCACCTGCGTGCAGAGCAGGAACGCGGCTTGACCCGCGCCGCCTACGTCGCGCGTGAGCATCAGGTTGCCCTCGTCCACGACGCCATCCCCGTCGTCGTCCCGACCGTTGTTCGGGTCTTCGGGTGCTGCGACACGCGCGATGCGGACGGGCTGGCCCCAGAGCGGCGCCGCGCCGGAGACTCCGATGATCGGGTCGAAGGTGAGCGTGGCCGTGCTCGTCAAGCCGTTGGGGTTGATGGCCGGCGTGAGCGCGTCGATCCCAGCGCCGCGTAGCTCGGGGACCACGCGCTCCAGAGCGCGGTGCGCGCGGGCCTCGGCGCGAGCGTGCAGGTGCCCCTCCGCCATCGCGCTCTTGCCCCGCTGCACGACCATCAAGGCGGCGCCCAGGACCGCGGAGAGCAGCGCGGAGGCCAGCACGACCTCGAGCAGCGTGAAGCCGGAGCGGCGTGCGCGCCTCATGAGCCAGCCCCCAGCATCGTGGCCAGCCGCACTTCGCCGCTGCCCGCCATGCTCGACCAGCGAACGCGCACCACGACCGGCAGCACGCGGTAGTCGCTCGCGTGGTCCGTGGAGTCGATCACGCCGTTGTCGAGGTCGAGATCGAGCGGCGTGCCGAACTCCGGACGAGCGAGGTCCTCGCGCAGGATGCCCGGTTGGTCTTCGAGAACGGGGAACAGGACTTCGCCGGGCAGGGCGGGAACACTGCCGCGGGGCGCCTGCAGGCCGCTCACGGCGAACTGCGCGCCCGGGGCCGTCCCGGGCCCGAGCAGGTCGTCGCCGCGATGGCCGTTGAACTGCCGGAAGACGTTGCTGAAGCCGACCGTCTTCATCAGCTCGACCTGCCGGCGCGCAGCCTCGAGCGCGAGGCCCTGCTCATGGCTCATGCGCTGGGCCCGCATCGCGGTCACGAGCGCTTGCGTGAAGCCGAGCAGACCCACGGACAGCGCCGCGATGGCGACCATCAGTTCGAGCATCGAGAAGCCCGCGCGAGCGGGCTTGCGTCGGCCCTTCGGCCTAGAGCTCATCATCCGATTCCCCGAGCGGGCTCACGGCCCGTCTGCCTACGCTTCGTTCTCCCCACCGGGCCCTCTTTGCCCGGGCGCACCGTTCGCGGCACGCAGCTCGTTCATCGGAAGGGCACGGGGGCACGTCCCGAGACAAGCGCGGGAAAGCGACGCCGCCCGCGGCGAGAGCGGAAATTCCTTCCCGACGTTGCACGCGGTCCGCTGTCGGGCAAGATGCGGCCATGACCAGTCGACCCCGCATCCCGGTGGCCGTGCTCGGAGCGACCGGCGCGGTCGGACAGCGTTTCGTCGCGCGCCTCGCCTCGCACCCGTGGTTCGAGCTTGCGGAGCTCGTCGCCAGCGACAGGTCCGCGGGTCGGCGCTACGACGAGGCCTGTGCTTGGCGATTGCCGAGCCTGCCCGCTTGGGGCGGCCTCGGCGCGCAGGAAGTCTTGCCTTGTCGAGCCGCGGCCATTCGCTCGCGGGTCGTGTTCTCCGCGCTGGACGCGGCCGTCGCAGCGGAGGTCGAGCCCGTGCTGGCCCGCCAAGGGGCGCTCGTGTTCTCCAACGCGAGTGCCTACCGCATGGAGGCCGACGTTCCGCTGCTCGTGCCCGAGGTGAATGCCGAACACCTCGCCCTGCTCGAGGTGCAGCGCCGCGTGCGCGGCTGGAGCGGTGGCATCGTCTGCAATCCCAACTGCACGACCGCCGTGCTCGCACTAGCCCTCGCGCCGCTCGAGGCACGCTTTGGGATCGCCCGCGCGTTCATCGCCACCATGCAGGCCGTCTCGGGCGCGGGCTATCCGGGGGTTCCGAGCCTCGATGCGCTCGGCAACGTGATCCCGTTCATCCGCGGCGAAGAGGAGAAGGTCGAGGCGGAGATCCGCAAGATCCTCGGCACGGTCGTGGCCGACGGCGTGCAGCCCGCCGCGCTCGTGGCCTCGGCTCTGTGCCATCGCGTAGCGGTGGTCGATGGTCACTGCGAGGCCGTCTCGCTCGAGCTGCGCGGCTCGCCGAGCCTCGAGGCGGTGCGCTCCGCGCTCGAGAGCTGGCGCGGCATCCCGCAGACCCTCATGCTTCCCAGCGCTCCCGCGGCGCCGCTCGTCCTGCACACGGTGGACGAGCGTCCGCAGCCGCGCCTCGACGTGGAGCGCGATGGCGGAATGTCGGTGCACGTCGGGCGCATCCGCCCTTGCCCGCTCTTGGGCACGAAGCTGTTCCTGCTCGGCAACAACGTCGAGCGCGGCGCGGCGGGAGCTTCGGTGCTCAACGCCGAGCTGTGCCACGCGCGGGGCTTGCTGCCGGCCTGATGCCGAGCGCTACGTGCGCCGCGCCACCTGCATCGCGCTGGCCTGGTCCTTGGACCACACGACGACCTCGCCGATGTTCACGCGCGCGGGGCGCGTGACGACAAAGCGCACGATATCGGCGATGTCCTCGGGCCACAGATAGTCCACTCCCGCATAGACCTTCGCCGCGCGCTCGCCGTCTCCCTTGAAGCGCACGTCGCTGAACGGCGTGCGCACCATGCCCGGATCGACCGTCGACACGCGAATGCCCGTGTCGTGCAGGTCGTAGCGCAGGGACTCGTAGAGCGAGCGGATCGCGGCCTTGGTGGCGCAGTACACGTTGCCACCGGGGTAGGCCTGCCGACCGGCGACGCTGCCGAGGAACACGATGTCGCCGCGTCGACGCTCGATCATGCCGGGTGTCACGGCGCCAAGGACGTGCAGCACGCCCTTGACGTTGGTGTCGATCATCTCGGACCAATCCACGGGCGAGCCCTTCTGGACCGGATCGAGGCCCAGCGCGAGCCCGGCGCCGGGGATCACGATGTCGAAGGGGTGCGGCCGCAGCGCCCGCGTCACGGCCTCCGCGTCGCGCACATCGAGCTCGAGCACGAGGGAACCCGGGAGTTCCGCCGCCAGCCGCTCGAGCTTCTCCTTGCGCCGCGCCGCCAGCACCAGCCGCGCGCCCTCGGCGGCGAAGGCCCTCGCGATGCACTCGCCGATGCCCGAGGAAGCCCCCGTCACCAGCGCCAGCTTTCCCTTGAGTTGTGCCATGGCGGAGAGAGTACGCCGGCGGGGGAGCACGCTCCAGCCGGGCGGCGGTGCAAAGCGCCCGTGCCTCGACTAACGTGCGCGCCCATGAAGCGCGCCTGGTCTCTTCTCTTGCTGGCCCTCGCGGCCTGCGCTGCGCCGCAGTCGCCCGCGAAGCTCTTCCACAACGGCCGCATCTACCTCGGACATGTCCACGGCCACGCACCTTGGCCGAGCGTGGAGGCCCTGCTGGTCCGCGATGGGCGAGTCGCGGCCGCGGGCTCCCGTGCCGAGCTCGAGGCCCTCGCGCCCGGCTGCGAGCGCGTCGACCTCGAGGGTGCCGTTGCGCTGCCCGGCCTGCAGGACGCCCACGGTCACTTCGAAGGGCTGGGGGCGGCACTGGAGACGGTCGACCTGCGCGGCTGCGCGAGCTACGCCGAGCTGATCGAGCGCGTTCGGGAGCGTGCCGCCGCAGTGCCCGCGGGAACGTGGCTCGAAGGGCGCGGCTGGGACCAGAATCTGTGGAGTCCTGCCGAGTTTCCGCACCATGCGGCGCTCAGCGCGGCGACGCCGGACCACCCGGCGTGGCTGCAGCGTGTCGATGGCCACGCGCTGCTCGCGAACGAGCGCGCGTTGCAGCTCGCTGGCCTCCTGCGCGAGCACGAGAGCGAGGCCGTGGGCGAAGGTGGCCGCATGCTGCTCGATGGCACGCGCCGCCCCACGGGAGTCTTCATCGACGCTGCCTGCGAGCTCGTGCAGCGCGCGGTTCCGCCGCCCTCGCGGGCCACGCGCGAGCGCCGCTTCCTGCTCGCGCAGTCCCAGCTGCTCTCGCTGGGCCTGACGGCGATCCACGACATGGGCATCGATCGCGAGGGGCTCGACATCCTGCGCGAGCTGCGCGCGCGCGGAGCCCTGCGCCTGCGCGCGGTCGAGTATCTCTCTGGCGATGGCGCGCTGGACGCCGAGCGCGTGCGGGGCCTGCCGTTGCTGGACGGCGATCTGGACCTGCTGTGCGTGGTGGGGGTGAAGCTCTACGCCGATGGTGCGCTCGGCTCGCGCGGTGCGGCGCTGCTCGAGCCCTACCACGACGATCCGTCGCACTCGGGGCTCGCCTTGCTGGATCGTGAGACGCTCGCACGCGCGGTGGACGTGTGCGCGCGGCAGGGTCTCCAGCCCGCCGTGCACGCCATCGGGGATCGAGCCAACCGCATGGTGCTCGACACGTACGAGCTGCAGGGCGCGCGCGACAGCGCCTTCCGTGCCTTGCGCCCGCGCGTCGAGCACGCGCAGGTGGTCGCGCCCGAGGACTGGTCTCGCTTCGAGTCCATCGGCGCGATCGCCTCGATGCAGCCGACGCACGCGACGAGCGACATGCCGTGGGCCCCGGCGCGGCTCGGACCAGAGCGCATCCTCGGTGCGTACGCGTGGCGTCGACTCGTGCGCGATCCGGCCCAGCTCGCGTTCGGCAGCGACTTCCCGGTCGAGAGTCCAGATCCGCGCCTCGGCCTGTACGCGGCCGTGACCTGCTCGCGCCCCGACGGAACACCCGCGGGGGGCTTCCTGCCGGACCAGCGCCTGACTCCGACCGAGGCCTTCGCATCCTTCACCCACGGAGCGGCCCGTGCTGCGCGGCAAGAGGATCGGCGCGGGCTCCTGCTCCCGGGCTATGCGGCGGACCTGACCGTGTTCGCTGCGGACCCGTTCGAGCTCGGCCCCGCGGACTGGCTGTCACTCGGCGTCCGCGCGACCTACGTGAATGGCGAGCCCGCCTTCGAGGCTCCCTGAGCCGCGCGCTATCCTGCATCCTTCGAGGCATCCCCACATGGTCAAGATCCAGATCCGCTACGAAGGCGACCTGCGCTGCCACGCGACGCACGGTCCGAGTTCCGTCACGCTCGCCACGGATGCGCCCGTCGACAATCAGGGGCGCGGGGAGTCCTTCTCGCCGACGGATCTCGTCGCCACGGCGCTCGGAACCTGCATGCTGACCATCATGGGCATCGTTGCCCGGCGGCATGGGTGGGACCTCTCCGGTGCAACCGTGGAGGTCGAGAAGGGCATGGTCGCCGCTCCGGTGCGTCGCATCGGCTCGCTAGCCGTGGTGATCCGCGTGCCGGCCGAGCTCGACTCCAAGGCGCAGGCTGCGCTCGAGACTGCGGCACACACCTGCCCGGTGCACAAGAGCCTGCATCCGGAGATCCAGATTCCGGTCCGCTTCCTCTTCGGCGCCGCCGCGCGCACCTAGGCCGCGAGTTTCACGCAATCGAAACCCCGTACGGCGATCCACCGAGGCGCGGTTCGGGTTCCACTTCCGGTGGTCCCCCGCGAGAGTCATCCA
>CAITGX010000135.1 GCA_903892045.1 uncultured Planctomycetota bacterium | reverse complement strand
GCGGAAGTAGCCGCGCTCGTCGACCTGCCGCGCGACCACCGCGCGCATCTCGGGCTCGCCGGGCATCCAGTACGGGCTCGCGCCGCGCTCGGCCGCGAGGTTCGCCAGCGCGCGGACGCAGTCTTCCGGCCCGCGGCCGAGCACATCGAGCGCGAGATCGATGTTGAGCTGCGCCACGGACCACGCCCGGAAGATCCCGCCGAGATCGAAGCCGGCCCCGGCCTTCTCGAGCTGCAGGAACTCCTTGCCATCGCGGTACGCATAGGGCCGCTGCCAGGCCATCGCGAGCGCGTCGAGCGGCTCGCCAAAGCGCGTCAGCGTCTTGTGCGGATACTCGGGCACGTCGGACAGCACTCCGCACTCCACGTAGACGACCTGCGTCTCCGGATGTACCGCGAGCCAGCGCTCGAGCGTCAGGTACGAGATGTGCCGTGCGTTGCCGAAGGTCGAGATGTTCACCGAACGCACGTCGCGGCCGAGCAGCTCGCGCGCACGGGCGTCGAACAAGGCCGGCACGACGCCGCGCGCGGTCTGGGAACTGCCGACGAACACCACGTCCGCGTCGCGCTCGCCGCGCACGAGCTCGCGGATCGTCGCGTGGCGCGCGTCGGCGCACAGCGACAGGTCCAGGCGCTGCGACACGGCGAGCGCGAGCGCGCAGAACGCGAGGAACCACAGCCCCATGCGGGAGCTCTTCGAGCGCAGCGGTCGCGAGGAAGCGTCCATCAGAACTGGAAGTAGATGAACGGGGCCTTGGCGTAGGACAGGGCGCCGAGGGCTCCGGCGAACAGGCACAGGCACAGGCCCTGCGCGAAGGCCGGCAGCGCGAGCCAGCGCTCGCGCACGAGCTCGTGCGGCCACGACCGCGGCGTGAAGTGCACCAGCGCCGCGACGAGCAGGGCCAGCAGGCCGAGCCACGGGAGCGGGTGCGCGCCACTCGCCGGAGCGAGGCTCCCGAGCGTGCGCAGCATCTCGAGCGAGCCCGCGATGCCGCGATTGCCCTCGGCGACCGTGCCGTTGCGAAAGAAGAGCATGCTGAAGGCGACGAGCGCGAACACGCCCGTGCGGCGCGCGAGCTTGCTCCACAGGGGTCGCGCCGCCAGCTCATCGCGCGTCGGCGCGGCACCAAAGGCCGCTCCGAGGAACGTGAACACCCCGTGCATGAGCCCCCACAGCACGTAGTTCCAGCCCGCGCCGTGCCACAGGCCCGTGAGCAGCATCGTCCCCATCAGGTTGCGCAGGAACTCCAGCCGGTGGGCGCCGCGACCGCCGAGCGGCACGAACACGTAGTCGCGGAACCACGTCGAGAGCGACATGTGCCAGCGCCGCCAGAAATCGCTGATCGACTGGGCGAGGAAAGGCCGGTCGAAGTTCTCGCACAGCTCGAAGCCAAGGCACGCCGCCGCACCGATCGCGACGTCCGAGTAGGCGGAGAAGTCGAGGTAGAACTGGAACAGGGCGCCCACGCAGCCGAGGACGACCCCGGACGCGCCGTGCACGGCCGGGTTGGAAAACACCGGATCCACGAGGTGCAGCCCGATCACGTCGGCGAGCAGCACCTTCTTGGCCAGCCCGGTCGCGATGCGATACACGCCGCGCGCGACGCGTCCCTCGTCCTGCTGCACGGGACGATCGAGCTGCGGCAGGAAGTCCGCAGCGCGCACGATCGGGCCGGCGACGAGCTGCGGGAAGAAGCTGACGAACAGGAAGAAGTCGAGCGGCGTGCGCGCCGGTGCGAGCTGTCGCCGGTAGATGTCGATCGTGTAGGACAGCGTCTGGAAGGTGTAGAAGCTGATCCCCGCGGGCAGCACGATCTCCCACGGCACGAACTTCGCCGCGCCCTCGAACCCGGCTGCGGCGAGCCCGCGCGCGACGTTCTCGGCGAAGAAATTGAAGTACTTGAAGTAGCCGAGCAGCCCGAGGTTGCCCACGAGCGAGGCGGCAAGCCACGCGCGCCGCACGCGCGGATTCTCGCTCCTGTAGATCGCCCCGCCGCAGCACCAGTCGAGCGCCGAGGACGCGACGATCAGCAGCAGGAACTTGGCGTTCCAGCCCGCGTAGAACACGCAGCTCGCGAGCACGAGCCACAGGAAGCTCGCCGTGCGCCGCCGCGCGAGCGCCCAGTGCACGTAGTACACGAGCAGGAAGAAGCAGACGAACTCGGTCGAGTTGAACGCCATGGGCCCTGCGCGCTGCGGGACCGTATCACGAGAGCCGCTCTTCCTTCCATGGATCGCCGCGCGGGTGGAAGCCTCGCCGCTCCCAGAACCCCGGCCGTTCGTCGGGGTAGACCTCGAGAGCCCGCAGCCACTTCACCGACTTCCAGCCGTAGCGGGCCGGCACGAGCAGCCGCAGCGGGCCGCCGTGCTCGAGCGGCAGGTCGGCCCCGGCGAGCCCCGTGGCGAGGAGCACGTCGGGCTCGAGCGCATCGGCCAGCGCGAGCGAGCTGTCGTAGCGCTGCCCGTCGGAGGCTCGCAGCCAGCGGCCCGTGCCCCGCAGGCCCGCGGCGGCGAGCACGTCGCACAGGCGCGCGCCGCGCCAGCGCAGTCCCCGCACGCTCCAGCCCGCTGCGGCGTGAAAGTCCGCCTCGAGATCGAAGGTCGACATGGCGCGCAGCTCCGCCAGCGTGAACACCCGCGGCCGGTCGAGCTCCCCGGAGAGCGTCAGCGACCAGTACGAGCCGTCAAACGGGGGCGGCTCGCCCACCGAGCGAACCGGAAGGCGCGCGAGCTCGCGCTGCCCCGGCGGCAGGGGCGAGCGGCTCATGGGGCCTTGGGGGACGGGGCGACCGGGAGCACGACCCGCACGCGCGTGCCCTGCCCCACGCGGCTCTCGACGAACAGCGCGCCCTTGTGCTTGCGCACGATGCCGATCACCGCCGAGAGGCCGAGCCCGCTGCCCGT
Organism: uncultured Planctomycetota bacterium; assembly: GCA_903892045.1. Lineage (GTDB taxonomy): Bacteria > Planctomycetota > UBA1135 > UBA1135 > F1-120-MAGs118. The sequence continues at coordinate 6 of CAITGX010000135.1, read as the reverse complement.
GAACTT
>CAITGX010000134.1 GCA_903892045.1 uncultured Planctomycetota bacterium | reverse complement strand
GTCCTCACGTGCGCGGGCCAGGAGACCATTTCCATGCGCCTCACCGCGTTTGCCGCCGTTGCCTTGTTGCTCGCTTCTCCGTTCCACGCCGACGCATGCGCCCAGGATGGTCGCGCTGCGCGGCGGATAGGAACTCCAAGCGGATGACTTCCGCGGGAGGCGGCCGTCGTCGAGCGCGCAGGGGGGGGTCGCCGCCGCGTGCGCATCCGTCAAGCGGCCTCTCGAGCTCGGCTCGGGCTCCTTTGCCGGGCTGGCGAGCCGTTTGAGGCCCGCGGGGGCGGTGGGCCTGCGGCGCGTACCCACTGCGGCCAGCTTCCACGGGGCGGCCGCACGGGCGAGGCGCTGGCTGGAGGTGTCTCAATGCGCCGCGCGTCCGTGTTCGTCCGTGGATGTCTGTGCCTGCTCGGCTCGCCCCTGCTTTCGGCCTCGGCTTCGACGCTGTGGGTCGATGCGAATGCGCCTTCGGGCGGGGACGGGACCCCCACGAGCCCGTTCCGCAGCGTGCAGGACGCGATCGACGCCGCGCTCGGCGGCGACGAGATCCGCGTGCTGCCGGGGACCTACCACGAGAGCATCGACTTCCAGTCGAAGTCGATCGCGGTCATCGGGGTCGGCGGGCCCGGGGCGACCACCTTGCGCGGCAATCAGGACGGCCCGGTCGCGTTCCTGCGCGGCGGCTGGCCGGTGCTCGACGGCTTCACGGTCGAGAACGGCTCCGGCGGTTTCGTGCCCGGGATCTGGGTGCCCTGCGGAGGCGGGATCCTGATCCACGGGGCGAGCTACGCCGTCGTCGCGAATTGCATCGTGCGCGGCAACTACGCGGCGCGCGGAGACGGCGTCGCGGTGGTCAACGCGGCCGGCGTGATGCACTCGAGCGTGATCGAGCTCAACGGCGGCTACGCGGACCCGTCCTACTGCAACATCGAGGACTGGGGCGGCGGCGTCCTGGGCCACTCGTCGCAGTTCTGGATCTCCTACTCGACGATCCGCAACAACCGGACGACGACCGACGGCGGAGGAGCTGTGGGGGTCTCGCTCGATCATTGCACCATCGAGGGCAACACCTCGGCCTATGGCGCCGGCATCAGCGGCTGCTATGCGGTCGATTGCACGATCCGGCAGAACTCCGCGCGCTCCTGCGACGCCTCCGACGCCTGGGCCGGTGGGGCGGACGGCTCGACGCTCCTGCGCTGCACGCTCTCCCAGAACTATGCGGATTTCTCGGCGGGAGGCGCGCGCAACAGCGTTCTGCGCGAGTGCCTGATCCGCGGCAACGCCGCGAATCCGTGGGAGGGACTCGGTCGCGGCGGTGGGTTGCAGTCCTGCACGCTCGAGGACTGCCTCGTCGAGGGCAACAGGATCTTCGCATCAGCGGGTGGGCCTCCCGGCTACGGCGGCGGCGCGTGGGGCGGGAGCGCGCTGCGCACCGTGTTCCGTGGCAACCGGGCGGACATCGCCGGGGGCGTGTTCGGCACGACGCTCGACCGCTGCGTCGTGGTCGAGAGCGGCGGGGTCGGTGCGCTGGGGGCCGCGATCACGAACTCGATCGTGCGCGACAACGCGGGCGGCGACGTCGATCCGAGCTGCAGCGTGCAGTACTCCAACATCGGTGGCGGTTCTCCCGGCGTGGGCAACCTCGACGCGTGCCCGCTGTTCTGGGACGCGCCGGGCGGCGACTTCCACCTGCAGCTCCACTCGCCCTGCATCGACTCGGGCGACCCGGCCCAGCTCGACCCCGACGGCTCGCGCGTCGACATGGGAGCGTTCCCGTTCCGCCGCGACGAGTGCCTGCCGACCGTGCCGATCGGCGCCTGCGCCGCGGGTCCATCCTCCAACGGCTGCACGCCGACGCTCACGACCACGGGCAGCCCGAGCCTCTCGCTCTCGCAGGGCTTCGTGATCGGCTCCTCGCAGCTCCCGGCCCAGCGCAGCGCGCTCGTGCTCTACGGCACGAGCTGCGGCATCGAGCAACCCTGGGCGACGAGCACGCGCTGCGTCGGCTCGCCCGTGCAGCGCACGCTCGCGCTGTCGACCGGCGGAAGCCCTGGCGCCTGCGACGGCTCGCTCGGTCTCGACTTCCACGTCTGGCGCACCACGCAGCCCCACGCGCTCGGCGTCCCGTTCCACCCCGGCGACGCCGTGTGGGTGCAGGTCTGGTACCGCGACCCCGGCTCGCCGCTGGGCAGCAACTTCTCGCCGGGCCTGCGCTTCCTCTGCTGCCCCTGATCGGACGCTCCCACGCATCGTCCGGGCTTTCGCACTTCGGCCGCCTCAGCCGCGCGGCATGTCTGGCATCCTGCGGCGTCGATGTCGCTCTCCGGCATGCCCGACCCGCTGCGTTCGCACGGCGCGTGGATCACGCTGTGCATCTCGATCGCCGTCGGCGCGCTCGTGCCCGAGCGGGGACTCGTCGAGCTGGGGCTGCTCGTCGGCACGGTGTTCGCCGGTGGATTCCTCGTGCTCTCGGCGCTGGCCGTGGGGCTTCGGCGCACTTCGAGGAGGGCGTGGCTCGGCCTCGCGCTCGCGGGGGCCTCGTTCGTCGGCGCCCTGGCGCTCGGCGCGCGCCCGACGTTCCTCGTTCCGCTGGCGGCCGCCGTCCTGTGCGGAAGCCTCGGCGTCGAGCTCGCACGCTCGCGCGGCATTCTCGACACGCCGACCCTGTGCGTCAGTCTCGCGCCGTTCACGCTCGCCGCGCCCGGAGTCGCGCTCGCCACCGGCGGCGGGATCGTGCAGTCGCTGGAGCTGTTCCTCGCGTTGTGGAGCTTCGCCTGCTGGCGCAGCATCCGCGTCGCGCGTTCCCTGCGGGGCGCCGTGACGTGGGACCGGACCGAGCTGCGCGCCCGCGGCCTGCGCGAGGCCGCGTGGAGCGCGCTGTGGGGGATCGCCATCGTCGCGTTCGCGTGACGAGCAACTCACCACGGCAGCGGAAGGTGGCGAACGAAGAGCCCCATCGCGCCGGTGAACGTCTTGCGGTCGAGGTGCGTCACGCCCCGGCCCGGCACGTCGACCCACACGTGCTCCTGCAAGTGGCCGCGCGTTCTCCGGCGAGAAGGCCGTCAGCGGGACCGCCACGCTCGCCAAAGTTCCCCTGCGCGTCCGCATGGAGGTTGTCGGCCCGAGAGTGAGGCTCTTCGACCGATGGCTCACCCGCTCGCAACCCGCATCGTCCTCGCCTTCGCCGTTCTGCGGATAGGAACTCCAAGCGGATGACTTCCGCTGGAGGCGGCCGTCGTCGAGCGCGCAGGGGAGGTTCGCCGCCGCGTGCGCATCCGTCAAGCGGCCTCTCGAGCTCGGCTCGGGCTCCTTTGCCGGGCTGGCGAGCCGTTTGAGGCCCGCGGGGGCGGTGGTGCGGGCGCGTTGGAGACGGGCGGACCTACTCGCCCGCGCGGGTTGCGGGAGAGGAGCGGGTAGCGGGAGAGCGTGGCGGG
>CAITGX010000133.1 GCA_903892045.1 uncultured Planctomycetota bacterium | reverse complement strand
CATGGATTTCCAGCTTTCCGAAGAGCTCACGATGGTGCGCGACCTCGCGCGCGACTTCACCGACTCCGAGATCCGGCCGCGCTCGGCCGAGATCGAGCGCACGCACCAGATCCCGCGCGAGCTGCTCGACAAGCTCGCCGAGTGCGGGCTGATGGGCGTGGCGGTGCCGGAGGAGTACGGCGGTTCGGGGCTCGGCGAGACCGGCCTGTGCGTCGTGATGGAGGAGCTCACGCGCGGCGACTTCTCGGTCGCGGTGACCTTCGGCGCGCACGCGTCGATCGGCGCCATGAGCGTGATCGTCGGCGGCACCGAGGAGCAGAAGCGGCGTTGGCTGCCCGACATGGCCGCGGGCAAGCTGCTCGGCGCCTACGCGCTCTCCGAGGCCGACGCGGGCTCGGACCCCGGCGCGATGAAGACCACGGCGGTGCGCGACGGCAACGAGTGGGTGCTGAACGGCGAGAAGGTCTGGATCACGAGCGGCGACATCGCGGATCTCGTGACGGTCTACGCGATCACGGACACGCAGAAGCGCGCGCACGGCGGCATCACGGCCTTCATGGTGCCGCGCGACTCGAAGGGCTTCAGCGTCGGCAAGCGCGAGGAGAAGATGGGCCAGCGCGGCTCGTCGACGGTGACGCTCGCGTTCGACAACGTACGTCTCTCCGACGACCAGCGCCTCGGCGACGTCGGCGCGGGCTTCAAGATCGCCATGGGCACGCTCGATCGCGGCCGCCTCGCGCTCTCGGCGAACTGCCTCGGCTGCGCGAAGGAAGCGCACGCGCTCTCCGTCAGCTACGCGAACCAGCGCGAGACCTTCGGCAAGAAGCTCGGCGAGCACCAGGCCATCGGCTTCATGCTGGCCGACAACGCGACGGACATCTACGCCATGGAGTCGCTCACGTATCGCACCGCGTGGCTGTGCGACACCAAGCAGCCCTTCAGCCGCGAGTCCGCCATCTCCAAGCTCTTCGCGAGCGAGGCCCTCGACCGCATCGTCGACCGCGCCGTGCAGATCCACGGCGGCATGGGCTACTCCGCCGAGTACGTGATCGAGAAGCTCTATCGCGACGCGCGCGTCACGCGCATCTACGAAGGCACCAACGAGATCCAGCGCCTCGTCATCGCCCGCGACGTCCTCAAGCGCGGCTCCTGAGCGCGCGGAACATGTCCGGGCCGCAGCGCGGCGCTGCGCCGGTCTTCAGACCAGCGCGCCCAGCGGCACCGCGATCGAGTTCGCGGTGAGCCGCATGGGTTCGCGGCCGGTGTAGAGCACGACGCCGAAGGGCGCGCGCTCGCGGTGTTCGGCGCAGAAGCGCTCCAGCACCTTCGCGTCGTCGGGGCGCGCCGCCGGTGTCGACTTCACCTCGATCGGCAGCCGGCGCCGGCCAGCTTCGATCACGAAGTCGATTTCCTGTCCCGTGGCCGTGCGGTAGTGGTACAGCGCGGGCTTGGGCGTGCGCGTCTCGAGCGCGACGAGCAGCTCGTTGAGCAGCCACGCCTCGAGCCACGCGCCGGGGCGCGGCAGGCGCTCGAGCTGCTCGACCGTCTCCACGCCCGCGAGCTGCAGCGCGAGTCCCGTGTCGCCGGGATAGAGCTTGGAGGCCGCGATCAGGCGCTTGGAGCGCGACTCGAAGAAGGGCGGCACGAGCGTCACGAGGTAGGTCGCCTCGAGCAGGCTCAGCCAGCGTTGTGTGGTCGTGCGCGACAGGCCCGCGTCGCGCGCGAGATCCGTCTGGTTGAGCAGTCCGCCCGAGCGCAGGGCCGCGAGCTGCATCAGGCGGCTGAAGCCGGGCAGGTCGTCGACGCGGGCGAGCTCTCGCAGGTCGCGCCGCAGGTAGGTCGAGGCGTAGTCCTCGAGCCACTGCGTGCGCTCGCTCGCGCTCGTGGCCAGCGCCGCCGGTGGAAACCCGCCGCGCAGCGCGCGCTCGCGCCAGTCGAGCTCGATCGCCGGCGCGAGGCGTGCGAGCGCATCGTCCGCGTCGCTCGCGTCCAGCAGTGCGTCCCACGCATGCACGAGCGGGCGCCGGTCGAGCTCGCGCGCCGTCATCGGCCGCAGCGTCAAGTACTGTGCGCGGCCCGCGAGCGACTCTCCGCTGGTGCGCGTGAGCAGCAGGTTCGCCGAGCCGGTCAGGAGGAATTGTCCTGCGCGATTCTCGCGGTCGACCACGTACTTCACGGCGAGCATCAGGTCGGGCGCGCGCTGCACCTCGTCGAGGGTGAGCCGCGGGTGTTCGCTCACCAGCGCTTCGGGCGCCTCCTGCGCGCGTGCGAGCGTCGCCAAGTGGTCGAGCGTGCGGTACTCGCGCTCGGCTGCGCCGTCGAAGCCTTGGACCAGCGTCGACTTGCCGACCTGGCGCGCCCCGCTCAGGATCACGACGGGCGCTCGGGCCAGCGCCTGCGCCAGCTTCCCGCTGAGGATTCGGTGGGGGGGAGCGCTCGCGCCCATACAGGAGGCTATTATCGCCCGCAGTGTGGGCAAAACGCAATATCGGTTGCAAGTCTCTGTCCACAAGAGAGGTACGGTCGCAGTCCGCCCTCGTAAGGGGCGGCGGTTGGCTCCATATCGGGCTACCCAAAGGCCGTCGCGCGCCCCCTCGCCGAGTGCCGCGAATCGGTCCCGCGCAGCTTCGAGGAACACGGCGCGCTCCGGAGAGCTCGAGGT
>CAITGX010000132.1 GCA_903892045.1 uncultured Planctomycetota bacterium | reverse complement strand
GTACGGAACTCGTACGGGCCCCACCGGAGTTTGGCCTTGGACACTTCCGGCGCGTTCTTCCACCATGGGCTTCTCGGCGGGCTTGGGGTTCGGGCGCATCCGCGCCGGAGCCCCCTGCGAACAGGCCCGCAGCCTCCGATGCCCCAACTCTTCCCCGCCTCGAGCCAAGCTCGACGACGGCTCGCTGCCGTAGCCCTGCTGGCGCTCTTCGCGGGCGGGTGCAAGAGCGCCCAGGACCAGCGGGCGGATGCCGACCGCGCGGCCTACGAGATCCTCGAGCAGCGTCGGCTCGAGCTGGCGCTCGGGGAGAAGGACTTTTCGATCGAGCCGCCGATGGACAGCCTGCGGCAGCGGCTCCTGCGCGGAGAGAGCGTGGGGCGGCTGGGGGTCTCCCAGTTCCTCGACATCGCCGCCGAGAACAGCCGCGAGTACCAGCGCCGCAAGGAGGACCTGTACCTCGCCGCGCTCGATCTCACGCTCGAACGATTCCGCTTCGCGCTCCAGTACGACGGCACCCTGGGGGCGCTGGTCAACGGGGACGGGGCCGGCGCGGGCGATGTCGACGGCAGCGCGGGCGCGGCCTTCTCGCGGCTCCTCGGAACCGGCGCCTCGATCATCGCCGACATGGGGCTATCGATGTCGCGCTCGGTCTCGACCGGCGACAGCTGGGAGCTCGTGGGCGCACCGTTCCTGAGCATCTCCCAGCCGCTCATGCGCGGGTTCGGCGAGCGCATCGTGCGCGAGCCGCTGACCCAGGGCGAGCGCAACGTCGTCTACGAGATCCGTGACTTCGAGCGCTTCCGGCGCACCTTCGCGGTCGACGTGATCAACCGCTACTTCCAGCTCCTGCGCACGGCCGACCAGGTGCGCAACGAGAAGCTGAACATGGACAACCTGACCGTGCTGCGCGAGCGCAACGAGGCGCTCGCCAACGCGGGCCGGTTGTCGGACATCCAGGCGGACCAGGCGCGGCAGGACGAGCTGCGCAGCCAGAACCGGCTGATCTCGGCGCAGGAGCGCTACGGCACCGCGCTCGACGACTTCAAGGTCTTCCTCGGGCTCCCGGCCGAGGTGCCCATCGAGATCGATCAGGACGAGCTGTACGCGCTCGTCATCGACGAGAGCCTGACGGTCGGCGAGGGCGAGGCCGTCCCTGCGGCGCTGCAGCGACGGCTCGACTACATGACGGTGCTCGACCAGCTCGTCGACTCCGAGCGCAAGCTCAACATCGCCGCCGACGCGCTGCGCACGCGCATCACCGTGACGGGCACCGGCTCGGCGAGCTCGACCCCGAACCAGCCCTTCGAGTACTCGAAGGACGATCTGTCGTGGACGTTGCGGGCCGACATCGACCTGCCGCTGCAGCTCGTCGCCGAGCGGAACGTCTACCGGGCTGCCATCATCAACGTCGAGCGCGCACGCCGCAGCGCGGAAGAGTTCGCCGACCGGATCACGGCCGACCTGCGAGCCAGCCTGCGACAGGCGCTCACGCGCCGCCAGTCGGTCGAGATCCAGGCCGGTGCGGTGGTCCTCAACGAGCGCCGCATCGAGAGCGCGACGCTGAACCTGCAGGCCGGACGCGCGAGCACGCGTGACATCCTCGAGGCCCAGCAGGCGCTGGTCGATGCGCGCAACTCCCTGACGAGCGCCCGCGTCGACTACTACCTGTCGCAGCTCTCGCTGTGGCGCGACATGGAGCTGCTGCGCGTCGAGGAGCCGGGCCTGCGCTTCGCGCGCGAGGGCCTCGCTGTCGCCCCGGAGGCGAACGCGCCTGCAGCCGTCCCTCAGGAATCGAACACGGAACCCGCCGGTCCCGCCGGCTCGCAGGAGACGCAATGAAGAATCGTCAGGCTGGAATCAAGGCGCTGCCGCTCGCGATCGCGGTGGCAGTCGCAGGCGGGCTCGGTTGGTGGGCGCTCTCTCGCTCGAACTCCAGCGCCGCCGAGGAAGCCTCGAAGGTCCGCGGGGCGCCCGTCCAGAAGGGGCCGCTGCGCATCAGCGTGATCGAGCGTGGAAATCTCAAGGCCGCGGACGCTGTCAGCATCAAGAGCGAGATCGAGGGCAACAGCACGATCCTGTGGATCATCCCCGAGGGCACCGTCGTCAAGGAAGGCGACCTGCTCGTCGAGCTCGACACCGCCCAGCAGGTCGACAAGCGCCTGCAGCAGGAAATCTCGGTGCGCAACGCGGACGCGGCGCTGATCAAGTCGACCAAGAACTACGAGATCCAGCAGAGCCAGAACGACAGCGACATCAAGAAGGCCGAGCAGAAGCTGCTCTTCGCGCAGAAGGACCTCGAGAAGTTCGACGCCGAACAGGGCGAGCGCACCAACCAGCTCGCCAAGGCGCAGGAGCAGATCACGCTCGCCGAGGAGCAGTTCAAGCAGGCCGAGACCAAGCTCAACTGGTCGCGGGAGCTGTTCGAGAAGGGCTTCCTGACCAAGACGGAGCTCGATGCCGACGACCTCGCGCTCAAGCGTGCGGGTATCCAGCGCGAAGCCGCCAAGCGCGACCTCTCGCTGCTCGAGCGCTACCAGCTCGAGCGCGAGCGCATCGAGCTGCAGAGCGGCCTCGACGAGGCGCACCGCGAGCTCGAGCGCGTCAAGCTGCAGGCCGCGGCCAAGCTGGTCGACTTCGAGGCCGACATGCGCACGCGCTCGGCCCAGCTGAAGCTCGAGCAGGAGAAGCTCGACAAGCTCGTGTCGCAGATCTCCAAGGCCAAGATCGTCGCGCCGCGCGGTGGCATGGTGGTCTATGCGCAGCTCGAGCAGAACCGCATGGGCCAGAGCCAGCCGATCCAGGAGGGCACGCAGGTCCGCGAGCGGCAGGAGATCATCACGATCCCCAACGCGGCCGGGATGGTCGCGCAGGTGTCGCTGCACGAGTCGGTCCTCAAGCAGGTGGCCGTCGGGCAGACCTGCATCGTGAAGATCGACGCGCTCGGCGCGCGCGAGTTCCGCGGCCGCGTCAACTTCGTGGCCGTGCTCCCCGACCAGAACTCCTGGTGGGCGAACCCCAACACGCGCCTGTATCGCACCGAGGTGCAGATCACCGAGGGCCACCCGGACATGCGCCCGGGCATGAGCTGCGCCATCGAGATCCTCGTCGAGGACATCGCGGACACGACCTACGTGCCCGTGCAGGCGATCTTCCGCTCCGGCGGCGACCAGCTCGCGTTCGTGACCGGCTCCAACGGCGCCGAGGAGCGCGTGGTGAAGACTGGGCGCTTCAATGACAAGTGGGTGCAGGTCCTCGAAGGCCTGAAGGAAGGCGAGCAGGTCCTGCTCGCGCCGCCGCCGGGCTTCTCGCCGGCGGCCGCACCGGAATCCAGCACGTCGAGCACGATCACGGCAGGCTCGGTGGAGCCGGCTCCGGCCGCCAGTGGCGTGCCGCAGGCCGGTGCCCAAGCCGGAGGAGCGGGCAAGGCACCGGCGGGTGCGGCGTCGGGCGCACCGGCGGGTGCACCGGCGGGTGCACCGGCGGGTGCACCGGCGGGTGCACCGGCGGGTGCACCGGCGGGTGCGGCGTCGGGTGGCGACGGCAGCGGTCGCTCCGGCGGTCGCGGCAACATGGATCCCGCTCAGATCGAGGAGTTCCGCAAGCGCATGGAGTCGATGACTCCCGAAGAGCGCGAGAAGATGCGCGAGCGCTTCGGCGGCGGTGGCGGCGGATCCGGCCGTGGCGGCGGCGGTCAGGGCGGGTCGGGCAACTAGCTCGCGCGCGAGAGACCCGTGAGCGAAGCGTCCCGAGTTCCCGTCGCCGAGCTGATCGGCGTCACGCGCGAGTACCGCATGGGCCAGAACCTGGTCCGTGCGCTCGACGACTTCTCGTTCACCTTCGGCCGCGGTGAATACTGGGCCGTGATGGGGTCCTCTGGCTCGGGCAAGTCGACGCTGCTCAACGTGCTCGGCTGCATCGATCGCCCGACGGGCGGCGACTACAAGGTCGATGGCATCTCGACGGCGCGGCTCGCGGACGACGAGCTCTCGGAGGTGCGCAGCCGCAAGCTCGGCTTCGTGTTCCAGAGCTACAACCTGATTCCCCAGCTCAACGTGCTGGAGAACATCATGGTGCCGCTGTTCTACCAAGACGATCCGCCCGAGGATGGTGAGGAGCGCGCGCGCAAGCTCGCGGAGCGCGTCGGACTCGCCAAGCGCCTCGACCACAAGCCGACGGAGCTCTCGGGTGGCCAGCAGCAGCGCGTCGCCATCGCGCGGGCGCTCGTCAACCAGCCGGCCCTGATCCTGGCCGACGAGGCGACTGGCAACCTCGACAGCGCGACCGCGCTCGAGATTCTCGCCCTGTTCGACGAGCTGCACGCCGAAGGTCGCACGATCGTGCTCGTGACCCACGAGCCTGACGTCGGGGAGCGCGCCCAGCATGTGCTGCGCCTCAAGGACGGTCGCATCGAGTCCGTGAAGCGCGGCCAGCGCAACGCCGCAGGAGCAGGCGCGTGAAGCACTCGACCCTCGTGCGCACCGTCAAGCTCGGCATCTCGAGCCTCTTGCTGCACAAGCTGCGCAGCCTGCTCACCACGCTCGGGGTCCTGTTCGGCACCAGCTCGGTGATCGCGATGCTCGCGATCGGCGAGGGGGCGAGCGAGGAGGCGCAGGAGCAGATTCGCCAGCTCGGCAGCCGGAACGTGATCCTGCGCAGCATCAAGCCGCGCGAGGACTTCGCGACCGGCGGCGGCCAGTCCGTGCGCGTGCTGAGCTACGGACTGACCGAAGAGGACCTCGGGCGCATCGCGGAGACCTTCCCCGGCGTCGCGCGCGTCGTGCCGGTGCGCGAGATCTACGAGGAAGTGCGCTTCTCGGACCGCATGCTCAACCCGCGCGTCATGGCCACGCTCCCCGTGTACCGCGATGTCACGGGCCGAGTGGTGAGCGAGGGACGCTTCCTGACGGATCAGGACGAGCAGGGCGTCGCGAACGTGTGCGTGCTCTCCTACGAGGCCTCGCGCTACCTGTTCCCTGTCACCTCGCCGATCGGCGAGGAGATCAAGATTGGCGCCGACTACTACACGGTGGTGGGCACGACGCTCGACCGCGTGCGGCAGCAGTCCGACCTCGCCGGGGCCGGCAAGTCGTCCTCCGAGGTGTTCATTCCGCTCGAGACCGGTCGCAAGTGGTACGGCAACATGCAGGTCAAGCTGCGGGCCGGCAGTCGCGAGATGGAAGAAGTCGAGCTGCACGAGATCGTGGTCGAGGTCGAGGACCCGGCCAACGTCGAGCTCGTCGCCAACGCCTGTCGCGAGATGCTCAAGCGCAACCACAAGCAGTCGGACTACGAGATCGTGGTCCCGCTCGAGCTCCTGATGCGCGCCGAGGAGACCAAGCGCATCTTCAACATCGTGCTCGGCTCGATCGCGTCGATCAGCCTGCTCGTCGGCGGTATCGGCATCATGAACGTGATGCTCGCGACCGTGACGGAGCGCACGCGCGAGATCGGCATCCGCCGCGCGCTCGGCGCGAAGCGCCGCCACATCGTCTCCCAGTTCCTCGTCGAGTGCGTCGTGCTCTCGGTCGGCGGCGGCCTGCTCGGCGTCGCGCTCGGGCTCGCGACTCCGCTGGTGGTCGAGCACTATGCGGAGATGCGCACGATCATCACGCCGACCGCGCCGATCCTCGCCTTCCTGATCTCCTCGGGCGTGGGCGTCCTGTTCGGCATCTATCCGGCCTGGCGCGCGGCGACGATGGATCCTGTCGACGCGCTCCGGCACGAGTAGGCTCGTTTCGTTCACAGGATCGGGGAGCGCAGCGCCAAGGCGCGCGCCAGATGGGCCGTCGTGGTGGCCTCGCTGCCGTCGAGGTCGGCCACGGAGCGCGCCACGCGCCTCAGGGACTGCACCGCTCGCGCGGAGAGGCCTCGCTGCCGCGCGAGCTTGCCGAGCAACGAGCGCGCGGCCTGATCGAGCGGTGCATGACGGTCGAGGGACTCTGCGTCGAGCTCGCAGTTGCGGCGCTCACCCTGTCGGGCGCGCTGCAGGGCGCTCGCGCGGGCGAGCTGGGACTGCAGTGCGGAGGCGGTGAGCCCCGTCGCCACTCCGGCGGGCGTCGGTGCGTTGCCGAGCTCGTCAAGGGTTGGTGCGGCGAGCTCGACGCGCAGGTCGATGCGATCGAGCAGGGGGCCCGAGATGCGGCTGCGGTAGCGCTGCACGAGTGTCGGCGCGCAGTGACAGGGCACGCGCGGATGCCCCATGTACCCGCACGGGCAAGGGTTCATGGCGGCGACGAGCTGGAAGCGCGCCTCGAGCTCGAGCTGGCGCCCGGCGCGGCTGAGGGTGATCGAGCCCGACTCGAGGGGCTGGCGCAGGGCTTCGAGCACTTCGCGACGAAACTCCGGCAGCTCGTCGAGGAACAGGACGCCGCAGTGCGCCAGGGTGATTTCCCCGGGCGCCGGGGGCGAGCCGCCGCCGACGAGGCCCGCGTAGCTCACTGTGTGGTGGGGGGCGCGGTAGGGGCGCAGGCTGGCCAGTCCGCCGGGCCAGCGTCCCGAGGCGGACAGCACGCGCGTGATGTCGAGCCGCTCCGGCAGGCTCGGAGCGGGGAGCAGCGTGGTGATGCGACGTGCGAGCATGCTCTTGCCCGTTCCCGGGGGTCCGATGAAGAGCAGTCCGTGCCCACCGTGCGCCGCGACGGCGAGCGCCAGCTTCCCCGAGGCCTGCCCGCGCACGTCGTCCACCGAGAGCCCCATGTCGTGTCCGTCGTCCGCTCGCACGGGGGCGAGCGGCTCGAGCGGCGTGCTGCCGACGAGGTGCCGGACCACGTCGTCGACGTGAGCGGCTCCGAAGGCCGTGATGCCCGGTACCCAGGCGGCCTCCAACGCGGTCGCGCGGGGCGCCACGACCTGCTCGACGCCCGCCGCGCGCGCCACCATCGCGGCTGCCAGCCCGCCCGGCACCGCGTGCAGCGCCCCGTCGATGCCGACCTCGCCTAGAAATAGCCGCCCCTCGACCGCCCGACGCTTGAGATGCCCCGCGGCAGCGGCTGCGCCGAGCAGGAGCGGCAGGTCGAGGATCTCGCCGGACTTGCGTCGCGCTGCCGGAACGAGGTTCAGGTAGAGCCGTCCCGGTGGCACGCCCAGCCCGTTGGCCGAGAGCGCGCACAGGAGCCTCCCGCGGCTCTCGCGGATGACCGGATCCGGGAGGCCGGTGAGCAGCACATCGACGCGCCCCGCCTCGCGGTCCTCCTCGTAGCGCGCCTCGATCGTGACGAGCTCGGCGCTCGAGCCTGCGAGGCAGGCTCCCAAGATGCGTACGGTTCCCACGCCCGCTCCGTCGTTCGGGGCGAGCGCTGGTCGCGCCCCACGCCGGAAAATCCCTCGCTTCGGCGCCGGAGCGCGACGCGCTTGCACCGCTGCCCGCGGTTTCCGATCCTCGCCCCACGCCATGAAGCTCCGCACCGCGCTCCTGCCGCTCCTCCTCGCCGCTTGTCGTGCGGCCGAACCTGCCACGCCGCCGCTCGAGGCCGCGCCCGTCTCGGCCTCGAGCCGCATCGAGCGCCCGTCGCTGCGCAACGACGTGATCGTCGTGTGTGGCGAGCGCGTCCCGATTGGCGTGCCGGTCGTCCTGTGGACCGAGCGCGGCGGCTACGACGCGTACTCGACCGAGCTGCGCTTCCCGAGCGAGCCGCCGAAGGAGCTTCCCGAGGGCCTGCGCTACCAGCCTGGCCGCAAGGTCGCCAAGGGCGATGGCACGACGCGTCTCACCTCGCTTTCGGGCACGCCGGCCTGCGGCGACGAGCTGCGTGCCGCGCTCGACCAGTTCGTGATCCACTACGACGTCTGCGGCACGAGCCGCCAGTGCTTCAAGATCCTGCACGACCGGCGCAAGCTCTCCGTGCACTTCCTGCTCGACGTCGACGGCACGCTCTATCAGACGCTCGATCTCTCCGACACAGCATGGCACGCGCGGCAGGCGAACTCGCGCTCGGTCGGGATCGAGATCGCCAACATCGGCGCCTATCCGCCGGGCGACACGACGCTCGACGAGTGGTACCCGACGGACGAGCAGGGACCGTACGTGCGCTTCCCGGCGTGGATGAAGGAGACGGGCATCCGCACGAGCGGCTTCGTCGCGCGTCCGGCGCGGGCCGAGCGCGTCACGGGCGCGATCCACGGCACGACCTACGAGATGCACGACCTCACGCCGGAGCAGTACGCCACGCTCGTCAAACTCGCGGCCGGCCTGTGCCGTGCGTTCCCCACGCTGCGCCCCGACTGCCCGCGCGACGCGCAGGGCGCCGTGCGCATGGACGCGCTCTCGGATACGGAGTTCGCGCAGTTCCGGGGCATTCTCGGGCACTTCCACATCACCAAGGACAAGCAGGATCCCGGCCCGGCCTTCGACTGGGAGCGCTTCCTCGAGGCCGTGCGAGCGGAGCTCGCGAAGCCGGCGCCCTGAGGGTCCGTCCCATGACCAACATCGGCCCGCGCGAGTTCCAGCGCTTCTACGTCGCGATGAAGGCGCTCGCCGTGCGCGACGGGCGGCTGTTGCTCGTGCGCGAGTCGACCCGCGAGGGCTGGTGGGAGCTGCCGGGCGGTCGCTTCGACGTGGGGGAGGAGCGGCTCGACCCGCGCGAGGTGCTGCGCCGCGAGCTCTCCGAGGAGCTCGGCCCGCGCTTTCGCTGCGCGATCGGCGCGCCCACGCTCACGTGGATCCGTCCCGTGCGCCACGAGGTCAAGGAGTTCTCCTTCGTCGTCGCGCATCTGTGCACCGACATCGCCGGCGCGATCGAGCTGAGCCACGAGCACGTCGACTACCGCTGGGTCGACGCGCGCGAGACGTTCGAGCTCGACCTCGCGCCGAGCTACCCCGAGCCGCTGCGCGAGTTCTGGTCGCGCCACGCCGCACGCTGAGCGCTCACGGCGCGGCGTCGATGCGGCGCGCCGGCCGCACGCCGATCGTCACGAACCGTGCCGCGCGCGCATCGGACTCGGGAGGAAGACCGGCGAGTGCCCATGCGTCACTCCACGCACAGTTCGCAGTCCGTCGAGCGCTGCGCCGAGCTTCCCGTGCTCCGAACGCAGAGGTTCCCCGTCCTGCTCCGACTCACGTGCGCCGGGCTCAGGCGAGCGCGCGGCGCAGGATGCCGCCGGCCTCGGCGAGGGCGGCGAGGGCCTGTTCGCGCGAGAGTCCCTTCTTGCGCATGAGGACCGCGACCTTCACCTGCCCGCCGGCGGCGGCGAGCAGGGCGAGCGCGTCCTCGCGGGAGTCGCCGGTCAGCGCCGACACGATGCGCGCCCCGCGCTCGACGAGCTTGACGTTCTTCGACGTGTCCACGTCGACCATCAGGTTGCCGTGGACCTTGCCGAGCTGCGCCATGGCGACCGTCGTGACGGTATTGAGCGCGAGCTTGGTCACGGTGCCGGCCTTGAGGCGCGTGCTGCCCGCGATCACCTCCGGGCCGCTCACGATGCGCACGGACACGTCGGCGCGGTCGGGCGCCTGCTCGCGCGGGACGCAGGCGAGGAACACGGTCGCGGCGCCGCGCGCTCGCGCGAAGTCGATGGCTCCGTGCACGAAGGGCGTGGTACCGCCTGCTGCGATTCCGAACACGACGTCGCGTTCGCACAATCCGCGGCGCGCGAGCTCTTCGCCCGCGGCCGTCGCGCTGTCCTCGGCGCCCTCGACGGCTCCCGTGACGGCGGCCGCTCCGCCGGCGAGCACGGCCTGCACCATGCTCGGGTCGGTCTGGAACGTCGGCGGGCATTCGACGGCGTCGAGCAGCCCGAGCCGTCCGCTCGTACCTGCGCCGACGTAGAAGAGCCGGCCACCCGCGCGCAGGCGCGCGACGACGAGCTCGATGGCCTTGGAGAGGTCCGCGCGCGCGGCCGCGAGCGCAGCGTGGATGCGCTCGTCCTCGCGCTGCATCAGCTCGACGGCCGCGCTCACCGAGAGCGCGTCGAACTGCGCCGTGCGCTCGTTGTGCGACTCGGTGGCGAGGTGACCGCGGGGGGCGGGGACGTGACTCACGACTTGGCTCCTTCGCGGCGCTCGCCGGGTTCCCACATGCCGCGCCCGAGTGACAGTCCGCCGTCGACGACGAGGCACTCGCCGTTCACGTAGGCGCTGGCGGAAGACAGCAGGTACAGCGCGTGCGCCGCCATTTCCTCGGCCGTCCCGAAGCGCCCGAGCGGGATCTGCTCCTCGATGCGCCGCTTGCGGCCTTCCTCCGGCCACAGGTTGTTCGCGGCGCCCTCGCTCTGGAACGGGCCCGGCGCGATGGCGTTGACGCGGACGCCGTGGCGTGCCCACTCGACCGCGAGAGTGCGCGTCATCGCCAGCACGCCCGCCTTGGCGCTCGCCGAGTGCACGACTCCTGCCATGCCGGTCCACGCGTAGGTCGCAACCACGTTGAGCACCTGCCCGCGGCCGCGCGCAATCATCCCGCGGCCGAAGTAGCGCGTGCAGTAGAACGTGCCGTCGAGCACGATCCCGAGCACCGAGCGCCAGGCGCGCGCGGAGAGCCGTTCGGCGGGACAGACGAAGTTGCCCGCCGCGTTGTTGACGAGGATGTCGATGCCGCCGTGCTCGTCGAGCTCGAGCGCGAGCTTCTCCACGTCGCCGGCCTCGCGCACGTCGAGCGTGCGGGACTCGACCTGCCACCCGCGCTGTGCCGCCTCGGCGAGCAGCGGCACGTGGTGCTCCTGGCTGCGCGACGCGACGATCACGCGCGCTCCGAGGGCGGCGAGGCCGCGCGAGATCTCGAGGCCCATGCCGGTGCCGCCGCCGGTGACGAGCGCGACTTGGCCGGAGAAGGTGGCAGGGGGCAGCCAGCGGGCCGCCGGAGGGGGAGGGAGGGTGCTCACGCGCGCCAGCCTGACGCCTGCGGCGCGGCGATCAAGGGCGAGCGCGGGCCGGGGCGAATCCGCCGGGTTTTCGCGCGCTCGACCCGGAGGCGACGGGGCCCGGGGCCGGCGCTACCATGTCCGTTTCCGATGGCCGATCCGATGTCACCGCAGCCGGTCCAGCGAGAGCCTTGGGCGCAGCGCTTCGAGCTGCAGTCCGCGGTGGCCGCGCTGCTGTGCACGCTGCTCGGTGTGTGGCTCTCGCGCACGGAGTCCGGCGCGCCCATCGGCGCCTTTGCCCTGCGTGGCGCCTACGTCTGGGCCCTGATCTCGATCGCGCTCGGGCTCCTGTTCGCCGTCCTGCGCGCGCGCAACGGCAGCGGAGCCGCCTCGGGAATCGTCGCGCTCGTCCTCGGCGCCGCCACGTTCGCCTACCACCTCACGCTTCCGTCCTGAACAACCCAAGAGCTCCCGATGCAGAACCTCACGAGCTACGTCCAAGGCCGCTGGCACGCCGGCAGCGGCGCGAGCGTCACGCTGTTCAACCCGACGACCGAGGAAGCGCTCGCGCAGGCTTCGAGCGCCGGCATCGACTTCAAGGGCGTGCTCGAGCACGGGCGCGCGAAGGGCGGCCCGGCACTGCGCTCGATGAACTACGCCCAGCGCGGCACGATGCTCGACGCGCTCTCCAAGGCGATCCACGCGCACCGTGACGAGCTGATCGAGCTCTCGATCCAGAATGCGGGCACGCCGCGCAGCGACGCCAAGTTCGACATCGACGGCGCGATCGGCACGCTGGCCTTCTATGGCCGTCTGGGGCAGGAGCTCGGCGCGCGCACGTTCCTCTACGATGGCCCGGGCGTGCAGCTCGGCCGCACGGCGCGCTTCTGGGGCGAGCACGTGCTCGTGGCGCGCCCCGGCGTCGCCGTGCACATCAACGCCTTCAACTTCCCGGCCTGGAACATGATGGAGAAGGCCGCCTGCGCGCTGCTCGCGGGCACGCCGGTGGTCGAGAAGCCGGGCACGCCGACGGCGCTCGTCGCGTGGCGCATCGCGCAGCTGTGCATCGGCTGCGGCGCGCTCCCCGAAGGCGCGTTCCAGTTCATCGCGGGCTCGGTCGGCGACCTGCTCGACCACATGGGGCCGCAGGACAGCCTCGCGTTCACGGGCTCGAGCGGCACGGCGGCTCGCCTGCGCGGCCACGCCAACCTCGTGCGCCACAACGTGCGAGTGAACTTCGAGGCCGACTCGCTCAACGCGGCCGTGCTCGCACCGGACGTCGAGGCAGGCAGCGACACGTTCAACCTGTTCGTCGCCAACGTCGCGCTCGACATGACCCAGAAGTCGGGCCAGAAGTGCACCGCCGTGCGGCGCGTGTTCGTGCCGAAGGAGCGCGTCGAAGAGCTCACGGCGGAAATCGTCGCGACAGCGAACGCGGTCAAGCTCGGTGATCCGTCGGACGCGGTGGTGCGCATGGGCCCGCTGGCGAGCGCGGACCAGCTGCGCGACGTGCGCGCTGGCATCGAGCGGCTCGCGAAGCACGCGCGGCTCGCCACCGGCGGCGCGGGCGCGATCCGCGAGCGCGGCTACTTCGTCGCGCCGACCGTGCTCGTCGCCGCCGACGGCCGCAATCCGGCCTTCCACGCGGAGGAGGTCTTCGGGCCCTGCGCCGCGATCCTCCCGTACTCGGGCGATGCGCACGAGGCGGCGGAGCTCGTCGCGCTCGGCGGCGGCAGTCTCGTCACGAGCGTGTACTCGAACGAGCAGACGTTCCTCGAGACCGCGGGACTCGCGATCGGCGCGTGGTCGGGCCGCGTGTGGCTCGGCAGCGACAAGATGGCCGAGCAGTCGCTCGCGCCGGGCATGGTGCTGCCCCAGATGATCCACGGCGGTCCCGGTCGCGCCGGCGGCGGCGAGGAGCTCGGCGGCCTGCGCGGCCTGTCGTTCTATCTCCAGCGCGTCGCGCTGCAGGGCTTCAAGGGCGTGATCGCGCCCGAGTCCATGTGCGTCTCGAAGAGCGCGGCGCCGACGGCCTGACTCGCTGCGATCGTCCGAGCTGCACGAGCCGTCGCGTCCGGGTTCGCCCGGGTGCGGCGGCTCACGAGTTGCTGGCCCGCGTCGCAGGCGTCCGCGGCCCAGTGCCCGGCCGGTGGCGCGACGGATTCTGTTCCCACCACGTGAGCCAAGCGCGACTGGTGTCGCCCGGATTCGCGCCGGTGAGCTGCTTGAGCGCGTTGCGGACCTTGCGACTCTCGACCGCGACCGTCATCTCGGACACACCGATCACGCGTACATCGAGGACCGCGCCTTCGACGAGCGTGTTCACCTGCGGATCCGCGACGGCAGCGCCCTGCGCCACCTCGACATCGAAGTCCTGGATGAACGCGAATTGCTTGCCCACGAAGATGTGCGCTGCCGGCGCCTTCCACGCGCCACCGCCGCCAGGCGCGCTCGCCAGCGCACCGAGTCGCGCGATGAGAGGCTCCACCGCCGCCGGATAGTTCATCGTGCCGAGCGCCTCGATCGCGTTCTCGCGCACGGCCGCGGTGCGCGAGCCGAGCGCGCGCAGCACAGGCAGCGTGACCGCCTCGTCGCGAGCGTCGCGCAACGCGAGAGCACACTCCCTGCGCACCTGCGCCGAGCCGTCGAGCACGGTGCGCGTGACGAGTGCCTTGACTTCGCTGCCCGCAGCGATGCGCCGCAGGCCGAGGGCGGCGAGGGCGCGAATGCGCGGAGAGTGGGAGTCGAGGGAGCGCACGAGTGCCGCGTGGACCTGTTCCCGGTCCGTCCTTCGGCCGAGCGCGAGGAGCGCGAGTTCCTGCAACGAGCGCGGCGCAGAGGCTGCCTTGCGCACGGCGTCGAGCGGATCCGGCTCGTCCGCGCCGGGCACGGCCAGCGCCTGCGGATAGGAGCCGAGCAGCGCGAGGGCCTGGGGCTGGTCCGGCTGGGAGTCGAGCGCGAGGTCGAGCTGCTGCAGGCTCTCCGCGAGCAGTCCCTCGCGCGCGAGCCAGTCCGCGTAGGGGACGCGCGTCGCGGCGTCCCGGCGATCGACGTGGCGTTCGAGCTCGCGCGCCTTCGCGAGTACGGCTCGCTCGAGCTCCACGCGGGTCACCGCTCCGTGCTCGAGCCGCTGCCACTGTGTCCCGCGCTGGATCTCCCACATGCCGTCCACGGCGCGCGCCTTGGCCCGTACGGTGCCACCCCCGCGCAGGTGGAGGATGCGGTTGAGCTCGGGCTCGCTCTGCGCCGCGAACACGCTGGGCTGTGGGACCGTCGACGGAGCCACGGTGGGAACGAGGAGCAGCGTGAAGAGAAGCGGCAGCATCTGGTTCCTTCCTTGGCCCCGAGTGGGCTCCCATTCCATACGCCCTCGCTGCGAGACGCGAGAGGGCCATGGCCCGAAACCGCGTGAGCGGTGTCGACGACGGCGTCGTGGACTGCGGTCGCGAGGCTGAACTTCCCGTCGCAGGGGGCCGTCGCGGCTGGTGCTCCGCCACGGGATTCCTCGCCGGTCGAGCTCACGCTCGACCCCGCCCGTGCCGGAGGTGCTGATCCAGACTTCTCGCGGCCGCGCGCGCTCGAGCAGCGCCGTGGTCCACGGCCCCGGGTCGCCGTGGTGGGGCCACAGGAGCACATCGACGGGTCCGCGCAGCGCCTCGGCCTCGAGCTGGGACTGCAGTCCCTGTTCGACGGCGTCGCCGTGGAGCTGGGCACGCCACGGCCCGAGTGACGCGAGCAACGTGCGCGAACCCTCGTTGTCTTCGCTGGCGACTCCGCGGACGAGCTGCCAGCGCTCGTCGCCGCTCGCGGCGAACTCGAGGACACTGCCTGCGCCGCGTGGATCCGCGCCGCGCGCGCGCCACAGCTCCACGTCCTCCGGGATGGGTGCACCGAACCACTCGACGACGGGGTAGCGCCGCGACATCCACGCCAGGGCCTCCGCATGGTCGCTGTCGGCATGCGACAGCACCACGGCGACGTCCCGCACCTCGCTCGAAGCGAGCAGCGGCCCGAGCGCGGACGTCGCCACCCGTCCCCGGTCGCGCGAACCTGCATCGAAGATCCATGTGGGACCTTCCGGACCACGCAGGACGACGCAGGTCCCGTGCCCGACGTCGAGGGCGTCGACTCGCCAGCCTTGGGGCCGCGCGACCCACGGCAGCAGGAGCAAGCCCCAGAGCAGCAGTCCCGCCCGCGCGGTCCAGCCTCCGAGCCCCGTTCGAACCCATCCGAGGGCGAGCAACGCTGTCGCGAGCACGAGCAGGACGAGGGGGCGTGGCGGGAGCACGCAGGGTGTCCCCGGCAGGCTGTCGGCGACTTCGAGCAGCTGCACGAACCAGTGCGACGGCACATCGAACAGCGCCGTGGGCAAGAGTGGCGCGGCGAGGATCGAGAGCCAACCGACCACGAGCAGCCACGTGACGAGGGGCGTCGTCAGCGCGGTGGCCACGACCCCGATCGGGGCCCACTCGCCGAAGGTCGACCAGCACAGGGGCAAGGTCGCGAGCACGGCGGCGAGGGAGGCGGCGAGGGCCGAGCGCGCGGTGCGAGAGAGCACGCTCTCCAGCGCGCGTCGCGCGGAGGTGGGACCGAGCTCGACCCGCGCGGCCGCCTGCGGCAAGGCACGTCGGATCGGTCCCGTGAGCAGCACCAGCCCAAGCGTTGCGAGGTACGAGAGCAACAACGAGACGCTGAACAGCGCGTCGAGGTCGAGAGCGGCCTCGACCAGCAGGGCGAGCGCCAGCAAGGACAGCGTGTCGACGCGTCGCGGTTCGCGGTGCGCGCGCGCGCACAGGGGCGCGGCGAGCGTCAACGCGAGAGCCACCGCCGCGCGCCTGACGGGCGCGGCCCCACCCGTCACGGCGGCGAACAGGGCGAGAGCCATGCCTGCGACGAGCACCAGCACGCCCCGTCGCCGTCGACCGCCCCCGACGAAGGGTGCGATCAGCACCGCGGCGAGCAGGCTGACGTGCATGCCGCTCACGGCGAGCACGTGTCGCATGCCCGTGTGCGCGAACGTGTCCGCGAGCTCCGGCTCGAGCCGCTCGGTCGCGCCATAGAGCAGCGCGTGCGCCAGTGCGCGGGATTCCCCTGCTGCGAACTGGCCGCAGCGTCGCGCCACGCTCGCGCGCAGCTCGCCCACCCACGCCGTGCCGCGCTCCCACGCCGGGGCGAGCGCGATGCGTTCGACCTCGTCGGGGCGCGCACTCCACAGGATGTACGGTCGATCGTCGAAGGGTGCATGGGGCGGCGACACCGGACCGCGGGCCTCGCGGCGTGGCCGGTCGCTCGGAGTCACGCGCAGCCATTCGCCGCTCGCCGCGCAGTCTCGTGCCAGCTCGAGCCAGATAGGCGCCTCGGCCGGTGGGTGCAGCCTGCCCAGCACGCCGCGGCGCGTGCCCCGCAGCGGCTCCCAGCGGCCGTCCAAGGTCCCACGAGGCGCCACGCTCGTCTCCGCAGAGACGTCCGCCGGAGCCGCGGAGGCGCCCTGTCCTCGCCAGCCGAGCGCGACCGGCGCGAGGGTCAGGGCGCAGAGGAGCGCGAGCCGGGCCGCCGCGCGCAGCGCATGGGGCAGCGCGTCGTATCGAGCACCTTCCTCGCGTGTCGCGAGCTCGAGCGCGAGCCATGCACCCGCCGCAGTGGCGACGATGGCCGCGAGCACCAGCGGGGCCGGCCGCAGCGCTGCGCCGAGCCACGCGCCCACGAGCACCGCGAGAGCGCCCGCCACGAGCGGTCGACTCGCCCGCAGTCGCGGTCCGCACTCGCCCTCGGTCGCGCTCGCCAGTTCCACCGTCCTTCTGTCGCGCGGTGCCCTCGCTGGTCGCGCCCCGAAATTCGGTTCCGTTCGGATCGAGACGCGCCCTTGGGGCTCGTCCCAGCGGGCCTGTCGGGTGGCCGTCGCGGCGAGGGAGCCGCGGCCGAGCCGAGAAGCGGCGGGGCCCGTTTCGCGGCTCGCTCCTCCGCGCGCCTTGGAAGGCAGGGCGCCCCGGGAACTTCCCCGGCCAATTGCTAGGATCCCTGCGCATGACCGCCCCTCGCCACGCGCTGTTTCCGGGCAGCTTCGACCCCGTGACCCTCGGTCACCTCGACGTGGTGCGCCGCGCGGCCGCGCTGTTCGGCCGCGTGACCATCGCGGTGGCGAGCAACTCCTCGAAGCGCGAGCTCCTGCCACTCGAGCGCCGACTCGCCCTCCTGCGCGAGGTCACCGCCGACATCGCGGGCGTCGCGGTCGCGCGCGTGGACGGCCTCACGGTCGATGGCTGCCGCGCGCTCGGCGCCAACGTCATCGTGCGCGGCCTGCGCAACTCGAGCGACTTCGAATACGAGTCCCAGATGGCCCTGAGCAACCGCGCCATGGCCGCCGAGCTCGACACGGTCTTCCTGCCGTCCGCTCCCGAGCACGCGCACATCTCCAGCACACTGGTGCGGCAGGTGGCGGAGCTCGGCGGGCCCGTCGAGCTGTTCGTTCCCGCGGCCGTCGCTCGAGCGCTCCGCGAGCGCGGCGTCGGCGCGAAGTAGCCCCGAGAGGATTCCATGAGCGATCGACGCATCGTCGCGACCGAAGGCGCCCCCAAGGCGATCGGTCCCTACAGTCAGGCCATCGTCGCCGGCGGCTTCGTGCACTGCTCGGGCCAAGTGGCCCTCGATCCCGCCACCGGCGCCTTCCTGGGAGGAGACGTGGCGGCCCAGACCGAGCGCGTGCTCGCGAACCTCGCGGCGGTGCTCAGCGCGGCGGGCAGCAGCCTGTCGAAGGTCGTCAAGTGCAACGTGTACCTGACGACCATGGAGCACTTCGGGCCGATGAACGAGGTCTACGCCCGCCACTTCCCAGTGGGTGCGGCGCCCGCGCGCGCGACGGTCGCCGTCGCCGGCCTGCCGCGCGGGGCGCTGGTGGAGATCGACTGCGTGGCGCTCGCCTAGGGCGCTCGCGAGCGCCGCCGCGCGGCCCGCCATGCTGTTCAGCTCCCCGACGTTCCTGTTCCTGTTCCTGCCGGTCGCCTTGGCGCTCGGCCTCGCGCTGCCGCGCGCGCTGCGGAACTCGGCGCTGTTCCTCGCGAGCCTCGTGTTCTACGCCTGGGGCGAGCCGCGCGTCGCGCTCGTGATGCTGGCGTCGATCGCGGTCAACTGGGCGCTCGCGCTGTGGGTCGAGGCGCAGGGTGGCCGCGCGCGCGCGCCGCTCGCGCTCGCGCTCGTCTTCAACCTCGGGTTGCTCGGCTTCTACAAGTACTGGGACTTCTTCTGGGACAATCTGGCCGCGCTGGGGCTGCCGGTCCCGGCCTTCGCCGCAGCGAGCGTCTCGCTGCCGATCGGCATCTCGTTCTTCACTTTCCAGGCGCTGTCCTACGTGATCGACGTGCGTCGCGGCGAGGGGCGCGCGCAGCGCAACCCGCTCGACTTCGGCCTCTACATCGCGCTCTTTCCGCAGCTGATCGCGGGGCCGATCGTGCGCTACCGCGACGTGGCCGCGCAGCTCGCCGAGCGCACGCTGTCGACCGCGAAGTTCGCCTCGGGCGTGCGGCGCTTCGCGGTCGGCCTCGGCAAGAAGGTGCTGGTGGCCAACGTCTGCGCCGAGACTGCGAAGACGATCTTCGCGCTCGACACCGCGAGCCTCGACGCGGGGACGGCGTGGCTGGGCGCCCTGTGCTACACCGCGCAGATCTACTTCGACTTCTCGGGCTACAGCGACATGGCGATCGGCCTCGGTCGCATGCTCGCCTTCGAGTTCCTCGAGAACTTCGACTTCCCGTACATCGCGCGCAGCGTGACCGAGTTCTGGCGCCGCTGGCACATCTCGCTCTCGAGCTGGTTCCGCGACTACCTCTACATCCCGCTCGGCGGAAACCGCGGCGGGAGCGCGCGCACCTACTTCAACCTGCTCGCCGTGTTCTTCCTGTGCGGCCTGTGGCACGGCGCGGCCTGGAACTTCGTGGTCTGGGGCCTGTTCCACGGCGCATTCCTCGTGCTCGAGCGCGTGGTGCGCGGATCGGCGCGCGAGCGCGCGGGCTGGCTCGGCTGGCCGTACACCTTCGCCGTGGTGGTCTCGGGCTGGGTGCTCTTCAACGCGTCGTCGCTCGAGCACGCGCTCGCGTTCCTGCGCGCGATGTACGGCTTTGGCAGCGGCGACGGCCTCGCCGTGCACGCGGGCCTGTATCTCGATCCGCTGCTCGCGTTCGTGCTGGCGGCAGCGGCGCTCGGCTCCACCCCGTGGCTTCCGGCGCTCGCGCGCTGGCGCGCGGCACGGCGATCTCGCGGCGAGGACGGACTGGATCGCGGGCTCGAGCTCGCGGCGCTCGCGCTGCCGGTGCTCCTGCTCGCGCTCTCCGCGGCGCGCCTCTCGGCCGGCACCTTCAACCCGTTCATCTACTTCCGCTTCTGATGGCCCCGCACGTTCAAGGCAGGTTCCGCGCCGTGTGCGACCGCGTGCTCGCCGGGCTGTTCGTGGCCTTCTGCGCGGTACCGGCCGTGCTGACGTGGCTCGAGCCGCCGACCTCGGGGTCGATCGAGCGCGAGTTCCGCCGTCCCGCGCCGGAGCCCAAGCGCCCGAGCAACCGCGCCGAGGCCGAGGCGTGGCCGGCCCAGTTCGATGCGTGGTACCAAGACCACTTCGCCCTGCGCCCGCGCTGGATTCGCCTGCACAACCAGCTGAGCCTCGGCGTCTTCGGCGTCTCGCCGACGAGCGAGATCGTCGTCGGGCCGGACACTTGGATGTTCACGACGCGCGACCGCGCGGTGGACGTCTGGCGCGGCGCCGATCCGTTCAGCGCCGAGGAACTCGAGCTGTGGACGCGCGTGCTCGAGGACCGTCGCGAGTGGTGCGCGCAGCACGGCGTGCAGTACCTGTTCGCGATCGCTCCCAACAAGGAGTCGATCTATCCCGAGTACTTCCCCGCGCGCTTCGACAAGCTCGGGCCTTCGCGGCGCGAGCAGCTCGTCGCGCACGTCGCGCAGCGCTCGGACTTCCCGCTGCTCGACCTTGCCGAGCCCGTTCTCACGGCCAAGACGGAGCTGCCCGCCGGCGAGCAGCTCTACTATCCGCTCGGTACGCACTGGAACGACCGTGGGGCCGTTCCCGCCGCGCTGGCGCTCGAGGCGCGACTGCACGCGCTCGACGCGCGCGTGCCCGTGCGCGCTGCGAACGCGTTCCGCTTCGAGGCGACGGACTTCCAGGACGATTCCTGGGCGGGCCGCCTGTACCTCGAGGATCGCCTGCGCCAGCCCAACGCGAATGCCGTCTTCGAGCGCGCGATTCCGGCCGCCGCGTGGGAGCGACTGCGGCTGTTCCTCGAACGCCGCGACAAGACTCCCTCCGAGCGCGCGCGCTTCGAGCTCACGCCGCTCGACGGCGAGCCCGCGGGCTGGCGCATCGAGGTGGAGGGCGGTATCCACGTCCACGTGCGGCGCGAAGGCGTCGCGTTGCCGCGCGCGGTGGTGTTCCACGACTCGATGGGGGAGAAGCTGCGGCCGCTGCTCGCGGAGTCCTTCTCGTCGATCGCCTTCCGTTGGGTGCCCGACTTTGACACCGCGACGATCGAGGCCGAGAGACCCGACGTCGTGCTGCAAGTCTTCGTCGAGCGCGCGCTCGCTGCCGTCTCGCTCTCGACTTCACCGCTCGATACGCAGGAGCGCCTCGCCGCGGAGTTCGCGCAGTCGCGCACGACGCTGCTCGCCGGACTCGAGCGGCTCACGCTTCCACCGGGGGCGAAGAGCGTCGCCGTGCCCGATGGCCAGGGCGCGCTGCGCGTGGACTACGGCGGGAGCGCCGTCGAGTTGCCCGAGCTCGAGGTCCCCGCCGGGCACTGGGCGCTCGTGCGCGTCGAGCTCGACAGTCCGCTCGACACGGCCTTGCTGCTCGAGTTCCTCACCGCTCGCTTCGCGACCTACTCGCGCCTCGCGCGGGGCGTGCAGCGGCCGCTGCCGGCCGGCGAGGGGCGCGTGCTGTACGTCAAGCTGCGGGTCCCGGGCCTTTCCGGCCGGATCCGGCTGCATCCGGGGCTCGCGGCGGGTTCCTATCGCCTGCGGAGCCTCGAAGTCCGAGCGGTGCCGCAGTAGACTCTTCGCCCTCGAAAACAGGGGCAAATCCATGGGTCTCGCCTGCGGCATCGTCGGTCTCCCGAACGTCGGGAAGTCCACCATCTTCAACGCCATCACGGCCGCCGGTGCCGAGAGCGCGAACTATCCGTTCTGCACGATCGAGCCGAACATCGGCGTGGTCGACGTACCGGACGCGAACCTCGAGCTCATCAAGGGCTTCATCCCGACCGAGCGCATCATCCCGGCCTCGCTCAAGATCGTCGACATCGCCGGTCTGGTGAAGGGCGCGAGCCAGGGCGAGGGCCTCGGCAACAAGTTCCTCGGCAACATCAAGGAGTGCGACGCGATCCTGCACGTCGTGCGCTGCTTCGAGTCGGGCGACATCATCCACGTGTCGGGCTCGGTCGATCCGTTGCGCGACATCGAGGTGATCGAGCTCGAGCTCGGCCTCGCGGACCTCGACACCGTGGACCGCGCGGCCGATCGCGCCGCCAAGAAGGCGCGCGCCCAGGACAAGGACGCGATGTTCGAGAAGGACGTCCTCGACCGCGCCAAGGCGTGGCTCGAGGCCGGCAAGCAGCTGCGCAACCACGCGTGGACGCCGCAGGAGGCCGCGGTGCTCTACCCGCTGTTCCTGATCACCATGAAGCCCGTGCTGTTCGTCGCCAACGTGGCCGACAGCGACCTCGACGGCAAGTCGCCGCTCGTCGACAAGGTGCGCGCACACGCGGCCGCGACGGGAGCCGAGGTGGTCGCTCTCTCCGGCGCGATCGAGGGCGAGATCATGGCGCTCGAGCCCGCGGACCGCGCCGCGTTCCTCGCCGACATGGGGCTCACCGAGCCCGGCTTGCACCGCCTGATCCGTCAGGCGTATCACCTGCTCGGCCTGCAGGTCTACTACACCGCTGGCCCCAAGGAGATTCGCGCCTGGACGATCCACAAGGGCGACAGCGCGCCCAAGGCGGCCGGCGTGATCCACACCGACTTCGAGAAGGGCTTCATCCGCGCCGAGATCTACTCGGTCGACGATCTCGTTCACTACAAGACCGAGGCCGCCATCAAGGCCGCGGGCAAGCTGCGCAGCGAAGGTCGCGAGTACGTGATGCGGCCCAACGACGTGTGCCACTTCCTGATCGGGAAGTGAGCGCGGAAGCGAACCGGAGCAGAGCCATGACCCAAGCCGAACTTGCGCCGATCGTCGACGTCACCGTCGAGACGTTCGAGACCGAAGTCGTCCGCCGCTCCATGCAGGTGCCGGTGCTGGTGGACTTCTGGGCCACGTGGTGCGGGCCGTGCAAGACGCTCGGGCCGATCCTCGAGAAGGTCGCGCGCGAGCTCGCGGGCAAGCTCGTGCTGGCCAAGATCGACATCGACAAGAACCCCGAGATCGCGGAGCTTTTCCAGATCCAGAGCGTCCCCACGGTCGTGCTGATGAAGCAGGGCCGGCCGGTCGACGCGTTCATGGGCGCGCAGCCGGAAGCTGCCGTGCGCAAGCTGCTCGAGAAGCACATTCCCGGCGCCGCGCCGGATCCGCTGGCGGAAGCCGCGAAGCTCGAGGCGGCGGGCAAGCGCGACGAGGCCATCGTGCTGCTCGCGCGCGCGCTGCACCGCGAGAGCGCCAACGCCGGACTGCGCCTCGCGCTGGCGCGCGTGCTGCTCGCCGCCCAGCGCACGGACGAGGCCAAGACCGTGTTCTCCGCGCTGTCGGGCGAT
Organism: uncultured Planctomycetota bacterium; assembly: GCA_903892045.1. Lineage (GTDB taxonomy): Bacteria > Planctomycetota > UBA1135 > UBA1135 > F1-120-MAGs118. The sequence goes on along the minus strand of CAITGX010000132.1, from coordinate 3,591 downwards.
GCGCTCGAGCTGCCCGAGGCGCAGGCGATCGCGGCCCAGTTCGCCGCGATGGAGAAGGTGGGCGAGCTCGCGCCGCTCGAGGCCGCCGCCCAGGCCGCGCCCAAGGATGTCGCCGCGCGCATCGCCTACGGCAAGGGGCTCGTCGCCGCCGGCCGCTACGAGCAGGGCCTCGAGGAGCTGCTCACCGCCGCCAAGCTCGACCTGCGGTTCGACGACGGCGCGCCCCGCAAGGCCATGATCGAGGTCTTCAACCTGCTCGGTCAGGGCGACCCGATGGTGCTCGAGTTCCAGCGCCGCCTCTCGATGCTGCTCTGCATCTGAGGGTGCGCCCGTCGCAGCCCTGAGAGAGCGTGCGTGGCGACTTGGTAAGCCATGGCTTACAGCAGTAAGCTAGCGGCCATGAACGTCCGCAAGCTGCGCGAGAGGCTGTCCCTGTCCCAGGCGGGGCTCGCCGCGCTGGTCGGCGCTCATGCGATGACCGTGTCGAAGTGGGAGCGGGGTGTGGCGAAGCCCGCCGAGCCGCAGGCGCGCACGTTGCGCGCTCTCGCGCGGGCGGCGGAGCGCGGCTGGAAGGCGGAGGACTCGGCCGCGAAGCGCGATCCCGCGCGCGCGCTCGCGGACGCCTTCGACAGCGCGTACCGCGAGCCGGAGCTCGACCTCGGCGCCCTGAGCGCGAGCAACCGCTTTCCCGGCCGCATCGTCGAGCTCAAGCGCGGCGACATCGTGAGCAAACTCGTGATCGAGATCGCGCCCGGAGTGCGCATGGGCTCGGTGATCACGACGGACTCCGTGGACCGGCTCGGCCTCGCCGTCGGCGGCCAGGCCATCGCGATCATCAAGGCCACGGAAGTGATCGTCGGACGCGGATGAGCACGGCGGACGGCGAAAGGGCGCGGCGCTGGCGCTGGGATCGCGAGGAACTCGCCGGCTCGCTCGGCGATCTCGGCACCTTCCTGCCGCTGCTCGTCGCCATGTCGGCGCAGTGCGGGCTCTCGTTTCCGGCGGCGCTCTTCTTCGCGGGCGCGTTCAACGTCGTCACGGCCTTCACCTTCGGCATTCCCATGGCGGTGCAGCCGATGAAGGCGATCGCCGCCATCGCCCTCGCGGAGGGCCTCGGTGCGGGAGAGATCGTGGCGGCGGGCATGTGGGTGAGCGCGGTGGTGCTGGTGCTGGGACTGTCGGGTGCGCTCGGCTGGATCCAGCGCACCATTCCGACGGCCGTCGTGCGTGGTCTCCAACTGGCGCTCGCCCTTTCGCTGCTCATGCGAGGGTTGAAGTCGGTGTCGCCGGGCGCGGCGCCGTGGGCGAGCGACGGGCTCGGACTCGCGGTCCTCGCTGGACTCGCGGTGCTGTTCCTGCGGGACTCGCGACGGGTACCCGCCGCGCTCGTACTGTTCCTCGCCGGGATCGCCATCGCGTGGCTCACGGCGCCCGAGGCCTTCGCCGCGATTCGATTGGCGCCGTGGTGGCCAGCGCTGGACCTGCCCTCGACGGAGGAGTTTCGCTCGGCCTGGTGGAGCGCGGCCTTTCCGCAGGTGCCGCTGACGCTGTTGAACTCCGTGGTCGCGGTGTGTGCGCTCTCCGTCGACCTGTTCCCGCAGCGACCGGCACAGCCGCGCAAGGTGGCGGTGTCCGTGGGACTCATGAACCTGCTCGCCGGTCCGTTCGGTGCGATGCCCATGTGTCACGGTGCGGGTGGCCTCGCGGGCCAGCATCGCTTCGGCGCTCGGACGGGCAGTTCGATCGTCGCGCTCGGCGCGTCGAAGATGCTGCTCGCCGTGCTGTTCGGAGCGACCCTGACGGCCGCCTGCGGCGTGTTCCCTGCGAGCATCCTCGGCGTGATGCTGATGGCCAGCGGTCTTGAGCTCGGTGCGGCGGCGCGCGAGCTCGGCGGCACGCGCACGCACGCTGTGGCGCTGCTCACCGTCGCTGGCTGCCTCGCGCTCGACAACTTCGCGCTCGGGTTTGCCATCGGGCTGGCGTTCGACCAGCTCTCGAAGCGTCTGGAGCCGGGGACCGCGTCGTGAGGCAGCATCAGGAAGTGCTCGAGGTGCGCACCCGCGGGCGCGGGTTCGAGGATGTCACGGAGCGCGTGAACGAGGTGCTCGCGCGGGCGGGGATCGTGCGCGGCGTGTGCGTGGTGTTCTGCCGGCACACGTCGTGCGGGCTGCTGGTGCAGGAGAACGCCGATCCGAGCGTGCGGCGGGACTTGCTCGCGTGGTGGGCGCGCATCGCGCCCGACGGCGATCCGCGCTACGAGCACGACGACGAGGGACCGGACGACATGGCGGCACACTTGCGCACGACGCTCGTGCGCACGAGCGAGACGCTTCCGTTCGACGGCGGTCGCCTCGCGCTCGGGCGCTGGCAGGCGCTCTATCTCGTCGAGCATCGCCTCGCGCCGCATCGACGCGAACTCGTCGTGCATCTCACGGGCGAGTGACCGGCGGCTCGGCGAGGTGGCAGGCCACGGCGCCGGCTGCGCGCTCGACGAGGTGCGGCAACTCCAGTGCGCAGCGATTGCCGAGCACCTCGGCGCGGCGCGAGCAGCGTGGGTGGAAGGCGCAGCCCGACGGCGGAGCCAGCGGCGAGGCGGGATCGCCGCCGAGTGGATCCGCCGCGAACTCGCGGCCGAGCTCGGGCACGGCGGAGAGCAGTGCCTGCGTGTAGGGGTGTCTCGGTGCCCCGAACAGCTCGGCGCGCGGCGCACGCTCGACGACACGGCCGAGGTACATGACGGCGACGTCCTCGCACACGCGGCGAACGACGGCGAGGTCGTGCGAGACGAACAGGTAGGCGAGTCCGAAGCGTCGGCGCAGCTCGCACAGCAGGTTGACAACCTGCGCACGCACCGAGACATCTAGCGCGCTGGTGGGCTCGTCGAGGATCACGAGCTCGGGCTCGACCACGAGCGCACGGGCGATCGCGACGCGCTGGCGCTGGCCGCCGGAGAGCTCGTGCGGATAGCGCACGGCGAGGCGCGGATCGAGTCCGCAGGCATCGAGCGCAGCGAGTGCGCGCGCACGACGCGCGAGCGGCGAGCCAGCTCCCTGCAGCACGAGCGGCTCCTCGACGGACCAGCCGATCGGGCGGCGCGGATCGAGCGAGCCCTGCGGGTCTTGGAAGACCATCTGCACGCGCTGGCGTGTCGCGCGGTCGGAGCCCGGACCGAAGGGCTCGCCGGAGAGCAGCACGCGGCCCTCGCTCGGAAGCTGAAGGCCCGCGATCGCTCGCGCTGTGGTCGACTTGCCCGAGCCCGACTCGCCCACGAGGCCCAGCGCGCCGCCCCGAGGAATCGAGAGCGAGACGTTCTCGACTGCGTGCACGGTGGCACCGTCGCGCGCGGGGAAGCGCACGCAGAGCTTCTCGACTCGCAGGAGTTCGCTCATGAGCTCGCCTCCGCCGCGAGCACGCGCTCGCTCTCCGTGCAGGCGACACGTCGGCTCTGCACGCGCACGCCGGAGCTGCCCGCGACGCCGACCGTGAGCGGCACCAGCGACGGCCGACGCTCGCGGCAGGACTCGACGGCGAACTCGCAGCGCGCAGCGAAGGCGCAGCCCGGGGACGGGCGCGCGGGATCGGGTGGAGATC
>CAITGX010000131.1 GCA_903892045.1 uncultured Planctomycetota bacterium | reverse complement strand
CGCCAGCATGCGCGCCTTCGCGGCCGCGGTCTCGGCATCGGCGATCTTGCCCGCGCGCTGCAGGAAGATCGACAGGCTCGTGAACACGAACGGATCCGCTGGCGTGAGCTCGATCACGCGATTCACCGTCGCGATCGCCTCGTCCTGCTTGCCGAGCTTGGACTGCGCGGTCGCCAGCGCGTGCAGCACCTCGGCCCAGTCCGGCTTCTGCTCGAGCGCGAGCCGGTACTCCGCGATCGCCTCCTCGAACTTCTGCTGCCCGAAGAGCTTCAGCCCGGCCATGTAGTGCGTCTTGGGTTCGCCCATGGCGCAGAGGATAGCAGCGCGCGCTGCGAAAGCTCGATCCGTGCGTCGCGGATCGCACTCCGACCGAGGCGACCCGCTAGCCTGACGGGCCCCCCATGAACGCGCCGCGCTCGCTCCTGCGTACGACCCTCATTTCCGCGCTCGGCGGAGTGTTCGAGTTCTACGACTTCGTGATCTTCGCGATCTTCGCACCGCAGATCGGCGCGGCGTTCTTTCCGCCGGAAGCAGGCGAGTCGGCGCAGACGCTCGAGGCGTTTCTCGTGTTCGCCGTCGGCTACCTCGCGCGACCGATCGGGGGCCTGCTGTGGGCGCACGTCGCGGACCGGCGCGGGCGTGCCTACGTGTTCTCGCACACGGTGCTCGGAATGGCCGCGGCGACGCTGTCGATCGCGCTGTTGCCGGGCTACGCGACGATCGGGGTCGCGGCACCCGTGCTGCTGGTCCTGCTTCGCTTGCTGCAAGGCATGACGCTCGGCGGCGAGCTGCCCGCGTCCCTGTGCTGGCTCGCCGAGCATGCGGGCGAGCGTCGCAGCGGTGTCGCGACGGCGACGCTCATGGCCGGAGTCAACTCCGGCATGCTGCTCGGCCAGCTCGTCGCGGCCGCGATCACGCTCGCGCTCGGCGAAGACGCAGCCTTCGCGTGGGGCTGGCGCATCGCGTTCGTGCTCGGAAGCAGCGTCGGAGTGACTGCATGGTTCGTGCGTCGACACGTCGGCGAGACGCCGGAGTTCGAGCGCCTGCGCGCCCGCGGCGTCGAGCGCGTGCCGCTGCGAACGCTCTTGCGCACGGAGCCGGGCAACGCCGTGCGCGCCGCCGCACTGTGCGCCGTGCACGCCTGGGTCGTCGCGACGCTGTACCTCGCGTTCCCTGCCTTCCTGCACCAGTACGGCGCGCTCTCGCTCGCCTCGGCGGAGCGCATCGCGCTCGCCTGCGCCGCGCTCGGTTCCGTGCTGTTCCCCTGCGCTGGCTGGCTCGCGGATCGCATCGGCGCCGCGCGTGTCTGTCGTGCCCTGCTGGTGCTGCTCGCAGTCGCCGCCGTGCCAGGGTACCTGTGGTTCCCGTCCCACGGAGTGCTGCCGCTCGCCCTGCTCGGCGGCATCGGTGGCCTGTTCATCGGCGCCTATCTCGCGTTGCTGCCTAGGCTCTTTTCGCCCGCGGTGCGCAGCAGCGGACTCGCGCTCGGCTACGACGGCGCCTTCGCGATCGTCGGTGGCCTCGGCCCCTTCGCGATGCTCTGGCTGGCCGGAAAGCACGGTCCGGTGGCGGTCGGCATCGCGCTTGCCGCGATCTCCGCCCTCGCCGTGCTCGCGCTTCCGCGCGAGCGCGTGGAGCGAGCGGCCGGGCCCATGCCAGAATGAGCGCATGAGCACGAGCAACTGGCCGTTTCCGATCGGGACACCGGGCACTCCGTGGGGCGCAGCGGAGAAGGCGCGCTGGCGCGCGTCGGTACCCAAGCGCCGCGACTACCGCGACGAGGTCGTCGTCCTGCTCGAGCGCCTTGCGCAGCGCTTCGAGATCCTGAGCTACGGCACGCTCTCCTATGGTCCGGATGGCGAGTTTCCGCTGTTCGCCCTCAAGAGTCGCGCATGGAACGAGAGCCTGCCGATCGCGATGGTGACCGGCGGAGTCCACGGCTACGAAACGAGCGGCGTGCACGGCGCGCTGCGCTTCGCCGAGCGCGACGCCGCGACGTTCGAAGGACGCGTCAACGTGCTGATCGCGCCCTGCGTGAGCCCTTGGGCCTACGAGCGCATCCAGCGCTGGAACGCGGAGGCCATCGATCCCAATCGCTCCTTCGGCCCGACGGGGCTCGCGCGCGAGTCACGCCTGCTCGTCGAGTTCATCGCGTCGTTCCGCGGACGCTTCCTCGCGCACCTCGACCTCCACGAGACCACCGACTCGGACGAGAGTGAGTTCCGCCCCGCGCTCGCGGCGCGCGACGGCAAGCCGTTCGAGCCCGGCGTGATTCCCGATGGCTTCTACGTCGTCGACGACAGCGCCAACCAGCAGCCCGGCTTCCAGCGCGCGATCATCGCAGCCGTGAGCTCCGTCACGCACATCGCCGAGCCCGACGAGCAGGGCCAGATCATCGGCGCGCCCGTGGTGGACCACGGCGTGATCCACTACGACGTCGGCCCGCTCGGGCTGTGCGCGAGCCTCACCAGCGCACGCTTCACGACCACGACCGAGGTCTATCCGGACAGCCCGCGAGCCACGCCAGAGCAGTGCAACGAAGCGCAGGCCACTGCGGTGCGCGCGGGTCTTGAGTACGCGCTGCGCGCGTAGCGACGCTCGCTCCTCAGCGTTCGGTCGGCGGCAGATCGACTCCCGGCGTACGCGCGACGCGCAGGCCGAAGTCGTCGAGGCTGCTCGTCGGGCGGAACGTGCCGCGGCGAGGCGCGCGACAGATCGCGTCGTCGTAGTGACAGGAACCGCCGCGAATCACGCCCAGACTGGAGCTCTCCGGCCCCTTGGGGTCGGTCGCCAACGTCCCGAGCTCGGCATACGCATCGGCCGCATACGGATCCGAGCACCACTCGTAGACGTTCCCCAGCATGTCGTGGAAGCCGAGCGCGTTCGCGCGCTTGCCTCCGACGGCGTGGGTCGTGAGCTCGGAGTTGTCGGCATGCCACGCGATGTCGTCGATCGGGCCGTACCACGCGCCGAGAGTGCCCGCGCGACACGCCAGCTCCCACTCGGCCTCGGTCGGCACGCGCAGTCCCGTGCGAGCGCGAAAGCCACGCGCCATCTCGAGACTGATGTTCTCCACCGGATAGTCCGGCTTGCGCGCCTTGGTCGCGGGATTGGAACCCATGACGAGCTCCCACTGCGCCTGCGTCACCTCGAAGCGCCCGAGATAGAACGCGCGGGAGAGCTCCACTTCATGCTGAGGCTTCTCGTTCGCGTCCGCGCGATAGTCGAGCTCGGACGCTCCGCGCAGGTAGCGGGTGGCCGGCACGAGCAACAACTCGATGCCCGTGGCCTTGTCCTTCACGCGCCAAGGCAGCCCCGCTTGCTCGAGCGCCGTACGCAACTCCAGATCCGTGACCACGGCCGGATCCGGGTACTCCTCGAGGATCTCGCCCCACGACTCGACCTGCTCCTTGGCGATCGGGCGTCGCGTCCGATTCGCAGCCGGACGCGCGTCGCGCGCCGCACGGAATCCGAGCGACGTGTCGCGCCTCGAGGGCGAGGCGTAGTCACGCTGCGACGCACGGCAGCTCCACTCGGGCCCATCAAATGACCCGCCGCGCACCACATGGTCGCGTCCTGCGGCAGGACCGCGCGGATCGAGGAGCGCGGCGTCGGCTCGCGCATACTCCCCCTCCGAGTACCAATCCGCGCACCGCTCGCTCACGTTGCCGAGCATGTCGTGAAAGCCGAGCGCGTTGGCACGCTTGCCGCCGACGGGCTGCGCCTTGCAGCGCCACTCCTTGCGCGCGAGCTCGAGGTCCCAGTCGACCTCCGCATCCGGAGCGAGCTTGCCGCTGTTGCGGAAGGACCACGCGCAGTCGTTCAGGGCTCCGTAGCGAAGCTCGCCACTCCCCGCGCGGCACGCGCGCTCCCACTCCGCTTCGCTCGGGAGCCGCAGCCCGGTGCAGGCCGCGAAGCGCTGGATGTCCGCATGACTCATGTTCCAGGCGGGCTGCCGCGGGTCGACCTGCGGCACCACCGGATCGATCCCCATCACTCCGCGCCACTGCGCCCATG
>CAITGX010000130.1 GCA_903892045.1 uncultured Planctomycetota bacterium | reverse complement strand
CCTCGCGCCGGACACCTCGCGCCGGACACCTCGCGCCGGACACCTCGCGCCGGACACCCCGCGCCGGACACCCCGCGCCGGACACCGTGGCCGATGCTCGCGAGGCCCTGAACGCGCTACGCGCGTGCGGCCGGCTGGAGCAGCCCCGCCTCGGAGAGCGTGGCGAACAGGCGGGCGCGGCTCTCGGGGGCGAGCCCCACGAGCGGCAGGCGCACGTCCTCGCGCATCCAGCCCATGCGCGCGAGCGCGGCCTTCACCGGCACCGGGTTGGTCTCGACGAACAGGTCGCGGCACAGCGGAGCGAGCCACGCCACGAGCTCGGAGGTGCGCTGGGCATCGCCGCCCGGGCGCGCGACGCGGCAGAGCTCCGCGACCTCGGCGGGCGCGAGGTTGGCGACGACGCCGATCACTCCGCTGCCACCGAGCGCCATGAAGCCGGCGATCAGGGCGTCCTCGCCCGCCACGAGGTCGATGTCGCAGGCCGCGCGGACCTCGCGCGCGCGCTCGAGCGAGCCCGAAGCCTCCTTGAGCGCCACGGCGCGCGGCGCGCGGGCGCGGATCGCGGCCACGGTCGCGGGCTTCAAGTCGCAGCCGGTGCGCGACGGCACGTTGTAGAGCACGAGCGGCAGCTCGGACGCCTCGGCGATCGCGCAGAAGTGCGCGAGGAGGCCCGCCTGCGTGGGCTTGTTGTAGTAGGGCGTGACGACGAGCGCGGCGTCGGCGCCGGCGGCTTGCGCGAAGCGCGCGAGCTCGATCGACTGCGCGGTGTTGTTGGTGCCGATGCCCGCGACCACGGGGATGCGGCGACCGGCGCGCTCGATCGTGCGTTCGATCACGCTGCGGCGCTCGTAGTCGGTGAGCGTCGCGCCCTCGCCCGTGGTGCCGACCGCGACCAGGCCATCGGAGCCCTGCTCCACGTGCCAGTCGACGAGGCGCTCGAGGGCCGCATAGTCGACTTCGCCCGCGGAAAACGGCGTGGGGAGCGCGACGTAGCTGCCCAGAAGGCGCCAGCTCATCGCGTGCGGCTCCCGGTCGCGATCGCCGCGAGCATCTCGCCGATCGCCGCGTCGACGCCCACGAACAGCGAGTGGGCCACGATCGCGAAGCCGATGTTGAGCTCCTCGACGCCGGCGATGCCCGCGACCGGCACGACGTTGCGGTAGTCGAGTCCGTGCCCGGCGTTGACGCGCAGGCCGCGCTCGAGCGCGAAGGCCGTGCCGGCGGCGAGGCGCTCGAGCTCGCGCTTGCGCGCGTCGCCCTGCGCATTGGCGTAGCAGCCCGTGTGCAGCTCGATGAACGGCGCGCCGCTGTCGGCGGCCGCCGCGATCTGCTCGCGATCGGCGTCGATGAACAGGCTCACCGCGCCACCTTCGGCCGCGAGCTCGCGCGTCACGCGCGCGACGCGTTGCGCCTCCGCGCGCACGTCGAGCCCGCCTTCGGTCGTGATCTCCGCGCGCGTCTCGGGCACGAGGCAAAAGGCCTCGGCGCCGCTCTTGCGCGCGATCGCGACCATCTCGTCGTCGAGCGAGCACTCGAGGTTGAGCAGCGTGCGGATCGAGCGCCGCAGCGCGACGATGTCCGCGTCCTGCATGTGGCGGCGGTCCTTGCGCAGGTGGCACGTGATGCCTTGCGCGCCCGCGCGCTCTGCGCGCAGTGCCCACTCGATCGGATCGGGGAACGACTCGCGCCGCGCCTGGCGCACGGTCGCGACGTGATCGACGTTGACGTGCAGGCGGACCATCGCAGTGCGGCGGATTGTACGGAGAGCCACGCCATTCCCCAGCGTCCCTGCGCTCACATTCCGGGCTGCCGGACCGCGCATGGACGGGAGCCGCGCGAGGAACTACCGTGAGCTCGAGAGAGGTGTCCCCATGCTGGCT
>CAITGX010000129.1 GCA_903892045.1 uncultured Planctomycetota bacterium | reverse complement strand
GCGAGCCTCTCGAGCGCCGCCAGCGCAGGCGGCGTGCCGTTCAGTCCGAGCGCGAACGCGCCGGCCTCCGCCACCTGCGGCGCCTTGCGCCCGGCGAAATCGACGAGCTGCGGAACATCCCGCGGATCCGCGAACAGTGCGAGTGCCCAGATGGCCGCCCGCTTCTGCTCCGGATCCTTCTCCGCCGTGAGCTCGAGGATCCGTCCCCGCGCGTGTGTCTGGCGCGCTGCGCCGAGCGCCAGCAGGGCGACGGAACGGCGAGCAGGCGTCGCCCCCCGATCGTCGAGCACCGCAAGCGCGCTGCTCGCCGTGCGCATACCCCAAGTGATGCGCGCATCGCGCGCGAGCAGCGCGTCCCAGCTCGAAGCGCGCAGCAGCTCCATGCGACCGGACTCGACGGTCTCACGAGCTTCCTGCGAGGGTGCTCCGAGCAAGGCGGCCGTGAGGACGAGGGGGGTGAACATGGCAGAGCGGTCCTTCATCGGCCGAAGGCCTAGGGGCCCCCTCTGGGCCGGGGACGACGGTCCTGCAACCGGACCGGGATGCTAGCGGGCAGGGAACCCTGTTCCAGATCCCCCACCGGGCCGTCACGCGGCGAGCGCCGGGAAGGCCCTGAGCGGGAACTTTCTTCCCGATCCGGGGACGCGCTCAGTGGTCGACCGGGGCGCCGAGGAGCCCCACCAGCTCGGCCTTGCGCTGGTCGCGGATCGCCGCCGTGCGGGCCTCGAGGTTGAGCCGCAGCAGGGGCTCGGTGTTCGAGGCGCGCACGTTGAACCACCACCAGTCGGGCGAACGCAGGTCGCCGAACTCAACGGTGATTCCATCGAGCATGTCCTGTCGTCCGGCCTTGTAGGTCTCGCGCAGCCGCGCGATCGCGCCGTCCTTGTCCTCGACATGGAAGTTGATCTCGCCGCTCGCGTGGTAGCGACGCAGGCCCTGCGCACGCTTCGACAGCGAGTCCTGGCCGCGCGAGAGCATCGACAGCGCGCTCACGAAGGCGATCTCGCCCGAGTCGCACACGTAGTTGTCGGCGAAGTAGAAGTGCCCCGAGAGCTCGCCACCGAAGATCGCGCCGTTCTGGCGCATGGTGGCCTTGATGAACGAGTGTCCGACGCGATCGCGCACCGCGCTGCCGCCCGCCTTCTCGATCTCCTCCTTCACCACCCACGACGAGCGCAGGTCGTAGACCACCGGCTTGCCCGGCTTCTCGCGCAGCATCTCGCGCGCGAGCAGCGCCGTCATCAGGTCCGCCGAGAGCGTCTGCCCGGCGTCGTCCACGAAGCAACAGCGGTCTGCGTCGCCGTCGAAGGCGATCCCAGCGTCGGCCTTGTGCTTCGCGAGCAGGACCTTCACGTCGCGCAGGTTCTCCTCCTTGAGCGGGTTGGCCTCGTGATTGGGGAACGTGCCGTCGAGCTGCATGAAGAGCGTGTGCGCCGTGACATTCTTGAGGCGCGCGAGGAGCGGAGGCAGCGTGTACGCGGCCATGCCGTTGGCGACGTCGACCGCGACGACGAGCGGACGCTCGATCTTCGCGAAGCGCGCGACGTGATCCGCGTATGGCTCGAGCAACTCGACCTTCGTCACTGCGCCACGCTGCGCGGCGACCGCGGGCTGCGCCGCCGCGACCATGCGCTCGATGTCGAGAATGCCATTGGCCGCCGAGATCGGGCGCGCGCCACGGGAGCACAGCTTCATGCCGTTGTACTCGCCCGGGTTGTGGCTGGCAGTGACGTTGAGCCCGCCGTCGACGTCCTGCGAGCCGATGCCGAAGTACGCCATCGGCGTCGAGCACAGCCCCATGTCGACCACATCGCAGCCCGCGTCGCGAATGCCCTCGATCACCGCTGCCTGCAGCTCCGGCGAGTGCGTGCGCATGTCGCGGCCGACCGCGAGGCGCTTGGCCTTCAGCAGGTGCGCGAAGGCATTGCCGATCTTGCGTCCGAGCGCGGCGTCGAGCTCCTTGGGGAACTTGCCGCGGATGTCGTAGGCCTTGAAGATGCCCATGGTCGAGTGCGTGCGGGGGTGTCGTGAGTGAAGGAATGGCGTGGCGAGACCGCGTCTCAGCCGAGAATTTCCTCGAGCGCCACGACCACGCGCGCGACGTCCTCGGTCGAGACGTCGAGGTGCGTGACGAAGCGCAGGGTAGTCGCATTCTGCGGCAGCACGAGCACGTGGCGCTCGCGCAGGGCCGCCATGAGCGTCTCGGGCGTGTGGCGCGGGTGCGTGACGCGCGCCATCACGATGTTGCTCTCGACCGCGTTCGGTGAGCACTCGAGGCCATCGAAGCCATCGAGCACGCTGGCGAGCTCGCGCGCGAGTTCATGGTCTTCCGCGAGGCGCGCGACATTGTGCTCGAGCGCGTACAGGCCGGCCGCCGCGAGCACGCCGGACTGGCGCATCCAGCCGCCGAGGCGCTTGCGCACGAGCCGCGCGCGCTCGAGGAACTCGCGCGG
>CAITGX010000128.1 GCA_903892045.1 uncultured Planctomycetota bacterium | reverse complement strand
GGCGCGCGGTCCTCGTGGCGCGGTGCGCGGTCCTCGTGGCGCGGTGCGCGGTCCTCGTGGCGCGGTGCGCGGTCCTCGTGGCGCGGTGCGCGGTCCTCGTGGCGCGGTGCGCGGTCGTCACGACGCGGACCGCGGTCCCCACGCTCCGAGCGCTCGCCGCGACCGCCGCGCTCCTCGCGACGCCGCGAGGGTCCGTCGCCGCGCTCACCGCGCTCGCCGCCTTCGTCGCGCGGCTCGTAGCCATCACTGCCGCGCTCGAGCACCTCGAGGTACTGGGTCGGGACCTGCTCGCACAGGTACAGCGTGCGGCGGTCGTAGAAGTTGGTGCCTTCTTCCCAGGCGTCCATGGAGAACACCTGCAGGATCGCGTACTCGCGCGCCGCGCGACGTCCGGCCTCGCGAGCGTCCTCGGCCGAGAGCGCGAGGTGCAGGAAGCGACGGCGTCCGCCGCGCAGGCCGTACTGCTGGGCGCGCTGCAGGTCGCGCGCGTCGATGCCGACGTACAGGAACTCCGGCGGCTGGCTGGGCTCGCCCGGCTCGACCGGGATCGAGTGGCCGTAGAGCGCGCGGATCTTCGAGCCACGCAGTTCGTAGCGCGGACGGTCGCCGCCTTCGACGGCGGCGAGCACATCGGCGGACTCCACGGGCTCTCCGAGCCGCTCGCCGAGCGCGCGGACCACGTCGTCGAGCTCTCCGAAGCCTTCCTTGTCGAGCTCGAGGTCGAACTTCTCCGGCTGGTGGCGGAGCATGTAGGCGAGCGAGCGGGTGATGCGTTCGATCAGGGCAGGGTGCGTCATGCTCGTGGGCGAGGCGAAAGGGGGCACTCCCGGGACTCGTGGCGTCGACCTGGGCCGACCTGAGGACCTCGAGGGAGTGCAGTTGCGAAAGGGGCGAGGAGTCTAGCAAGGCTCGACGGGCCTTCCAGAACCGCAGTCCCCCACACCGCCCGCACCATGGGCGCTCCGAAGGCACAGCAAGGAGGCGGGAGGCCCCGTCTCGGACTGTGCGTCGCCCGACGGTGCCTCCCGTGAAAGGTGCGCGCCCGCAGCCCCCGCCGCAGGCGCGCGAATTGGCGGGTCCCACACCACCAACTCTTGCCCCCCTCCGTAGGCCTGCCGGGCAGGCGCTCCAAGGGGGCTGGATTGTGAAGGTCCTGTTGCTCGGACCCCGCTACGGGCCGGGCTTCGAACCAGCTCGAAGAGCCGCAGCCGGGGGCTGGACGAAGCAAGTTTTTCCACCCCCAGAGCGCGCCCCCCTGCACGCAGCCGAGCCGCCGGGGCTCGAGCAACGCCGCCTGCGCAACGCCGCTTGCGGAACAGCTGTGCAGGATTCGTGCCGCAGGGCAGCGCACCGAGCTCCCGTCGCGGCGACCGACCGCGGGGGCTCGGCGGGCGGTCCCGAGAGCGACGCGGGCACCCGGCCGGCCCCTGCGGTGTCCGCGCCGGAGCGACATCGCACGCCGCACGTGCGAGAGCCGCACAGGCGGGATCCGAACACCGGGCTCGGAGCGCGTGGCGGACGGTCAGCCCGTTGAAACCGACCCGTCGCGAGGCAACGCGCTCCCTGCCATGGCCCAGAACGCGACCGGGGTGCGGCCGAAGCGAGCGGCGCGGCCACCGAGCTCGGCCCGACGAGGGTGACGAAGCGACGGCGGACAAGCCGCAGTCGAGCACCCGCTCGACGTGCTGCTAATAGCGCGTCATCGCGGGGTCAACGTCCTCGGCCCAGCGGTCGATGCCGCCGACGAGGTTGAGCACGCGTCCAAAGCCCTGCGAGGCGAGCCAGCCGGCCACGCGCGCGCTGCGCACGCCGTGGTGGCAGATGCAGACGATCTCCGCTTGCGGATCGAGCTCGCCCCGCCGCGCGGGCACGCTGCCCATGGGGATCGACAGCGAGCCGCGGATGGAGCACAGCGCGACCTCGTCGGGCTCGCGCACGTCGAGCAGCACGAGCGCGTCGCCGCGCTGGATGCGGTCCGCGAGCGCGCGGGGCTCGATGCGCTCGAAGTTCACGGGCGCACCCCGATCGGCGCCTTGTCGAGCTCCGCCGGCGGAGTGACGCCGAGCAGCGCGAGCACCGTCGGCGCGATGTGCAGCAAGTCGACGCCCTCGGCGGGGAGCTCGCACTTGCGATTGGCGAAGAAGATGCCGCGCACGAGCTCGGTGTCGACGGACACGTGGTCCCCCGACCAGTCCTTGTCGTTCGCGACCACGAACGGACCCGGTGCACCCGCCTTCATCGAGAGCGAGCCGCTCGAGGTGGCCCACGAGACCCGATAGTTCGCCGCGAAGCCCACCGAGATGTCGGCCTCGAGGTCGAGGTACGGTCCCGAGTGCACGTCGCTGACGAAGGTCGCCGTCGAGCAGATGCGCTCGCCCGTGCGCGGATCGCGTGCTTCCTTCAGCTTGGCGATGATCTCGCGCGCGAGCGCCTCGCGCTCCGCGGGCTCGACGCTGCCGACCTCCGAGACGGACTCGGTGCCGCCGACGCGCGTGCGCGCGCCCTTCGTGTTGATGAAGATCGTGCCGAGGCCGAGCGCGTAGGCGCGCGTCTTCGACCAGTCGACGTAGCTCGAGAGCAGCGTGTGGCTCTTCGCATCAGGCCGCACCGCGAGGTAGCCCTCGGCGAGCAGCCAGTTGTTGAGGTGCACTTGATGGCGGAACGACTGGAAGCCGTGGTCGGCGCACAGGAGCAGCGTGTCGCCCGGCTTCACGTGCTCGGCGAGCACCTTGCCCACGATCGCGTCGACCTTGCGGAACACGGCCGGAATGGCCTGCGCCAGCGTGATCTCCTCGCCGTAGAAGCGCACCTTCGTCGCGGCCTTCTCCGCGTCGTACAGCGGGTGCGCTGGATCGTAGAACTGGTACATCATGTGCTGGACGCGGTCGCACTCGCTGAAGATGCCGACGAACAGGCGCCAGTCATCCTTCGCGAGCCCGTCGTAGACGAGCTTCTCGCGCCACTGCGTGGTGAACTCGATGTCCTGCAGGAAGGTGGCCGCGTCGATCACCTTGTCCTTGAAGGGGTGCGTCAGGCAGGCCCAGCCGACGGTCTCGAAGCTGCCGCAGGAGGTCGCGAGCTCCGCGGCGAACTCGGGCGGCTGGGAGATCGGCTGCCAGAACGGAGGCCTCGCCGGATCGATCTCGACGGTGTTCAAGTACAGCTCGAAGTTCGGTTCCGAGAGCGAGACCAGCTTGGCGCGCGTCAGCGCGTGCACCTTGATCAGCGGGTTGAGCTCGAAGGTCAGGTGGTACCAGTCCGACCAGCCGCCCTCGGCGAGGACCTGCGCCTGCGAGCCGATCAGGACCTCGGCCTTGCCCTCCTCGAGCCGCCGCACGCGCAGCGGAAGCGTGACCGGCGTCTTGAGCGCGGTCTCGAGCGCCTGCGCGCGGTCCTCGAGCTCCATGCTCTTCTTGAACGGCATGTTGGGCTGCTCGTCGCGCAGCCGAGCGATGCCCGCGAGCTCCTCTTGCTGCTCCTTGATGGCCCAGAAGTTCATCGGGCCATACACGACCGACTCGATCACGCCGTCCACTTCGTCGACGCGCAGCTTGTAGCCGCCCGAGCCCGTGTCGACGCCCGCGTCGAGCAGCGTGCGCCCGAAGTACAGCTCGTCGCTCGTGTAGATCGTGAAGTTCATGTAGCTGCCGCGCGCGTCCGGCACGCCGAGGCCGCACAGCACCTTGGCGCCCGAGACCGGCTCGCGGTCCCACGCCTGCTGGCCGTCGATCACCCGCGAGGGCACCCCGGCCTGCGCCGCGATTTCCCAGAACGGCGCGGCATCGAGCGGGTTCTTCACCACCGGAATCGTCGCCGGCAGGTAGCCGCGCAGCGTGTAGCCGCCCCAGGCACCGACGGCGCCGAGCAAGCCCGAGAGCACCAGCGTCGGTCCCCGGCGCAGCCGCAGCAGCGCTCCGAACACGAGCAAGAACAGCAGGAACCCGCCGCCGCCGACCGCGGCCGCGAACACGAGCGGGCTCCAGGTCGGGATCGGCGCGGGGAGCTCCTCGATCGGCACCTGCACGCCGTCGAGCGCGAAGCCCTTGGTCGGGCTCGGCGCGAGCTTGCCCCTGTACGGGTTGTCGCCGCTCCCGGGTGCCGGCGAGAAGCTGCGCACGACGAAGCCGGGAATGGCGGTCTCGGCCGGGTTGCGGCCCGAGTTGAGCGAGGCCCACGCCACCGGCGACTCGGCGGGGTCGGTGGTGCCGAGCGGCGCGAAGGTGCCCTCGGCGCGCAGCTTGGCGAGGTTGGGGAGCTCGCCCTTGTCCATCATCTCGGTCACCGTGCGGCCGTCCGCGCCGTCGAAGCCGAGCACGATCACGCGCCCTTGGCTGGGCACGGGCTCGGAGCCGAGAGCGGGCAGGGCGAGGGCGACGGCGAGGGCGAGTTGGAGCATGGTCGTCGAAGTCGAGCAGGTGCGACCTTTGCCGGCCTCGGACGGCGCGGCTAGGATCTCGGCCCGCGGCGTGGCAGCGAGGCTCGTCGCAAGCGTGGAATGAACAAGGATTTGGAATCGATCCGCGGGCAGGGTAGGCGGCTTCCCGGAGCGAAGTCAACGCGCGCGGGCGCTGCGCGCGCGTCGCTCGTCGGTTGGCTGATCGTGCTGCTCGGGGCGCTCCTCGTCGGCTGGTGGGCCCTACGCCCTGTAGCCACCGAGGCGGCCCCGGCGGCCCTCCCTCCCACCCCTGAGCCGGTCCCCGCCGCGCTCGAGAACCCCGAGGCCACCCGCGTCGCGAGCGGCCTCGGCGTCGAGGGCCCGCGCCCCCTGCCGGCGTACCCCAAGGAGCTCGACGACCCGACGCGCTTCCGCGGCGTCGGCCGCATCGAGGCCCACCTCACCGTCGCCACAGGCGTGACGGCGCCCACGCGCTGGACGCTGGTGCTCGAGCCTGCTCCCTTCAAGATCGGCGCCGAGCACGCGCGCGCGCGACGCATCGAGGTCGAAGGCCAGACGACGCTCGTCGCCGACGACGTCGCACTCGGCAGCTACTCGGTCCGGGCCGAGGCCGGCGACTTCGAGTGCAAGCCCTTCGACCTCGAGCTGCGCAAGCCGGAGCTCGTCGACATCGTGTTCCCGCTCGAGCTCTTCGAGCGCGGCACTCTCACGGGGCGCGTGCTCGACGAGCTCGGCCTCCCGGTGCAAGGCATGGCCGTGTTCGCGCTGGCGCGCACCGGCAGCGCGGCGCGCGAGACACGCACCGACGACGCGGGCAACTTCGCCTTCGAGCGCCTGCCCGATGGCGACTGGAAGATCCGCGTGGCCACGCGCGAGAACCCGCTCGCCTCCGCCGAGGACGTGACGTTCGCGGCCCCCTCACTGCACTTGCGCGAGTTCACCGTGCCGCGCAGCGGCTCGATCGAAGTGCAGGTCGTCGACGAGCTCGGCGTCGGCCTCGTCGGCACGCTGGTCGAGGCCATCGGCCTGCGCAGCGGTCCGCTGTCCGTCACCACGGGGCCCGACGGCTTCGCGAAGCTCGGCCCGGCGATCGCCGGCGAAGTGCGGCTGTTCGCGAGCGACGAGCGCGCGGGCGAGGCCGAGACGACGCTGCAGTTCGATCCCGCCGCGCAACCCGCGGTCCCCGTGATCCTCAAGCTGCGACGCTAGGCGCATCGCGGCGCACCTCTCCCTCCCCCCACGCAGAGTTCCCGTGCCGTCCCAGCCCCTCGTCGATCTTGCATCCCTCGATCTCTCGCGCGTGCTGGTCGGCCCCGAGGAGGTGCGCAAGCTGTGCCTGCAGCGCAACCGCTTCGCGCTGCTCGACGCGGTCCTGCACGTCTCCGAGGACCGCTCTCTGGTCGTGGGCTGCAAGGATCTCGCGGCCGACGACTGGTGGGCCGCCGACCACATCCCGGGCCGCCCGATCTTCCCGGGCGTGCTGCAGCTCGAGGCCGCGGCCCAGCTCGCGACCTGGCACTTTCTCTCCTTCCACGCCGCCGACAAGAACCAGTTCGTCGGCTTCGGCGGCCTCAACGAGACGCGCTTCCGCGGCATCGTGACGCCCCCGGCGCGCCTCCTGCTCGTCGCGAAGTCCGTGCGCGTGCGCAGCACGATGTTCACCTACGCAGCGC
>CAITGX010000127.1 GCA_903892045.1 uncultured Planctomycetota bacterium | reverse complement strand
TCCGCCGTCACCCCGCTCGCCGTCGCCGTCGCCGCCGTCCTCGCCGTCGGTGACCTCACCCCGCCGCCGGGCGCCGTCGCCGAGACCGGCAAGCGTCTCGCCGAGCTCGAGCCGCGCATCGCCGTCAATCCGACGAACACCCCCGGGGACGCGACCTGCCGGTACCGCATCACCCAGCCCGGCTCGTACTACCTGACCGCCAATCAAACCGGGCAGTCGGGCGCGAACCTGATCGAAGTCACGTCCTCGGGAGTCTCGCTCGACCTGAGCGGATTCACGCTGCAGGGCGTGCCGGGCTCCGGCTTTGGCATCTATGTGACCGCGAACTGCGAAGGCGTCGAGCTCCGCAATGGCACCGTGCGCGGCTTCGGCTCCACGGGCATCACCTTTGACCTCACGGGAACGCGCAGCGCACTGCTCGAGAACATCCGCGCCATCGGCAACTCCGGCGGAGGAATGCGAGTCCCTGACAACTCTCTCGCGCGCAGCTGCATCGCCAGCCAGAACACTGGCTCCGGCATCCAGATCGGCTCGAACTCCTCGGTGTTCGAGTCTTTCGCGACCGCCAACACGACGTACGGCTTCTTCGGGGCTGCCGGTCTCAATCTCGTGGGCTGCACCGCCTCGAGCAACACGCTGGCTGGGTACTCGCTCAGCGGCAACTGCGTGCTCCGCAACTGCATCGCGTTCAGCAATGGGGACGGCATCGCCTCGGGGCCGGACTCGCGGGTGGAGAACTGTGTCGTGTACCGCAACACGCTCGATGGCATTCGCGTGAACGGCTCGAGCGAGATCGTCGGCTGCTCGGCCTACGAGAACACGGGAGATGGCATCCAGACCGCGGGGCGTTGCACGTTGCTGGAGAACGACTGCGATGCAAACGGCTACCTGGCGGGCGACGGCGCAGGCATCCACTGCACCGGCGTCGACAACCGGATCGAAGGCAACAAGTGCGGCGGCAACGATCGCGGCATCGACGTCGATTCCAGCGGGAGCTTTCTCACGCGCAACGTCTGCAGCGGAAACACCACCAACTGGGACATCGCGGCCGGAAACGTAGGACTGATCGTGAACGCCACGATCAGCGCCGCCGTCGTCGGCAACTCGGGCGGCACCGCTCCCGGCTCCACAGACCCCAACGCCAACTTCACGTACTAGCTCCCGGGGCACATCCAATGAAGCGCACGACACTCCTCTCCGCCGCCACGCCCCTCGCCGTCGCCGCGGCCGCGATCCTCGCCGTCGGTGACCTCAACCCGCCCGCCGGGGCCGTGACCGCGACGGGCAAGCGGCTGACCGAGCTCGAGCCGCGCATCCCGATCGGCGCGACCACCACGCCCGGGGATGCAGACAGCACGTTCCGGATCACGACCTCGGGCAGCTACTACTTGACGGGCAACGTGACCGGCGAGGCTGCGAAGAAGGGCATCGAGATCATCTCGAGCGGGCAGTTGATCACGATCGACCTCAATGGCTTCACGTTGCAGGGCACGGGCGCCTCGAGCACGCAGCCGGCGATTTACGTCGATGGCTTGTTCTCCCATGTAGTCGTTCGCAACGGCCTCTTGCGCGGCTGGCGGCAGGGCATCCAGCACGCCATCGGCGGAACGATGGCGGTCGAGGACGTCGTGGCGCAGTCCTCTTTGCTCGCGCAGTTCGAGCTCAAGAACGCGACCGTGGTTCGCTGTCGCGCGGAGTCGGGCGCGGGCATCGGATTCAACGCCGACAACTCGTCTTTCGTGGACTGCGCGGCATTCTCGAACGCATCGACGGGCTTCCGCGCCATCAACACCGCCTGCTCCACGACGCGCTGCCTCGCGCGCGCCAACACCGGCGCCGGCTACGACCTGCTTCAGGGCGTGGCGAACGACTGCGTCGCGGACGGGAACGGCTCGATCGGCTTCAACGGGGCCAGCCAGATCCTCGGATGCAGCGCGCTCGACAACCTTGGGGACGGGGCGTCGCTCTCCTTCTCGGGCTCGATCCTGAACAGCATCTTCGACGGCAACGGCGGGGACGGCATCCAGATCAGCCAGAACACGCGCATCGAGGGCTGCACCGTGTCCGTGTCCGGTCGCCACGGAATCAACGTGATCGCGGGCAACAACAGCATCGTCGGCAACACGGTTGCCACGAGCGCGCGCTCGACGGGCGCCTTCGCCGGGATCTTCGTCGCCGGGAACGACAACACGATCGACGGCAATCATGTGAGCAATGTCCTCCTCGGTGGCGACGACTTCGGGATCCAGGTCACTGGCACGAGTCTCCCGCCCCACGGTTTCTCTGGACACCCCGTAGCAACCCGTTCTCATGGTTTCAGGAGGTGTTTCGATGACAGGGAAGAAGAAGCAACAGCACGCAAC
>CAITGX010000126.1 GCA_903892045.1 uncultured Planctomycetota bacterium | reverse complement strand
CGCCGCAGGGCGTGTGGGGCAACCTGCTCGCCGAGCTCGCCAAGACCCATGCCGAGGCGGCCGAGGTGCTCAAGCGCCGCGGCACTCTCGCGGAGACCACCGGTTCCCGCGCCACCATCCAGCTCCAGCGCCTGCTCGAGCCCGAGCGCGCGCTGCTCGCGGACAGTGCACTGCGAGCGACGCTCGAGGCCCTGCTCGCGCGCTCGCTCGCACGCCCCGTGCAGCTCGTGCTCGACGATCCCGCGACTCGCGCCGCGGGCTCGTCCGATCCCTTCACGCGCGAGGTGGCCGAGCTCTTCGGCGGCCTGATCGAGGACAACGCATGAACGGCGCCTTCGGCGACATGGGCAGCCTGCTCAAGCAGGCCCAGCAGATGCAGCGCGAGCTCGACCGCGTCCGCGAGGAGCTCAAGAACCGCACGGTCGAGGGCAGCGCCGGCGGCGGCGCCGTGCGCGTGTTCGCCAGTGGCGACCGCAGCATCGTCAAGGTCGAGATCGCGGCGGAGCTGCTCGCGCGAACCGAGAAGACGCTGGTCGAGGACCTCGTGCTCGCCGCGACGCGCGACGCGCAGGCGAAGGCCGCGCGGCTCGCGGCCGAGGCCATGGCCAAGGTCACCGGCGGCGTGCAGCTGCCCGGGCTCTTCTAGGGCGCGCGTGCCGTGGCCTATCCCGAGCCGCTCGAGAAGCTGATCGAGGCCTTCTCCCGCTATCCGGGCGTCGGACGGCGCACGGCCGAGCGGCTCGCGTTCCACGCGCTGCGCGATCCCTCCGCGCGCGAGCTCGCTCCGGCCCTCGAGCGCGCCGTGCGCGAGACCGAGCTGTGCCGAGCGTGCTGCAACGTGACGCGCACGAATCCCTGCGCGATCTGCGCCGACGCCGAGCGCGACGCGCTGGTGCTGTGCGTGGTCGAGCAGCCCAAGGATGTCGAGGCCATCGAGCGCGCCAAGGTCTTCCGCGGCCGCTACCACGTGCTGATGGGGGCGCTCAATCCCGCCGACGGCAGCGAGCCCGCGCAGCTCTTCGTGGGGCGGCTCGTCGAGCGCGTGAAGCGCGAGGGGACGCGCGAGGTGATCCTCGCCACCGACCCCGACGCCGAGGGGGAGGCGACGGCGCGCCTCGTGCTCGAGTCGCTCGCCGCCGCGGGACTCGCGCCGCGCGTCACGCGCATGGCCCGCGGGCTCCCGGCGGGCAGCGCCATCGAGTACCTGCACAAGGGCGTGCTCGAGGACGCCCTCGAGGGCCGGGTCGAGCTCGTGCTGCCGCGCCCGCGCCGCCCGCAGTCCTAGCCGCCCGTCGCGAACGTACCCCCGGCGGCTTCGCGCCCTGCGCCGTGGCTTCGCCGCGCTCCCCAGGCGGCTGCTCTGGGGCGGTTCCTCTGGGGCTGTTGCTTTGGGGCCGTGCTCCGCGGGCCTTTTTCGGCGGCCACGTCGGTCGCGCGCGCCGTCCCTCCGTCGCGTCCCTCGCCACGACCCAGCTCGCCGTGCATCGCGACGGGACTTCTTCAGCGGGCTACCAGGGTCCGCGGGGCCGAGGCCCCTCTTTTTTCGCTGCGGGTGCGCCGGGTCGCTCAACCCGCCTCGAGTTCGCGTCGATAGACCGGGCGTGGCGCAGCGCATCGAGTTCCGGCAGGCGATGGGGCAGCAGATGCTGCTCGCTCCGCGCATG
>CAITGX010000125.1 GCA_903892045.1 uncultured Planctomycetota bacterium | reverse complement strand
TGCCGAGCAGCTGGTGGGGGAGCTCGATCGGACGTGCGCCGGTGAGGACGAGGCTTGTCGCGAGCGGCGTGGAGTGGTGGAGTGCGAAGGGCTCGGAGAGCGCGCGGTCGATCGCGATGTGGTCGGCGCGGCCGCGTGCGATGGCGGGCGGGAGCTCGGTCGACTGAAGAACGAGCTCGAGCTTGAGGCCATCGAGAGCCTCGAGCAACTCGGGCGCAACTTGTATCTGCACACGCGGCGCGCGCTCGAG
Source organism: uncultured Planctomycetota bacterium (assembly GCA_903892045.1). Classification (GTDB taxonomy): domain Bacteria; phylum Planctomycetota; class UBA1135; order UBA1135; genus F1-120-MAGs118. The sequence continues at coordinate 5,462 of CAITGX010000125.1, read as the reverse complement.
CTGCACGCTGTCGGTGCCCGACGCAGGATCGAAGCGCGCTAGGAGATGGTCAGGGGCTGCGAACCAAAGCGGTGGCGTGCCGCGTTCCAGCATCAGCTTGCCGGAGGGCATGGCGTGAGTAATCCAGCGTCGCGCACGGCGGTCGAAGACGTGCGCGGCAGCGCGGCTCGCGGGCTCGCCCTCGGAGTCGAGGACGCGCAGCACGCTCCAGTTGCCGATTTCGAGCGGATCGAGACGCGGGTCGCGCGCGAGCGAACCCGCCTCGACGAGCACGCCCTGCACCTGCGCGACTTCCACGGGCGCTCCGGACGCGTACACGGAGACCGTGTAGGAGCCCGGCGCGAGTCCGCGCACGACGAACGCGCCCTCGGCATCGAGCTCGCTGCGTCGCATCGGCGTCGCTCCGCGCGGCGTGGAGCTCTCGCCCTCGGGGCGCACGGTCACGGTCAGGTACTCGCGTGCCAGCCCGCCTGCGAGCGAGACCGAGCCCGCGAGCGCGCCGTCCGCGGCGAGCGTCAGCACGACATCGCGGGTGCCCGGCTCGACCACGCGGAACTCGCTCGCTCCGTCGCTGCTCCATGCGGAGACGCCGAGCGCCGTCCACTCCGGATCGCCGCGCAGCTCAAACGCTCCGTCGGGTCCGCTGTACGTCTGCAACTCTTGCGCGCGCTGCCAGCCGCGGGCCTGCACGCTGGCTGCACTGGTGCGCGTGCCAAGCGCGCTGACGCGCGCGCCCACGACGCGCTTCCCGTTGCGATCGACCACGCGACCGGCGACGAGCATCGAACGAGCGTCGAGGAAGATCTCGCCGAGGTCGAGCTCGGCAATCCCCGCGTGCGCGATCGCGGTCAGCTCGGTTTCGCCCACGAGCTCGTCGCGCGGACCGAGAACCCTGAACTCAAGCTGCGTCGGACCTGCCGCCTCGCGCAGCAGCGGGATCAGGAAGCGACCGTCCGGCAGGACGAGCACGCGGAGATTCTGAGTCCACGCCGCGCCGCTCAGGTCTTGTCCACGGAGCTCGATGTCGACGCGCGTCGCGCCGCTCGTGCGCAGTGCGGGGCCCACCAGCTTCCCGACCATGCGCCGCTCCGGCTTGGGCTCGGCCTGCACGTCGATGCGCAGTCGCCGCTCCTCGCCCGGACGGCTCGGCCCGAGAGCCGTGCTGCCCTCGTGAAGCGTGACGCGTCCGTCGACCACGGACTTTGGCGTCACCAGCAGGCCCAAGCCCACGTAGGGAAAGCTCGCCAGCCCGTCGCTCGCGGGGCGCAGGAAGTCGCCGCCTTGCAGCTCGAGTTCCTCGGCGACTCCGCTCGCGGAGGCCAAGGCCAGCGAGAACTGCGCGCCGCGCGCGTCGCCTTCGACTTCGAGCACCACGCTGCCGCACGCTGGGAGGCGCAGCTCGATCGTCTCGCCGGGCGGGCGCGTCGGATCGAACTCGACCTCGACGGGTTGCGCGAACGGCTCCGCGACGGTGAGCACGTGCTGCGCATCGAAGTCCCACGCCGCCTGCATGAGCCCGCGGAAGTGCGGGAAGCTCGCGAGTCCGTCGGCATCCGTCGTCACCATGGCGAGGTCCGCTATGTCGGGCTCGCCCGCATCCGCAGGCCAGCGCTGGCGCAAGGCGACGCGCGCGAGCGGTGCGGGAGCGCCGGCCGCGTCGAGCACGCGCACGAGCAGTGTCTCGTCCGCTTCGAGTTCGATGTAGGTCGGGTCCGGGCTCGAGCGCAGCACGAGCGACCAGCCCCACAGTCCTTCGGCGCGCGCGATGACGCAGCCGACGGCGAGCGGCGCCGGTGCGTGAAAGATGCCGTTGGCATCGGGCGCGAGCTGCTGCGCCTGCTCCGCGAGCCGCGCATCGAGCTCGCCGGATCGCATCCAGCGCTCGACGCTGTGCAGCTCCTGCCAGTTTTCGGAGTCCTTCGGCTGCCACCACCACAGTTCGACGGGCGCGACACGCTTGCGATGTGCCCCGACGATCGCGAGGAGCTCGACGCCCGGATCCTGCTCCGCGACGGCTTCGGGCTCGTCGAATCGAGCTTCTTCCGCCAAGGTCGTGCGCGAGTCCGCCGCGAGTCCGTCGGACTCCGTGCCCGCGTCCGAGCCCGACGTGCGCGACTCGTCGGCCTCGGGGACGCTCGACTGCTCCTCCGGCTCCGCAGTGCCGCCGAGCTCGTTCCGTAGCCACAGGGCCAAGACCAGCGCGAGCAGCGCGAGCGCCGCGAGCCACACTCCGCCCGAGATTCGTTGCCGTCCGCCCTTCACGACGCGCCACCTTCGGCTTGCGCCGCGTTCTTCGCAAGGGCTGCCGCGCTACGACGGCTTGGGCACGAGCTCCTCGATGTAGAGCGGGAGCATCTTGCGCCACGTGGTCCAGTCGTGGGGCCAATCCTCGCCCCACTCGACGACGCGGTTGGGGATGCTGCGGCGACCGAGCACGTCGGCGACGCGCCAGGACTGGGCGGGCTCCTCCGCTTTGCCCTTGCCGTGCGTGAGCAGGATGTAGCGCTTGCGCAGCTGCTCGAGGTGCGGGCCCTCGGGCAGATCGGGGAGGAAGCGCGTCGGCGTGTTGAAGTGGTGATCGGAGTTCGGCTCGCCCTGCATGAACTTGTGCAGGTCGTAGGTGCCGCTCATGCAGATCGCGAGCTTGAACACGTCCGGGTGGCGGCAGACGGCGGCGAGCGACTGGTAGGCGCCGATCGAGGCACCGGCGGCGACGACCTCGGCGGCGGGGTTCTTGCAGTCACGCCGGATCAGCGGCACGAGCTCGTGGTACACGAAGGCGTCGAAGCGCTGCTGCGCGCGCGCGGCGTGGTCCACCTTGTTCGACTCCGCGAGCAGCGCCTGACCGGCGGTCGAGTCGCAGGAGTAGATCTTGATGCGCTTCTGCTCGAGCAGGTGCTTGAGCACGTCGATCATCCAGAAACGCTCGATCTCCTCCGCATCGCCGCCGGCGGTGGGGAAGAGCAGCACGGGCGTGCCCTCCTCGCCCCAGCGCACGACCTTGACCTCGCGGCCGAGCCGCTCCGACCGCCACGTCTCGGTTGCCTTGCCCATGGCTACTTGCGCGCCGCGCCCTTCTTCGCCTTCGCGCCCAACTTGGCCGGGCTCGCCGCCGCGGCGCGCGCCGCCGCGTCCTCCGCGCGCCAGACCTGCAGCTCGTTCCAGAAGTGCTCGGTGAACGTGTCCCACTCATGCTTGGGGAACAGCGCCTCGACCTTGGTGCGCACGGCGTGGCGCGCGCGGTCGGTGCCGAAGAACTGCCACGCGACCTCGTCCAAGTGCGAGAGGTGCTTGGCGCAGAACTCCTCGAAGCGCTCGGCCTCCATGCGCTCGCGGGCGAGCTTCGCGTAGCGCGCGAGCTTCTCGCGGTAGGGGAGGTCCTTGTCGGCGATGTCGAAGAAGGGCTGCCAGTCGTGGTTGAGGCGCAGCTTCTTCTTCGTGGCGGCCACGTACAGCGCCCAGCGCAGCTTGGCCTTCACGAGCCACGGGAAGTGGCGGTGCAGGCTCGTCACCTGACTGTCGGGGCAGGGGTTCGCGAAGTCGATCGGGAACCACTCGCCCTGCTCGTACAGCGCCTCGCAGCTGTTGAAGTCCCAGTTGAAGAACGCGTTGATCGTCAGCGTGATGTCGCGCAGCACGTCGAGCGTCTCGTCCGGCAGGTAGTCCTTGTCGTTCAGGTAGCGCTGGTGCAGCGGCGCCGACGGGTCGTAGCGGATGATGCGCGTCTGGGGGCCGAGGCCAATGCAGCGGCAGAAGTGCTCGTGCGGCAGCACGCCCTTCTGCAGGTGCATCACGAGCTTGCCCGACTTCTCGTAGGCCTCGCGCAGCGCGGCCTCGTCGTCGATCTTGCTCACGCCGACCCAGCCGCCGCCGTCGTAGGGCTTCATGAACAGCGGGTAGCCGACCTTGGCGCCGATCTCCCCGAGATCGAACAGGCGCGCGTAGCGCACGAGCGTCGTGTCGAGGTCGGGCTTGTCGTCGTAGGCCTTGGGCGGGACCATCCACGTGGTCGGGATCGGCAGCCCAAGGCGCATCATCGCCGCGTAGGTCGTGTGCTTCTCGTTCGACTGCACGGACCACGGGTTGTTGAAGACGTACACGCCGTCCATCAGCGTGGCCTTCTTGATCCACTCGCGCCGCACCGCGTACCAGTGCGTCAGGCGGTCCATCACGAGGTCGTAGGGCACCTTCGCGCGCAGGTCGTAGGGCTCGATCGTCACGCGCTCGACCTCGAAGCGCACGGTGTCCTTGCCGACCGGCAGCGCGAGGTCGAGGTCCTTCATCAGCTCCTCGAAGCAGATGGGCCAGCAGGCATCCGCGCCGAGGGAGAGACCGATACGTCGAGTGATCTGGGCCAAGCCGGGGCTCCTCGCGACGCGCTCGCCGCGGGTAGGGACTTTCGAAGGGCGCGGGATTCTAGCAGCGCCCCCCGTCCCGCCCGCGCGCACCCCGCCCGCCAGGCCCGCCGGCCAGGCCCGCCGGCGGCGCTCGGCCCGCGGTTGCGTGCCCATTTCCCACCTGCGGCACCGTGCGGCTGCGTCGGCCGGCCGTTATCGTCCCACCAGATTTGAGTCGGATGCCGTGATGCCCCCGCGAGGTGTATTCATGAACGTTTTGCGTATGGCAGCAGCAGTGTCGATGCGGTGGCGCGTCTTCGGTGCGGTCCTGTTGGCGCTCCTCGCGTTCTCGTGCCGTTACGAGGGCGAAGGCGGCCCTCGGTGGAATCTCCCAGAGGGCTTCGAGGTCGTGGCCGTGGAGCCGGACGCGGCGATCGTGACGGACGCCGCGGGCCGCGAGCGGATGAAGCGGACAGACTTGCCGTGGAAGATCCGGCATCAGCAGACTGGGATCGAGCTGCTGCTCTGCCCGCCGGGGGAATTCCTGATGGGGTCTCCGGAGACGGAGGCGGACAGACGTGGAAACGAACGCCAGCACCCCCGCAGGATCGAACGTCCGTTCTACATCGGACGAACGGAGGTCACGCAGGAGCAGTGGAGCAAGGTGATGGGAACGAACCCATCGAGGTTCGAGTCGCCGCTCAATCCCGTGGAGACTGTAGGTTGGAATGTCGGTCACACATTCTTGGATCGCTGCAGCGGCCCATTGCGCCTACCGAGCGAGGCGGAGTGGGAGTACGCCTGCCGCGCGGGGACGACGGGCGCCTTCGCAGGCGAGTTGGACTCGATGGCGTGGTTCGGTGACAACAGCGGACGCCAGACACACACAGTGGGTTCGAAGCTCGCAAACCCATGGGGGCTCCACGACATGCATGGCAACGTGTGGGAGTGGTGTGAGGACTTGTATTCCGACTCTCCACCGCAGGGCGATCAGTCTGCGTCGATTTCGGGCGGCCCGTACCGGGTCGTCCGCGGCGGCAGCTGGTACGGCAGCTCGAACTACTGCCGCTCCGCGTTCCGGAGCTACTACGACCCCGGCCTCGCGTACTACGACATCGGGTTCCG
>CAITGX010000124.1 GCA_903892045.1 uncultured Planctomycetota bacterium | reverse complement strand
TCCCACGCCACGAAGGCGCCGGTGCCAAAGGGCACGCCCTCGCGCGTGAGGTGCTTGAGCGTGGGGTTGAAGCCCGAGCGATAGCGATTGTTCTCGAAGATCGCGCGCCCGGTGTGGCGACCGGAGAGCGTGAGCGCGCTCCCGCCCTTGTAGTCGTCGCCGCGCGCGATGCACGGGTCCTCGATCGAGCAGTTGCGCACGGTGAGGGTGCCCGTGCCCGGCGGGCCCCAGTCGGGCCGCGCGACGACCTGCAGGAACGTGCGGCCGAGCCGGGCCCCGTCGACATTCTCGATCGTCACGTCGCCGACGAGGTTCTGCAGGTAGAACCCGTGCTCGTGGCGGATGTCGCGCACGCTGGCGCGGCCGCGCACGCCGCGGAACTCGAAGTCCGCGAGGCAGTTGCCCCACACGCCCCACTTCGAGTTCGCGCCCTCGCCCTTGGCGTGGTCGAAGCCGCCGACCAGATGGCAGTCGAGGAACTTGAAGCCCTCGTGACGGCGCTGGTCCGCGAGCTTGTAGAACATGATCCCCGCTCGGTAGCCGCACTCGATGGTGAGGCCCTCGAAGGTGATCCAGCCGCAGTTCAGCTCCTGCGCGACCGCGATCGTGTCGCCGCTCGTGCGCGGCACGACGCGCGCGCCCTTGCCCTGCGCGCGCACGACGATGGGCTGGGTACGCGTCCCGCCGCTGATCGGCGCGTTCCAGTCGCTCTTCTTGGCGAAGCCGACGCCGAAGGACGGGTAGGCACCGTCGGCGAGCATCACCGTGCTCCCCGGACCGCAGCGCGACAGCGCGTCCGCGATCGGGTTCTTCGAGTCGAGCTGCTGGCCGTTCGAGAGGCGGATCGTGGTCGGGGTGCAGGTGATGAACTGCGCCACCAGCGGCGCCTTCGCCGGAGCCTGCGGGTTCGGCGCGGGACGCCGCTCCTGACCGAGCGTCGGGGCGAGAGCGAGCGCGGCGGCGAGGGCGAGGTGCACGAGCATGCTGCCCATGGTCGCCCTTCGGGCTCGATCTGGCAAACACGGCGGGCTGACTCGCGAGCGCATTCCTCGTTACTCTTGTGTCCCCCGACCGCCCCCGCGTCCCCCGAGGGGGACGCTGTCCCGCAGGACTCCCCATGCCCCGTCCGTTCCCGATCGCCCTCATCGGCCAGCGCTTCATGGGCCGCGCGCACTCCAACGCGTGGTCGCAGGTCACGAAGTTCTTCGACCTCGAGCTGCAGCCGGTCCTGCACACGATCGCGGCCCGCGACGGCGAGGGCCTCGCGCCCTTCGCTCGCCGCTGGGGCTGGCTCAACTCGACCACGGACTGGAAGCGCATCGCGCGCGAGGATGCGGTCGAGCTCGTCGACATCGGCACGCCCAACGACGTGCACATGGAGCAGTCCATCGCGATGCTCGAGGCCGGCAAGCACGTGGCGTGCGAGAAGCCGCTCGCCGGCACGCTGTCGGACGCGCGCGCCATGGCCGTGGCCGCGAAGAAGGCCTCGAAGAAGGGCGTGCACACCTTCGTGTGGTTCAACTACCGGCGCTGTCCGGCGGTGGCGTTGGCGTACAAGCTCGTGCGCGAGGGCAAGCTCGGCCGCATCCGCCACGTGCGCGCGCGCTACCTGCAGGACTGGGGCGGCCCCGAGACGCCGATGTCGTGGCGCTTCCAGCGCAAGGTGGCGGGCTCGGGCGCGCACGGCGACCTCAACGCTCACATCGTCGACATGGCGCGCTTCCTCGTCGGCGAGGAAGTGAGCGAGGTCCACGGCGCGATCGAGCGCACGTTCGTGCACGAGCGGCCGATCGCGGGAACGAAGGGCAAGAAGGGCAAGAGCGACGTCGACGACGTCGTGCTGTTCCTCGCCAGCTTCGCGGGCGGCGCCACGGCGAGCTTCGAGGCCACGCGCCTCGCGCACGGCCACCAGAACGACAATGGCATCGAGCTCAACGGCGAGAAGGGCTCGCTGCGCTTCGGCTTCGAGGACATGAACGTGCTCGAGCTGTGCGAGGCGGGCGACAAGCGCACGGGGGGCTGGAAGCGCATCATGTGCACCTCCGGCGGCAACCATCCCTACGCCGCGGCGTGGTGGCCCGACGCGCACGTGATCGGCTACGAGCACGGCTTCACGAACATGGCGGCGGACGTGCTGCGCGCGCTCGCGAACGTCGCGCCCGAGGTGCCGCTGCCGGACTTCGCCGACGCCTACGAGACGCAGCGCGTGCTCGAGGCCGCGCTGCTCAGCGCGCGCGAGCGCCACGCCATCAAGCTCTCCCAGATCAAGTAACCCGGCCCACAGTTCCGCAGGAATTCACGGAGAATCGCGATGCCCCGTCCGCTCTGCCTGTTCACCGGCCAGTGGGCCGACCTGTCGCTCGAGACGCTGGCGAAGAAGGCCAAGGCCTTCGGCTACGACGGCCTCGAGCTCGCCTGCTGGGGCGACCACTTCGAGGTCCAGCGCGCGCTCAAGGAGAAGGACTACTGCAAGAAGAAGTGGGAGCTGCTCGCCGACTGCGGCGTGCAGAGCTTCGCCATCTCGAACCACCTCGTGGGGCAGGCGGTGGCCGACCGCATCGACGAGCGCCACAAGTCGATCCTGCCTCCGGAGATCTGGGGCGACGGCGATCCTGCCGGCGTTCGCAAGCGTGCGCAGAAGGAGATGATCGACACGGGCAAGGCGGCGCGGAAGTTCTTCGACGCGGCCCCCGCGGGCGTGAAGGCGCAGCTCGCGCGCTCGAAGCGCACCGTCGTGGTCGGCTTCACGGGCAGCCCGATCTGGCACCTGATCTACTCGTTCCCGCCCAACCTTCCCTCGCAGGTCGACGAGGGCTTCCGGGAGTTCGCGAAGCTCTGGAAGCCGATCCTCGACGCCTACGACAAGGTGGACGTCAGCTTCGCGCTCGAGGTGCACCCGACGGAGATCGCGTTCGACCTGCCGAGCACGCGGCGCGCGCTCGCCGCTCTCGGCCAGCACCCGCGCTTTGGCTTCAACTTCGATCCGAGCCACTTCGGCTACCAGGGCGTTGACTATCTGGGCTTCCTGCGCGAGTTCGGCGCGCGCGTGTGGAACGTGCACGTGAAGGACGTGTGGTGGTCGGATCGCCCGACCCCGGCCGGCGTGTTCGGCGGCCACACGGACTTCGGCAGCGACGGGCGCTTCTGGGACTTCCGCTCGCCCGGTCGCGGTCGCATCGACTTCGAGAGCATCGTGCGCGTGCTCAATCATCTGGGCTACCACGGCCCGCTGACGGTCGAGTGGGAGGACATGCTGATGGACCGCGAGTTCGGCGCCACCGACGCGGCGGCCTTCGTCCGCAAACTCGACTTCCCGCGCTCGAACGTGGCCTTCGACGCCGCCTTCGCGAAATAGGGCCTGCGCGGGACGTTTTTTCGGGGTCTGGGGCGTCCGCCCCGGGCCCCGGGTCCGTTTTTCGGGGAACCCGGGATCGGCTCAGGGTCGTCTCCCGCTCTGCAGGGGCCACCCGCTCTCCGGTGGGGACGCCGGCCGACGCCGGTGGGCCTAGACTGGCGTACCTCGGGCGGTCCCGATTCTCCCCATGCGTTCCAGCGGTTTGCTCCTCGCCTTGGCGGCCCTCGCTGCGCCTCTCCGCGCCCAGGTGGGCGTCTCGGCGGGGGTCGATCAGGCCGTGAACTATCCCGCTGCTGTCCAGCTCTCGGGCGCGGTCAGCAATCGCTCCCCGCTGGAGTGGTGGACGGGCGATGGCAACAACGGGACGGAGAACGCCTTGCTGCGCTGGATCGAGGGCCAAGGGCTCGTCGGCGCCAGCATCGTGCAGACCGCGAGCGGC
>CAITGX010000123.1 GCA_903892045.1 uncultured Planctomycetota bacterium | reverse complement strand
TGGTCGAGGGCGGGTATCTCGAGGTTCGTCGCGAAGGGCGTCGCAATCGCTATCGACTGCACCTCGACCGCAAGCTGCGCCACCCGATCGAGGCACACCGCACGCTGGCGGACCTGATCGAGCTTGGCCGCTGACGGTCAGCGGGGTTCCAGGCGCAGCGAACGCACGTTCACCACGGCCTCGCCGGTCTTCTTGAGCGCTCGCAGCGCGATCTCGCTGCGGCCGGCGGGGAGGTCCAGCGCGCCGAGCTCGAGTTCGCGATACTGCTGCCACGCCCCGGTCGCGGGCACGTCGAACTCGATGCGCGACGAGCCGCATGCGAGCGACATCTTCGAGCCGGCGGACTCGTCCTTGCAGGCGATGTCCGCGACCACGCGGTAGGTCCGCGCTTCCTCGAGCCCGACGGGCCACGCCGCGAATGCGCTCGCGTCGAGCCAGTAGCCGAGGTTGTAGCGCACGTCTTCGACCGCGCCCACCTGCTCCACGCGCAGCTCGGGCCCCGTGAGCGCGGCATCGTGGGGCAGCAGCGTGAGCGCTCCGTCGCTCGCCGGCACCACGGCGAACGGCAGCGCGCGCGGATCGTCGGCGAAGTCGAGGCGCAGCACGGAACAGGCCTTGTCCGCCGGCTCCTCGAGCAGGGACAGCAGCATGCCCGTCGTCGGCGAGCTCTCCTCGACCGCGAACAGCGCATCAGGCGCGCCGAGCAGCGCAATCGACTTCAGCTCACCCTGCACCGGCACCCGCAGGAGGCCGTCGAGCGGCCAGTCGAACACGAGCAGGTAGAGCGTGCGTCCCTTGCGCGTGGCGCGACCCCACGGGAGGCGCGCGAACGGGCTCGCCTGCGTCCCGTAGATCGCCTCGCCGTTCACGCGCATCCACGCGCCCACGCCGCGCAGCGCGCGCTGCGCCTCGGCGGGCACGCGCCCCTGTGCGTCAGGGCCGATGTTGAGCAGCAGGTTGCCGCCCTTCGACACGATGTCGCACAAGAGCCGTACCACCGCCGCGGTGTCCTTCCAGTGCGCGTCGTGCGCGCTGAACCCGTAGCTCTCGTTGAGCGTGTGGTTCACCTCCCAGTCCATGCCCGGCAGGCCCGTCGGCGGCACGTACTTCTCCGGCGTGCCGTAGTCGCCGAGCTTGTTCTCGAGCCCGAAGTAGAGGCGATTGTTGACCAGGATCTTCGGCTGCCTCGCGCGCAGCAGGCCGAGCAGGTCGCTCGCGCCCCACGCCTCGCCCTGCCGCGTCGGATCCGAGTAGTCGAACCAGATCGTCGCGAGCTCGCCGTAGTCGGTGAGGAGTTCTTCGACGTGCCCGCGCATGTAGGCCTTGTACTTGGCGTGGTCGCGCGAGTGCGTGGGCTTGGGGTACGCCGGCAGCGCCATCTCGTAGGCATCGGGGTGCTGCCAGTCGAGCAGCGAGTAGTAGAAGCCCGGCCGGAGCCCGCGCGCGCGCATCGCGTCGGCGAACTCGCGCGCCACGTCGCGGCCAGCGGGCGAGATGTTCGTCCCGCCCGCGACGTCGTTGCCGAGCGAGTAGGGCTGCTTCGAGTTGAAGAGAGTGAAGCCGTCGTGGTGCTTCGACGTCATCACCGCGTAGCGCATGCCGGCGTCGGCCGCGAGCTCGGCCCACGCGTCGGCGAAGCCCGGCGCTGGCTGGAAGAGCGGCTTCATCTGGCGCGCGTACTCGGCGCAGGGCACCGCGGCCCAGTGCTGGATCCACTCTGCATAGTGCTGCGGATAGACCTTGCCGTCCCACGTGCCGCCGGCGGGGGAGTAGAGCCCGAAATGGACGAACATCCCGAAGCGCGCGTCGCGCCACCACGCCATGCGCGCGTCGCGGTCCGCGGCCCACTCCGCGAGATTCGGCGCGGACTGGGCGGGGACGGAGAGCGTCGAGGGGGCGGCGAGGACGAGCAGGCTGGCGAAGGTCAGCATGGCGTCACGCTAGCGTCGTGCCCCGCTACGCGGATTCGGGCGCTGAGAAAAAGTGTCCGCGGCGACCGCCGGGATGAGATTCGTGTCCGGTCGTGCCGCTTTCATCGTGCGTGGGTCGAAGGCCGCTGGGCGCTGCCTCCGCGGTAGTCCGGCGCTCGAAACTGCGCATGAATGCGCAGGGGGGCGCTCGCTCGTCACAACGAAGTTCGCGCCGGACTGCGCGTGGAGCAGCGAACTTCGCGATTGACTCTGCGTAGCGAGTTCCTACCCTCCTGCGCCCAATTCCCCACGCCCACGCGCGAGTCACTTCCCTAGGCTCGCGCGCGCTCGCAATGAACTCCAGCAACCAGCCGCGCATGCTGGATGCGCTGACGGGTCTCCGATTCGTCGCCGCATTCTGCGTCTTCCTCCATCACGCCAGAGAACGACTCTCGATCGAGTCGTGGAATCTCGGCCCGCTCGGCGGATTCGCTGTGGGATTCTTCTTCGTGCTGTCGGGCTTCATCCTGATGCACGTCTATGGACAAACGCTGAATTCGCCCGGAATATCGCGCTTTCTCGTGGCACGCTTCGCGCGCGTCTGGCCGCTGCACATCGCTTGCCTTGCGCTCTTCCTGCTGCTCTTCCGCTGGCACAACCTGCCGAGCTCCCCCGACGAGCTGCTGCGGCTCTTGGCGCAGGTCACGCTCACGCAGACCTGGGACACGAAGATCGACGAGATCCTCGGCTACAACGGAGTCGCGTGGAGCATCTCGGTGGAAGCGTTCTTCTACGCGCTCTTCCCGCTGCTCTGCATGCTCGACGATCGCCGCTTCCTGCGCGCGTTCGCGGCGATCGTCGCAGCCACGATCATGGCCGTCGCCCTCGCGGAGTGGAGCGTTGGCATGCATCCGGACGGTCGCGCGACCGCACTGACAGTCTTGCACTTCGCACCGCCCATGCGCCTGTTCGAGTTCGCGACGGGCATCGCCACCGCGCGCATCGCGGCGCGCTGGCCCGCGACCTCGGGAGCACGGACCACGCGTGACACCGCAGTCGACATCGTGGCCTTCAGCCTTGTCGCGCTCGGATTCCTGTGTCTCGGGCCGGCTCAGTGGATTCGCTACGTGATTGCACCGGACACGCTGCCTGTGGCGCAGCAGTTCCTACCGAAGGGAGCCGGCTTTACGCCGGCGTTCGCGTTCCTGATCCTGTGGATGGCCCGTTCGCGCGGCATGGTGGCCAAGCTGCTGTCGCTCAGGCCGCTGGTGTATCTCGGCGAGATCAGCTTCGCGTTCTACATGGTGCACGCGATGATCCTGATGCTGTTTCAGGACAGCGGGCTCGGCATCGGTGCGGCGTGGCCGCTCGGCTTCGCGCTGGCGCTCGCGGCGAGCTTGGCCGCGGCCAGCCTGCTGCACCTCGCAATCGAGAACCCGGCGCGCGAGCTGATCCTCGCCGCGTGGGACGGCAAGCTCGCGGGGCGCTGGCGCAAGGCGGTCCTCGAGCCCGTCGCGGGCTGGCGACGCGGCCCGGCCCTGACTTCCGTCGCGACCCTGCTGCTCTGCCCCTGGATCGCTCAGTACACGGTGGCGGAGGAGCGCGCCGCGCATGCGGCGGAGCGCATCGGCGCCGCACCCACGGAGCTGCGGGACGTCGTCTTCGCCGACGAGGCCGTGATCGTTGCGGCGCACGGCGAGATCGAAGGCGAGCGCTTCAACCTCGCCATCGTCTACGACCCGCTGCCGCAGCACAGCCGCAGCCTGTTCGTCCACGTCACCGCGGGCAAGGGCAAGATCCTGCGCCAGTTGATACTGAGGGACGTGGAGTTCGTAGCGCCCGACGGACAGGTGCTGCGGCTCGCCACGGCGGATGTGCCGGTGGCCGAGCTCGACGGCGCAAGCTCCGTCGGCATCGGCTTCTGGAGTCAGGGACGCGGCGCGTCGAAGGCCAACCGCGGCCCGCTGACGATGGGCGGGCACCGGCTGGAGGTCTTCGCAGTGCCCGGACGAGCGGGGTCGTGATGATCGGAGCGCGGAGGAACGCGCTCAGATCGTGAAGTACTTGGCGCTCGGGTGGTGGCACACGAGCGCCGACGTCGACTGCTCCGGCTCGAGCTGGAACTCGTCCGAGAGCGTGATGCCGAGCCGGTGCGCGCCGAGCAGGTCGAGCAGCTGCTCCTGGTCAGCGAGGTTCGGGCAGGCGGGGTAGCCGAAGGAGAAGCGCGAGCCGCGATAGCCCTGCTTGAAGAGCTCGCGCATGTCGCGCGCGTCGTCGCCCGAGAGCCCGAGCTCGGCGCGAATCTGCTTGTGGATGTACTCCGCGAGTCCTTCCGCGGCCTCGACCGACAGGCCGTGCAGGTGGAGGTAGTCCTGATAGCGGTCGGCCGCGAACCACTCGCGCGCCACGTCGCTCGATCGCTGCCCGATGGTGACCACCTGCAGCGCGACTACGTCCGGCACGCCGTCGCGGCGGAAGAAGTCCGTGATGCACAGGTTCTTCTTGCCGCGCTGGCGCGGGAACGCGAAGCGCGCCGCGGTCTTGCCCTCGTCCTTCGGATCGAGCAGCACGAGCGTGTCGCCCTCGGGAACGCACTTCCAGAAGCCGTAGGCCGCCTTGGGCTCGAGGATCTTCTCCTTCGCGCACTGCCGCGCGAGCTCGACGAGGATCGGTCGCACCGTCTCGTCGATCAGGCGCGCGTAGTCCTTCTGCGGCTTGCCCTTGCGGCGGTAGCCCCACTGGAACTGGAACAGCGTGATCTCGTTGATGTAGGCGAAGATCGACTGCAGCGGGATCGACTCCACGAGCCGCGCGCCGAGGAACGGCGCGGCCGGATAGAAGATGTCGCGCGGGAGCGCGTCGGCGGCAAGCTGCGGCTCCGCCACCTCCGGCGCGGGCCGCTCGGCCAGCGCCGGCGCCGCCTCGCCCACGGCGCGTCCGACCGATGCGGCGGCGCAGGCGACGGCCTTGACCGGAATGTCCGCCTCGAGCGGCTCATCGGAGTCGCGCTGGAACGCTCGCACCGGCGGCTTCTCCTCGCCCGCGACGACGCGCTCCATCACCGCGAGACCCTCGAAGGCGTCCTTCGCGTAGTACAGCGGGCCTTCGTACACCTTGCGGAGATCGTGCTCTACGTAGCGCCGCGTGAGCGCCGCTCCACCGAGCACCACCGGCACGCGCACGCCGCGCCGGTTCATCTCCTCGAGGTTTTCCTTCATCACGACCGTGCTCTTCACGAGCAGTCCGCTCATGCCGATGGCATCGGGCTTGTGCTCGTGCGTGACGTCGAGGATGTGCTGGATCGGCTGCTTGATGCCGAGGTTGTAGACCGTGTAGCCGTTGTTCGAGAGGATGATGTCGACCAGGTTCTTGCCGATGTCGTGCACGTCGCCGCGCACGGTCGCGAGCACGAGCTTGCCGCGCGTCTGGCCCTCGAGGCGCTCCATGTGCGGCTCGAGCACCTTCACAGCCGCCTTCATCGTCTCGGCGGACTGCAGCACGAACGGCAGCTGCATCTCCCCGCGTCCGAAGAGGTCGCCGACGGTCGCCATGCCCGCGAGCAGGTCGACGTTGATGATCTCGAGCGGCGGCTTCGACTGCATCGCGAGCACGAGGTCGTCCTCGATGCCCTTGCGCTCGCCTTCGACGATGCGCCAGCGCAGGCGCTCCCACAGGTCGGAGGGAACGGCGCGCTCCTTCTTGGCCGCCACCTGCGCGCCTTCGAAGAGCTTGAGGAACTCCTGCAGCGGGTCGTAGCCCTCGCGGCGGCGGTCGAAGATCAGGTCCTCGGCCACCTCGCGCGCGCGCGGGTCGATGCGGTGCAGCGGAACGATGCGTGCCGAGTGCAGGATCGCCGACGTGAGGCCCGCCTCCTGCGCGTGGTGCAGGAACACGCTGTTCAGCACGTGGCGCGCCGCGGCGTTCAGGCCGAACGAGATGTTCGAGACGCCGAGCAACGTGCCGACGCCCGGCAGCTCCTCGCGCACCTTGCGAATGCCCTCGAGCGTCTCGAGGCCGAGGCGGCGGTCCTCCTCGTTGCCCGTGGCGATCGTGAACGTCAGCACGTCGAAGAGCAGGTCTTCGGGGCGCAGCTTCCAGTCCTCGACGCACAGGCGGTACAGGCGGCGCGCGATGCGCAGCTTGTCGTCCGCCGTCTTCGCCATGCCCTGCTCGTCGATGGTGAGCGCGATCAGCGCGGCGCCGTGTTCCTTGGCGATCGCGAGCACCTTCTCCGCGCGCTCGACACCCTCCTCGAGGTTGATCGAGTTGATGATGCAGCGGCCGCCGCACAGCTTGAGCGCGGCGTCGATCACCGGCGGCTCGGTCGAGTCGATCATCAGCGGCGCGGGCACTTCGGTGCGGTAGCGCGCCACGGCCTTCGTCATGTCGGCCACCTCGTCGCGGCCGACGTAGGCGGTGCAGAGGTCGAGCACGTGGCTGCCGTCGCGGGCCTGCTCGCGGCCCATCTCGACCTGCGCGTCGAGGTTGCCGGCGAGCAGGTGCTCGCGGAAGGCCTTGGAGCCGTTGGCGTTCGAGCGCTCGCCGACGTACAGCACGGAGCGCTCCTGCAGCAGCGACACGGCCGCGTAGGTGCTCGTGACCGCCGGCTGGAAGCTCGGCTTGCGCGGCTTGGGCTTGCGCTGTCCGACGGCGCGGATGACCTGCGCGAGGTGCTCCGGTGTCGTGCCACAGCAGCCGCCGACCATACTCACGCCGTCTTCCTCGATGAAGCGCACGAGCCAGTCCGCGAGCTCCGCCGGAGTCAGCGGGTAGTGCGGATGGCCGTCGACGAGGTGGGGGAGGCCGGCGTTCGGATAGACGCAGATCGGCTTGCGGCAGGTCTGTCCGAGCAGGCGGATGTGCTCGCTCATCTCGCGCGGTCCCGTCGCGCAGTTGAGGCCGATCATGTCGATGTCGAACGGGTCGAGCAGCGCGATCGCCGCGGCCATCTCCGTGCCGACGAGCATCGTGCCGGTGACTTCCATCGTCACGCTGACGATCACGGGCAGGTCCGTGCCCGCTTCCTGCTGCGCCGCGCGCACCGCGGACAGGGCCGCCTTGATCTGCAGCGGGTCCTGGCAAGTCTCGAGCAGGAACGCGTCGACGCCACCGTCGATCAGGCCCTGCGCCTGCACGTGGTACGACGCGCGCAGCGTGTCGAAGTCGGTGTGCCCGAGCGTGGCGAGCTTGGTGCCCGGACCCATGGAGCCGAGCACGTAGCGCGGCCGCTCCGGCGTCGAGAACTTCGCGGCCGCGGCGCGCGCGATGCGCACCGCGGTCGCGTTGAGCTCCCGCGCGCGGGCCTCGAGCCCGAACTCGGCGAGCACATGCGCCATGCCTCCGAACGTGTTGGTCTCGACGGCGTCGCAGCCGGCGGCGAAGTAGCGCTCGTGGATCGTGCCGATCACGTCGGGGCGCGTCAGGTTCACGACCTCGCTGCAGTTCTCGAGTCCGAGGAAGTCGCGCTCGAGCTGCAGGTCGGCGGCGTGGATCTGGGTCCCCATCGCGCCGTCGAGG
>CAITGX010000122.1 GCA_903892045.1 uncultured Planctomycetota bacterium | reverse complement strand
TTCGCGACCACCAAGGCCAAGGGCACGGGGCTCGGCCTCGCGTTCTGCCGCAAGGTCGTCGAGGAACACGGGGGCACCATCGAAGCCAAGGCGAGCCCGCTCGGGGGAGCCCGCTTCGAGGTCCGCATCCCACATCAACCATGAAGACACCCATGCTCGAATCGCCCAACACCACGAAGGTCGGCAACAAGGTCAAGGTCTTCCTCGTGGACGACCAGAACATCCTGCGGGCGGCCTTCAAGAGCCTGCTCTCGGCCCACGAGCGCATCACGGTCGTCGGCGACAGCGGGGATGCCCGCAGTGCCATCGATCGCATCGCGCTGCTCCTGCCGGATGTCGTGCTGCTCGATATCTCGATGCCCGGCCTCTCGGGCCTCGACGCGATCCGCCCGATTCGCGAGGCCCATCCGCGCGTGCGCATCCTGATGCTGACGCACCACGAGGGCGAGAGCTTCGTCGACCAGGCCATGCGCGCGGGCGCCGACGGCTACATCTCGAAGGACTCCGATCCGGGCGAGCTGGTGCTCGGCATCGAGACGGTCAGTGAAGGCCGGCCGTACCTCTCGCCGAAGGTGGCGGGTGGCCTCGTCGCGCGCATGCGCCGCGGCGAACCGATCGAGCCCGGCGGCTCGAGCCGTCTGTCGACCCTCACGGGCCGCGAGCGCGAGGTGTTCCAGCTGCTCGCGCTCGGCAAGAGCAACAAGGACGTCGCGCGCGAGCTCGACATCAGCCTCGGCACCGCCAAGAAGCACCGCGAGAACCTGCAGCGCAAGCTCGACTGCCACTCGACCGCCGAGCTCGCTCGCCTCGCCATCCGCGAAGGTCTGATGCAGAACTGAGCGCGCGCTCGCGACTCGGAATCGCTCCCGCGCGGGGGCGCGCTCCCAGGCCAATGGGGGGCGCGTCCCCGCGCGGCTACGTCGAGCGTCCTCCCGTCGCTACCCCGTTGGCGGGATCGAGCGCCCGCCCGGCGCGGGCGAGGAGAGTTCCGCCGAATGGTCGGCGCAACCCCAAACGATCCTGCTCGAGGAGACGACACATGAAGACCACGCTGTGGAAGCCGCGCACCCCGATCTCGCTGTGGAACGAGGGCGACGAGTGGCTGGAGGATTTCTGGAAGAGCTCGCCGCTGCAGCTGCCGGAGGTCTTCCGGCGCCAGGGCTACCCGGCGGCCAACCTGTCGGATGACGGCAACGAGTTCGTCGCCACCTTCGACGTGCCCGGCCTCGAGGAGAAGGACCTCGAGGTGCAGGTGATGGGCTCGCAGCTCGTGCTCAAGGGCGAGCGCAAGTGGGAGAGCGAAAAGAAGGAGAAGGAGTGCTTCCGCTCCGAGTCCCAGTACGGGGCCTTCCAGCGCTCGATCCCGCTGCCCGAAGGCCTCAACTTCGAGCCCAAGGCGATGGTGGCGAAGCTTGAGAAGGGCGTGCTCGAGGTGCGCATCCCCAAGCTCGAGCCCAAGCCGGCGACGCGCATCAAGATCGAGGCCCGGCGCTAGGCGCCAGGCGCGTCCGCGCGCGATCGCGGGCCTGCGGGAGTGCACTCCCAGGGATGGGGGCGCCTGCAGCTTGACGCCGGCGGTCCGCGTCTGGACCTTGGAGGGCATCGTGCAGAGCGATGCCCTCCTCGTGTTCCTCGGCCGCATGCACCTCGCGGTGCTGCACTTCCCCGTGGCGTTCCTCCCGCTCGCCGCAGGGCTCGCGCTGCTCGACGCTCGCACGCCCAATGAGACGCGCGCCCGGATCGTGCGACTGCTCGCGCGCGCGGGAGCCGCGAGCGCGGTGCTCGCCGTGCTCACCGGCTGGATCCATGCCGATGCGGAGCCGCTCGGGCGCACGGCGCAGGAAGCACTCGACCTGCACCGCTGGCTGGGGATGGCCTGCGCGCTGCTCGCCGTCGCGGGAGCGCTCCTGCGCGGTCGCCTGCACTCGCCCGCGCTCGCGGCCTCGGCGCTGCTCGCGTTCGGCGCGGGGCACCTCGGTGGGGAGCTGGTGCACGGCGAGGGCTACCTGACCGAGCCGTTCCGTGCTCCGCGCGCGGGGGAGCGCGTCGAGCCGGTTCCGACCGATGCGCCACTCGCGTTCGGCGACGTGCAGCCGATCCTCCAGGCGCGCTGCGTCGAGTGCCACGGCCCGCTCAAGCAGAAGGGCGACCTGCGCCTCGACGCGTTCGACGCGCGCTGGTTCGAGCCCGGCGAGTTCGGCACGGTCGTGGTCGCGGGTCGAGCCGCAGAGAGCGAGCTCGTGCGCCGCATGCGTCTCCCGCTCGACGACGAGGACCACATGCCGCCCGCGAAGAAGCCTCAGCACTCCGTCGAGGAGCTCGCCACGCTCGAGCGCTGGATCGAGGCGGGCGCGCGCCCCTAGCGGACCGCTGGGAGAGTCCCAGGCTGCGACTTCGCGCTCCTTGCCGCGGCGTCCTCATGCTCGTCGTGGCCTGCTCGGTGGCCAAGCCGTTCGGCTCTGCTGTCCCTGCGGCGCGTCGCTGGCCCTGTGAGAGCTCCCGTCGCCTCGCGACGGGACTTCTGCAACAGGGCGCGAGGGCGGGAGAGCCGCGACACGCTGATCAAGAAAGAGCCCCGGCGCCCTCGGAACCTCGCAGCCCCCGAGAACGCCAGGGCAGCGTCCCCGCGCGGGGCGGGAACGCCCGTTGGCTTGCGCTACGGCAGGAAGATCGCGCGCACGCCGTTGGTGAAGTTGCTCGTCGCGCCGCCCGTGGGCAGCGTGTCGCGATACCAGAACTGGAAGTTCCAGGCCGAGCCCGCGGTGATCGCGGCCTCGCCGCAGCCCACCGGCGCGCAGCTGAAGTCGAGCGCGTACTTCGTCGTGCCGTCATCGAAGGTCGCGATCGGCCCGCCGAGTCGCGCGATCGGCGGTGCGATGCACAGGTAGCCCGAGCGGTACGGCGTGATCGCCGCCGTCGGACCGTACAGGAACGTGCCGAGCTTGGCCGGCGGCGCACCCTGCACGTACAGCACGAAGTTGCCCGAGACGCTCGGGGCACCCGAGGTCTCCAGCGTGGCACCGAGGCCCACCGAGTTCGGCGCGCCGTAGCAGTACGACAGCGGGTTGGAGAGCGTGTTGTAGAGCACGGTCAGCGTGTTCCCGAGGTCATTCGTCGCGACGATGTCCGGGTATCCCGAGGCATCGAAGTCACCCGACACGAGGTGGTCGGAGCCGGGGCCCGCGATGTCCCACATGCCGCTCCACTCGAAGTCGCGCAGGTCGCGCTGGCGCACCAGCGTGACGTGCAGCGACGTCGGGCTCACGAAGGCGAGGTCGAGGCGACCGTCGCGATCGAAGTCGTCGGCCACCATGTGGGTCGGGTGCTCGCTGCCGATGTTGTAGAGCACCGGTGCGCTGAAGCTGGCACCCTCACGGTAGAAGATCGCGACGCGATTGGTGGTGGCGCCGCTGTAGCACGCCGCCACGTCCTCGAGCCCGTCGTTGTCGAAGTCGCGCACGACGAGGCCCTCGGGGTGCGAGTTGCCCGGCACGGAGAGCACCGCCGCGGTGACGAAGGTGGCGTTCCCGATGTTGTGGATCACGTGGATCGAGTGGCTGTCGTGCTCCGCGATGGCGAGGTCGCCGAGGCGCAGCAGGCCGCGGGTGAAGGAGAAGCAGCCGACCGCGAGGCCCTTGGGCGTGATGCCGATCGGGATCTCCGGGCGGGCGCTGAAGAAGCCCGAGCCGTCGTTGATCACGACGGACAGCGAGTTCGAGAGCTCGTTGATGGCCACGAAGTCGAGGTCGCCGTCCCCGTCGAGGTCGTTGGCCTCGAGCTCCTTGGGACCGGCGCCGAGCGGGATGCGCGCAATCTGCACGAGGTGCGCGTTCCCGAGGTTGTGGAAGACCCACAGGTCGTTGGTGTCGTGGCCGAGGACCGCGACGTCCGGGCGCCCGTCACCGTCGAGGTCGGCCGCCGCGATGCCCCCGATGTCGCGGGCACCGACCACCGGCTCGTACACGGGCGACTCGAACTTGCCGCCGAGGGTCTTGCGGAGCACCGCCAGGCGTGGCGGCGAGCGCAGCGCGGCGACGAGGTCGAGGTCGCCGTCACCGTCGAGGTCGGCAGCGGCCACGTCCTTGGGGTAGTCGCCGCTGTGAACCGGGTCGAAGGGCTCGAACTGGCTCTGGGCCTGGGCCACAGATGCGAGGGCGAGCGCCACCGGGATGCTGAGGGATGAGTACTTCACGGCTCCACCTCCTTGTGGAGTGAGCCGTCGGCTGGCGGGCGCGGGTCCGGGCGCAGTTCGCGAGGTCGGGCGCTTCACGCCCACGCAGGGCCGCCGGCCAGTCGCATCCAAGCCCCGTGTCGCGTCGAGCTCGACTCGTCCCGAGTCGGGACCTCGCCCGCACGCACTGCGTAGCGGCCCCTCGCGGCACCTGCGTACTCACCGCAGGCGCAGGCTGCGCACTGTCAGCTCGAACTGTGCCAGCGCGCGGGCTGCCTCGGTGGGAGATGCGTGGCCTAGGAAGCGCAGCTGACCTTGGGGCCGCGGCACGAGCGCCACGTAGCCAAGCCACTCGCCCGCGAGGCGTGGATCGCGGACACGAGCCACGAGCTCCCAGCCCTGCAGGCCGCCGAGCTCGGAGCGCTCCGAGCGCTCGACGCGCGCGATCGTCGCTCCGACGGTCGCCAGCGCGGTCGCGAGGCTCTCCGTGCAGGCGTGCTCGAGTCGTGCGCCGTCGAGTGGCTCGGCGCTCGAGCTCGCGAGCAGGAACGGAGTGCCCGGCGGCACGGGCGAGGGCGCCCCGGCGGCGACGTAGGCCTTGCTCCAGCCCTCGTCCGAGACGAGCACGAGCCCTTCGGCGGGGCGCAGCTCGAAGGCCAGCGCGGAGCCCGTCGTGCGCTCCCAGCGCGCGCCGAGCAGGCACTCGCGCAGTGGCCGCTCGAGCGCAGCCCGCGCCTGCTCGTCGCACTCCGCGACGAGCAGCACCGCCTCGCTCGCGTCGCCGCCCATCGCCATCCAGCCGCTCCGCGCGCGCCCGTCCGTGTCGCGCTCATACTCGAACAGGCGACCTTCAGCGCCGCACAGCGAGACCGGTTCCTCGCGGACGAGCTTGAAGCCACCCTGCGACCAGCTCTCGCGCGCATCCGGCAGCGCGTCCGCGAAGCTCGTGGGCAGCTCGAAGACGCCCAGCTTCGCCGCGCCATCCGCGCGCTCGAAGCCCTGCACCTTGGCCGAAGGCTCGAATCCTTCCGGCGGGGCGAGCGCGACGCGCGTGCCCGCGACCGCGATGTGGGGGCGAGCCGCCGAGCCGCTCGTCGCTGCGGCACGCGCTTCAGGCCGCGGAGCTTCGGAACAGCCCGCGAGGACGAGCAGCGTGAAGACGAACATGGCGCGCATCGCTGCGCGCCACGTTAGCTCGAGAGCGCTCTCGCCGCTCTCTCAGTCCATGTGCGCGACGACGCGCTCGTCGCCCATCTGCAGGGCGACCTCGATGTTCCGCGCGCGCGCGGCGAAGCGGCGCTGGAACTTCTTGAAGAGCACCTGGTAGACGCGCAGCACTCCCTTGGTCGAGAGGCGGTACAGGAAGTCCACCCACGTCCAGTAGCGCGGGCCCGAGAGACCCTGCGCGCGCGAGTAGATGCCCGACTGCTCAGCGACGAGGTACTCGGCGTGCAGCATGAACAGGATCAGGTACGGCCGGTACATCCACTTCGGCTTGATCAGCTTCGGCAGGTACTTGACCATCCACGGGTTGCGCACGGCGAGCGGGAACAGCTTGTGCAGGTTCTCGATCTGGTGCTTCTGGTCGCTCTCGACCGGCAGCGAGCGCCGGAAGTTGACCGGGAACTGGTCGAGGCTCGACACCGCGTAGCCCATCTGCTGGGTCGTGTCGGTGATGTCGAACATCGGGTAGGGCTGCATCAGGCTGACCATCGGGTGGTCGACGCCGCACTCGACGTTGAGGCGCACGGTGTCGAGCTCGTCCTCGATGGTCGCGCCCGGCGCGCCGAGGATGTTCAGCGAGCCCAGGCGAATGCCGTGCTTCGTGATCCACTGCGAAGCGTTGATGAGCTGCTGGCGCGTCGTGTTCTTGCGGAAGATCGCGTTGCGCACGTGGTCGTTGGCGGCCTCGATCGCGATGCGCGCGTACACGCAGCCCGCCTTGCGCAGGAGCTCGATGTGGCGCTCCGTCGTCAGGTTCGCCATCAGGATCACGTCGAACGGCAGACCGACTTCCTTCGGGTAGCGCTCGCAGAACTCCTCGAGCCAGCTGTTCTTCAGGTTGAAGATGTCATCGACGAAGTGCACGAACTTCAGGTTGTACTTGGCGCGCACCGCGTTGATCTCGGCGATGATGTGGTCGACCGAGCGCTTGCGCGTGTACTCCTTGTTGTTCGAGTTGTAGACCTTCTTCTTCCACGCGTGGTGGAAGCAGAACGAGCAGTTCATCGGGCAGCCGCGCTGCGTGACGAACACCTTGCGGTCGCTGTCGCGGTAGATCGGCGCGGCCTCGTAGATCACGTCGCGGTCGGGGTGACCGAGGTCGTCGAGGTTCTGCACCAGCGGGCGCACCGGGTTGCGCGCGATCTCGCCGGTCTTGCGGTCCTTGACCCACAGGTTCTGGACATCGCTGTAGTCCGCGCCGGCCGCCATGCGGTCGAGCAGCTCGACGATTGCTTGCTCGCCCTCGCCGCGGCAGATGATGTCGATGCCCGGCGTCTCGATGTACTCCGGCGTGAAGGTCGTGTGCGGCCCGCCGAACACCGACACCACGTGGGGGAGCTCGGCCTTGACGCGCTGGTTGAGCTCCGCGAGGTACACGTGCATCCCGGTCGTGACCGAGTAGCACACCACGTCGGGGTTGTACTCCTTGACCTTCGCGACCCAGTCCTTGTCCGGCACGAACAGCGCCTTGGTCTCGTGCCCCGCATCCTTGATGGCCCGGCTGAGCCACATGATCCCGAGCATCTCCTGAGGGAGGTACTCGTCGAGGAACAGGACCTTCATCCGACGCTGGGCGACGCTCTGGACCACGGTGCTTCTCTTGGGGGCTTCGATGCAGGGGGCGCGGGGCTGAGGACCTGACGCCGACCTTTATCGGCCCCCATCCTACCCCATCCCAACTGACCTTTACGGAAGGTTCAAAAACC
>CAITGX010000121.1 GCA_903892045.1 uncultured Planctomycetota bacterium | reverse complement strand
GGCCGCGACTGCGTGCGCTACCGCCCGCGCTAGCCCGCCGGTCTCGACGCGTTCACCGGTCTCGACGCGTTCACCGGTCTCGACGAGGCGTCCGCGATTCGTAGCATGGATGCGATGCGCCGCGCTCATCTTCTCGCTGCCCTCGTCGCCATGTCGTGTGCCCGTCCGGAGCCCACCACGCGCGTGGATCCCGCGCTCACTCCGGCCGCGACGGAGCCCGCGCTGCGCGAGCTGTACTCCCGTCCGCGCGCGGAGTGGCCGGCGCCGACCCTCGATGTCGGCATCGAGCATCGCGAGCTCGGCCTCGTGGTCCCTCCGCCGCGCGACACCTCGCCGACTGCCCGCGCGCGCGAGGACCTCGGCCAGCTGCTGTTCTTCGACGCGCGCCTCTCGGGGACGGGGCAGATGTCCTGCGCCAGCTGCCATGACGCGGAGCTCGGCTTCGGCGACGGGCGTGCGACGAGCTTCGGGCACGGCGGACTCGCGCTCGCACGCAACGCGCCGTCCCTGTGGAACACGGGCCTGCGCACGAGCTGGTTCTGGGACGGGCGCGCGGCCTCGCTCGAGGATCAAGCTGCGCTCGTGCTCGGAAACGCGCAGGAGATGCACACGAGCGTCGAGAGCGCGGTGACGGCGGTGGCTTCCTCGCGTGGCTATCGCGAGCGTTTCGCCGCTGCCTACGGCGATCCGGAAGTGACGGCGGCGCGCATGCTCTCCGCGCTGGCTTCGTTCGAGCGCACGCTCGTGTCCGACGGATCGAGCGACTTCGATCGCTTCCTCGCCGGCGACCGCGAGGCCCTCGGGGACGCGGAGCTGCGCGGCCTGCATCTCTTCCGCACCAAGGCGCGCTGCCTGAACTGCCACAACGGACCGCTCTTCACCGACGAGCAGTTCCACAACCTCGGGCTCACGTACTACGGCCGCGAGCTCGAGGATCTCGGTCGCTACCGCGTGACCAAGGAACCCGCCGACGTCGGCCGCTTCCGCACGCCGTCGCTGCGCAACCTCGGCCGCACGGGCCCGTACATGCACAACGGGCTGTTCGAGCTCGAGGGCGTGATCAACATGTACTCGGCGGGCATGCCGCGCATCGAGCCGAGCGCGGCGCAGCAGGACGACCCGCTCTTCCCGCGCAAGTCACCGCTGGTGCAGCGGCTCGACCTCGACGCGCAGGAGAAGTCCGACCTCGCCGCCTTCCTGCGCTCGCTCACCGAGCGCAAGCGCCGCATCCGCGCCCCGGAACTCCCGCCGCTTGGGGACGCGTGACCGAGTCGCAGCCGGGTGCCGAGACGCAGTCTCCGGGCGCAGGTGTGCAGCCTGAAGTCCTCGCTGTCCTGCGCAACGCTCCGCGGTCGCTGCGACTCCTTGCAGTGGCCTCTTGGGCGTCTGCCGCGCTGCTGCTCGCCGTCGCGGCATGTCTCCTCGCGCTCTTGCTGCTCGCCCCGAAGTCCGACGGCTTGTTCGTGATCTCACGGCTCCCTCTGGTAGCGCTCTTCGTGGGCGCCAGCGCCTGTGCCGCCTGGTTCGGGGTGCGAGCCCGGACCGCGGCTGTGGCGATCCGCAGCGCCGATGAGCGCGCGACCCCGCAGGGCTTGCGGCTGGCCCTGCTCGCTCAGGCCGATGCATGGCACGCGCTGGCCATGGCCAGCCTCATCGTGGCACTCTTTCCGCTGCTGCTGCTCGGCGCCGCGGTCTGGTCGCTGGCGCTCCGGCTCGACTGAGCACGGCGCGCTCAGGGCACGAAGCGGTGCACGCCACCGTGGTCGGCGGCGATCCACTTCGGCAGCGAGTTGTCCTCGCCGACGGCGATGCAGTGGATGCGAATCTTGCGCGAGCGATTCCAGCGCACGAGCTCCTCGCGAATCGCGATGGCCTCGGTCTCGGTGCCGATGGTCGGCGTGCCGTCGGTCATGAAGCAGATGGTGTCGACGTCGGGGTCGGAAAACGCGAAGGCGAGCGCGTCGTAGATGTTCGTGCTGCCGGCGAGCGCGAGCTTGCCGATCCACTCGCGCGCCTTGGCCCGGGCCTCGTCGTCGCGCTTCTTCGCCGTGGCCGCGAGCTCACCCTGCTCATCGCGCCGCGCCTTGCGGCCCCCGGTGAAGTCCTCGAGCGCATCGAGCCACGGATGCACGGTGTCGCCGAAGCCGACGATGTTGAACCACGAGCCCGCGGGCAGCGCGTCGACGAGCCCGAGGAGCTCGCGCCGCGCCACGTCGATGCGCTTGAGCTTCTCGTCGCCCGGCGACTTCGACAGCGCACCCATCGAGCCCGACAGGTCGACGACATAGGTCGTGCGCGCCGACGCGATGTCGACGCCATAGAAGCGCGCGGCCTTCGAGCGGCCCTGTGCCGAGCCGCCCTCGGCGGACTTCCCGACGATGTCGCCGGGCTTCCAGTCGCGGCCGGCGGTCTCGCGCCACTTCACCCAGGCGGTGTGCGTGAGGTAGCGTTGGATGCCCGTCAGCCGCCCGAGCGCATCGAGCAGGTCGCCGTGGACGCGCGAGCCGTCCGTCTCGGCCGCGAGCCGCGCGATCAGCAGGTCGAGGCGCGCGGGCGTGATGTTGCGCTCCAGCCACTCGATGGCCAGCACGCGCACGGACCAGTTCGCGTCGTCGAGCGCGCGCGCGGCGACCTCGGGTGCGTGGGGACCCTCGACGGCGAGCAGCTCCGCGACGGCGGCACGCTTGCGCACGCCTTCCTTCTCGCGCGACCACTCGAGCAGGCGCTCCTGCCACTCAGGCCACTGTGCGGTTCCCCGCCGGAGTGCGCTCGCGGCGACGAGCGCTGTCTCGACGAGCTCCGAGTCCTTGTTGCGCGCGACGACACCGGAGAGCTCGTCGAACGCGGTCGCCACGCGCTGGCGCGCGAGCAACTCGGCGGCTTCGCAGCGCACGCGCGGGTCCGCGTAGGCGAGCGAGCGCAAGGCAGCGTCCGCCGTGGACTTGAAGGGCAGTCCGCGCGCCGCGCGCAGGTAGTGGAGGCGCTCCTGAGTCTCGCCGCGCCCGATGCCGGCGGCCACGTACTTGGCGGTCGCCTCGTCGCCGCACTTCGCGATCGCCTCGGCGCCGACGCGGCGCAGCCAAGCGGGGAAGGCGCGCTCGAGAATCACGCGGTCGAGCTCGGCCGCCGCCTGGGCACAGCGACCCTCGGCTCTGGCGCGATCCATGAACTCACGCAGGGCCTTCGCGCGCACGTCGCCCGTCTGCTTGGTGTCGGCGACGATCTCGAGCTCGCCCTCCGGCGCACGAGCCGCACCGCACGAAGGTCGGGCGGACGCCGCGGGAGCGAGGGCGAGCAGCAGGGCCGCGATGGGGGGCAGCAGGGCCAGCACGCTCGCATTCTAAGGCGCGCGTTCCGGGTTCGGGTCGGCTCCCGTGTCGAGATATGGCCCTCGCTCCGGAGCATGCCGCAGGGGGGCCCAAGTCCGCAGCCTCGCGCGGACAGGAGCGCAGGTCCGCGGGCCACCGTTGATCCACCTCGGGCGATCGGGGACACTCCGTCCGTACCCCGACTTCAGGCAACCTCCCGAGAACCTCACGCGATGTCGTTCGATCAGCAGCTCACCAAGGTCGTGTCCCAGGATGGCTTCCTCGCCGCGCTCGACCAGTCCGGCGGCAGCACGCCCAAGGCCCTCAAGCTCTACGGCGTGCCCGAGAGCGCCTACTCGGGCGAGGAGGCCATGTACGCCAAGGTGCACGAGATGCGCACGCGCATCGTGACCTCCCCGGCCTTCAACGGCGATCGCATCCTCGGCGCGATCCTGTTCGAGAACACCATGGACCGGCAGGTGCGCGGCAAGGGCTCGGCCCAGTACCTGTGGGAGGAGAAGCGCGTGGTGCCGTTCCTCAAGGTCGACAAGGGCCTCGCGGCCGAGACGGACGGTGTCCAGCTGATGAAGGACATCCCGGAGCTCGACAAGCTGCTCGAGCGCGCCGCGAAGAACATGGTCTTCGGCACCAAGATGCGCTCGGTGATCAAGCAGGCCAGCGAGGCCGGCATCGAGAAGGTCGTCGCCCAGCAGTTCGAGATCGGCAAGCGCATCTGCGCGGCCGGCCTCGTGCCGATCATCGAGCCCGAGGTCGACATCGAGTGCCCCGACAAGCTCGCCGCCGAGGACATGCTCGAGCAGGCGCTGTGCGCGCACTTGGACGAGCTCGGCCCCGATGAGACGGTGATGCTCAAGCTGACCCTGCCGGAGATCGATGACTCCTACGCGCGCCTGATCGACCACCCCAACGTCGCGCGCGTGGTCGCGCTCTCGGGTGGCTACTCGCGCGCCCGCAGCAACCAGAAGCTGGCCCGCAACCACGGCATGATCGCGAGCTTCAGCCGCGCGCTCACCGAAGGCCTGAGCGCCCAGCAGTCGGACGCCGACTTCAACGCGGCGCTCGACGATGCGATCCAGTCGATCTTCGAGGCCTCGCGCACCTAGGTCGCGCCCCCCGGAGTCCGTTCCGCGCGCGCCGCGCGTCCTGTCGCTGACGGGACACGCGGCGCGTTCCATTTCCGGTCCGCTCGCGGTCCACTGGAACTTCTCCCGAGGGAGGCCCGTCCCTGCTCCGGGACGACTGCCCCGTTCCAAGTTCCGAACATGGCACCGCCGGGCTAGTCGCGTTGCCAAACCCTCTAGCCAGAGCCACACTCGGCCCGATGCCCCGGGTCCCAAGCCCCGAGACGAGGCTGACTGAGGACATGCAAGACCCGAAACTCGCCCCTGAACTCGCTGCCGTGCTGCATCCGCAGCGCCGGCCCGCGAACATGTCCTCGCCCATCTTCGTGCTCGGCAGCGTGCGTTCCGGCACGAGCGCCATGGGCTACGCGCTGACGCACGGCGCAGGCATTCCCGGCAACGACGAAGGCCACGTCAGCACCCTAATGCAGATGGTGCTGAACTCGATCGAGACCGTCACGACCAACTTCCCCGGAAGCGGCGACCGCTACTTGCTGAGCGCCCTCGACGCGCAGGGGTTCAAGGCCTACGTCATCAACTACTTCCAGGCCTTCTTCGAGCAGCGCTATCCATCGGGCGTGTGGTGCGACAAGACGCCGAGCGACTTTGACGGGGCGCCGGCGGTGCGCGTGGCGCCGCTCCTACTCGAGATGTTCCCCAACGCGCGCTTCATCTACTGCCAGCGCCGGGGCATCGAGAACGTGCTCTCGCGCATGACCAAGTTCCCCCAGACGCCGTTCTGGTACCACTGCCGCAGCTGGGCCGGGACCATCACGGCGTGGCACGAGGTCCGCAAGGGCCTCGGGGACCGCTGGCTCGAGGTCCGTCAGGAGCGCATGGCGCTCGAGCCCGAGAAGGTCGCGGACGAGCTGACGCAGTTCCTCGGTCTCTCCTCCGAGCAGCGCGAGGGCGTGCTGCGGACCTTCCTCAAGGACCGCCCGGAACAGTCGCGTCCGGCGGGCGAGGACCACGAACTGACGATGAAGGAGGCCGGCTGGGACCCGGGCCTGCAGGGCGTGTTCCTCAACGAGTGCGCGACGGCCATGGCGCTCGCCGGCTATTCCATCGAGGGCAGCTCGTCCGCGGTCGAGCACGGCCTCAAGCTCTTCTACTCGACCTCGGAAGGCGCGAAGGGCACTTCGCTCAAGGGCCTGCCGCGCGATGCGCACGTGGCCCTCAATCGCGACGAGTTCACCCTTGGTCCGGGTGCCGTCGGAACGTGCGGGACGTTGAACTACAGCGACTTCCGACTCGCGGGCCGACGCCGCTTCCGTGCTCAGGTGCGGGTCGAGGGCCCCGCCGGAGTCGAGGTCGAGTTCGCCGTCGAGGTCAAGAACAGCTTCGGGCAGCGGATCGCCCATGCCAGCGCGCGCGCGCGCGCGCAGGAGGCCGGCGTTCCGCTGGAGTGCACGCTCCCGGCCGGCGACCTCGGCGTGTGCAGCGTCGCGCTCTCGACCCAAGCCACGACGGGCCCGGTCGCTCCGCAGCACGTCGCCGTCTGGCACTCGCCCGCTTTCTACTCCTGAGCGAGTCCCGACCACCCCCAAGCCGCGACGGGACAGCCCCCTCTCCTCGACTCCCATGCGCATCCTCCACGTCACCAACGAGCTCGCGCCCCACGGCGGTGGCGGCGTGGGCGAGCATGTCTGGGCCATCGCCCGCACGCAGGCCGAGCGACACGACGTCGCGATCTTCACGCGCTTCGACGATCCGTCCCTGCCGGACGGCCACGTGTACACCGAGCGGCGCGAGCGCGTCACGATCCGCTTCTTCAATCGCCCGCGCGTCGCGTGGAGCCCGCTCGAGCGCTCCTACGTCCACCACGATGTCGAAGCCGAGTTCAAGCTGTTCCTCGGCGAGCTGCGCTCGGACGTCGTGCACTTCCACGACATGGAGACGCTCGGCATCGGGCTGCTCGAGATCGTGCGCTCGCTCAACATCAAGTCGGTGATGACCGCGCGCGACTTCTGGCCGATGTGCCCGCTCAAGAACCGCGTATGCCGCACCGACGGTAGCACCTGCGACACGATCAATCTCGCCAAGTGCGGACCGTGCGTGCACGGCGAGCGCTGGGCGGAGCTGCGTGCAGCCGAGCTGGCCGAGCACGAAGCGCGTCGCCCGGCTCCGCCGGAGACGTTCTCGCAGTCGTGGAAGCGACTGTACCAGCAGCGCTACGACGCGACGCGCGGCGTGACGGGGCGGCGCCCGCTCGCGCTGGTGCACGCCACGCGCACGGCGCTGCGCGAAGCCAAGTGGAAGGCTCAGGAGCAGTTCCACGAGAAGTTCGGCGACTCGATCGAGAGGCGCATGGATCGCTTCACGCGCCGCATGCGCGAGCTCGACCTGCTGCTCGCCCCGAGCGAGTTCGTTCGCGATCAGTACATCGCGCGTTTCGGCCTCTCACCAGCCAAGGCGCTCTTCAGCGCGCCGAGTCGCGACGTCTCGGCCGTTCGGATTCACTCGCGCGCGGCCTCGAGCCGCTTGCGCGTCGGCTTCTGCGGCAGCGCGGCTCGCGCCGACGGCCTGCACGTGCTCGTCGACGCCTTCCTCGAGGCGGCGTCCGAGTCGGACGCCCTGGAGCTCGAGGTGCACGTGCGCTGCGCGGACGTCGATCGAGCGGAGCACGACGCCCTGCGTGAGCGCGTGCTCGCGAGTTCCGCGGCGAGCCGCGTGCGCTGGAGCGAAGGCTACGAGCACGGCGCATTCGACGATGCCAGCGCCGCGTTCGACCTGCTCGTCGTGCCCTCCGTGGGTCTCGGGAATCCGCCCTTCGAGCTCGAGCGGGCGAGCCTGCAGCGCAGGCCCGTGCTGGCCTCTGACACCGGCGGCATCGCGGAGTTCTGCAAGGTGCACGCGCTCGGTCGCCTGTTCCCGCGCGGGGACGCGCAGGCGCTGGCCGCGGAGCTGGCGTCCCTCGCGCGCGATCGTGGCGCGCTGGACGCCCTCGCGGCTCACGTCCCGGCCTTCAAGACGCCGGAATACGAGGGCGCGCAGCTCGCGCTCACGTACCACCAGCTGCTCTACGGAACCTTCAAGGCTCCGTCCGTCGCCGAGCAGGCTGCGGCGCGCTCGGGCGAGCCCGAGCCGCAGGCCTGATCAGCTCCTGCGCGTCGCGGCGCTCTCCGGATCAGCGAGGAACGTCGCGTCGGGGTTGTGGAACGTGTGGCAGCGCTCGCGCACGGGCAGGCAGCCGTGCCAGGCGTCGTGCTTCATCAGCGACCAGCGCAACATGAGCTCGCTCTCGAGTCCGCGGTTGGCGACCTCGCCGACGAGGCGCGTCGCGGGTCCCTTGCGGAGCTCGAGCATGCGCTGGAGCTCGTCGCGCACGATGCTGCCCGTGTTGACGAAGCCGTGGTTCGCGATGGCGTAGGCCTTGGCGCGCGCCTTGATCGCCGCGAGCTTCTGCGGCTCGCGCGCCTTGGTCTCGACGAGCCAGCGCAGCGCCGACTCGATGTCCGCCACGTCCTCGGGCTCGACGAGCTTGCCGCGCACGCCGTCGAGGACGACCTCGGGGATGCCGTGCACGCGCGACGAGATCACGAAGGTCTCGAGCAGCATCGACTCGATGTTGACGAGCGGAGAGCACTCGTTGGTCGAGACGAGCACTTGGCAGTCGGCGGCGACCATGACCGGGAAGCCGCTCGGGCGCGGGCCCGTGATGTGCACCTGCGCGGCGAACTCGGGCTCGATCGCGGCCACGATCTCGGCGTGGAAGCTCTTCGGCCCGAGGTTGTCCGGGTCGAGGCGACCGACGAGCGCGAGGTGGTGCTTGCCGCGCTCGGTCTCGGGCAGGGAACGCAACAGGTTCTGGAAGGCCTCGACGAGGCGCTTTTGGTTCTTGCGGCGCTCGAGGCTGCCCACGCACGCGAACAGCACGCCGTCGTCGGGAATGCCAAACTCCGCGCGCAGCTCCGCGCGCTGCGCGCGCAGGCGCTCGCCCTCGCCGAGGATCGCGTCGACGTCGAAGCCGTAGGGCACCATGCCGACCTTGCCCTCGATCGGCGGGCAGAAGAGCTCGATCTGGCGCACCGTGTCGTGCGAGGCCGTCAGCACGCGGTCGGCGCTGTGCAGCGCGTAGCGATGGAAAGCCTCGAGTGCGCGCTGGGTGAAGAGGTGACCGTCGCGCTTGGCGACGTTGATGCCGTCGTGGAACCACCACACGACGGGCACGCCCTTCCAGCGCAGGAGCGGCGCGTGGGCGTACACGGGCGAGGCGTTCAGGAAGACGAGCTCCGGATCGACGGCGTCGTAGGCGGCGAGGATCTCGCGGTAGTGGGGGAAGTCGTCCTGGAAGTGCGCCTTCAAGAAGCGCTCCTTGCCGACCTCCTCGACGAACAGCTCTTCCATCGGGCCGTCGCCGATGCCGAGCACCCACGGCTCGAAGCTCGTGCCGAGCGCGCGCATGCCGCGCAGGGCCCACAGCATCGCCGTCGGCGCTCCGGTCTTCGAGAGCTCGTGCGAGACAAACAGCACGCGCGGCTTGCGACCGGGGTTGGCCAGCGTCGGGCGCGTGCGCGTGGACTTGAATTCGGCGCCCGGCATGCGGAAGCAGCGCTGCCAGACGCGCTCCTGCACGGCCAGAGCCTCGGACTCGATGTCGCCGGCGGCGATCGTGCGCCACAGCTCGAGCTCGGCGCACACCTGCCAGAAGGTCGAGACGCCCCACGGCGGCTGTGGGGTCGTGTCGAGCACCTTGTCGGTGAGCATCAGCACGTGGTGCAGGTCGACCGAGGCGAGGTCCTTGGCGATGTAGCTCGTGCTCCAGACGTTGCCTTCGTCGGTCGTCACGCGCACCGGCCGGTCGACTCCGAGCCCGACGACAAGATGGGCGTGGAAGGGCGCCGCGCCGTGCGCGTCGCGCCAGTCGCCGAGGCGGCAGCGCTCGAGGTCCTCGCGGTCGAGGGCGAGCACGACACGCAGTCCGAGGAGCCGCGCGCCCATGACCGCGTCGGGGCACGGCAGGCCGGCGAACAGCACCACGCGCGTGCCGAGCTCGATCAGCTCGCGCAGGACGAACTCGGCCTTCGAGCCCTCGTCGACTTGCACCGCCCGGAACGGGTGGCCGTGCGGCGGCGTTCCATGCCAGCGCTCGAGGTCGCGACGGGTGAGGACTCGCGGAAGGTTGCCGGCGAGGACGAAGGCGTTGTGCTGGGGGGCCATGGGCGTTGCTGCGGCCATTGCGGTCGCTCGGGCCCTCTTCGGCCGCCGGGGATGGCGATTCTTGAGGCGCGCGCCGAGCGCTCGGTCAGGAAGAGGGGCGTGATCGACGAGGCACTCGGATTCTAGCGCACCCCGCTCCGGCGACGCCCAGGGGGGCGAGCTCCCGGAAGGAAGTTCCCTGCGCCGGGCCTGTCGAGGTGGGGCGCCGCGCCCACCGCTCAGCCGAAGGCGCGCGCGGCGAGCCCGGCAAGCGCGGCTCGATGGCGCTCGATCTCGAGCGAGTGACCGTGCTCCTCGCCGTGGCGCTCGAGGTGTTCCTTGTGGTGCGCGAGCTCCCCGAGCGACTGGTAGAAGGCGTGCGTGGCGCGATAGCGGCCACGTGCGATGGCCGCGAGGTGCGCGCTCACCTGCGTGAACGAGATGGCCTGGGCGTACTGCCCCGGCGTGATGCGGCCCGCGCTGAGCTCGCCCGCGAGCTGGCGTCGCAGGATGTCGCGCTCGCGCCAGACCATCCAGCCGATGAAGCCGGTCATGCACGCATAGCCGACCCAGTCGATCGCGAGTCCGAGCGCGAAGCCCTCGACACCGCCCACGAGCAGGGCGAAGCCGTTGTGGAACGCGTGCGTCCCCATCGCGAGCAGCAGGCCCGCGAGGGGGGCGGTCCAGCGCAGCACCGGTCTGCGCGTGGTGCGCGCCACGGCGAGGCCGATTCCGATGAACGCGGTGAAGAACGGGTGCATCCACCCGACGAGCACGATGCGGATGAAGGCCACCGACAGCAGTCCCTCGAGTCCCGCGGTGCCGTAGCCGTCGCGGTAGATGTAGAGCGTGTTCTCGACCGCCGCGAAGCCCGTCGCGGTGATGCCCGCATACGTGATGCCGTCGACCACCGAGTCGAACTCGCGACGGAAGCACGCGAACACGAGCACGACGGCGAGCCCCTTCAGCAGCTCCTCGACCACCGGCGCCACCAGCGTGGCCGTGCCGACCATCGCGGCCTCCTCGGAGCCCGTGGCCGCCAGCAGCCCGATGCCGAGCACGGTGTTGATCACGAACGCGCCGCCACACGCGATCACCGCGCCCCACAGGAACGAGCCCGCCAGCATCCAGCGCGGCTCGGTCTCGTAGCGATCGAGCCAGCGAATGAACAGCGCGAACCCGATCATGGGCACGAAGCCGAGCAGGAGTGCGAGCGCGAGCGGCATGGCGGGGGAGTCTACGGTCGCACGCGTCCTTGAAAACGAGCGGCGCCGCCCGGGTGGAACCCGGACGGCGCCGCCTGCGAAGCTCTCGAGTTCGAGGCTCAGTTGCCCACGATCTGGTGCGCGCCCATGTCGCTGCGAGAGCCGTCCTCGTCCGTGCTGGCCGGATCGCCACCGTCCTCGGCGGGCGAGCCGCTCTGGACGTTGTGGTTGCCCGCTGCGGCATCGACGAACAGCGGATCGGCGCGCAGGTAGCCCTGCGTGGCGAAGCCGCCCCAGTCGACGATCGAGTGGTGGATCGACCCAGGCAGCTGGGACTGGAGGTTCGAGGCCACGGCGTCACCGTTGCCCGAGCCCCAGACGATGCTGTTGCGGATCGAGACGCTCATCGAGTTCATCAGGAACAGCTGGGCGCCGGAGTTGGTCGCCAGCGTCGCGCGCTCGAGGTCGAGCACGCCGCCGTCCACGAACATGCCGCCGACGCCGCCGTTCTGAACGGAGTTGTTGGCGACCTTGAAGCCGGTCGCGACCACGCTGGCCGAGTTCATGGCGAGCACGCCGCCGACCTGCTGGTTGGCGGAGTTGAAGCTCACCGAGACGTTGTAGAGGTTCGCGCTGCCACCGTTGAGGAACAGGCCACCCGCACGCTGGCCCGCGCTGTTGCGCAGGATCAGCACGCCATCCATCGCGACCTGGGCCGTGTTGATCACGAGCACGCCGCCGCCGTCACCGTTGGTGGCATTGTCCCAGACGATCGTGTTGGCGAGCGACAGGCTACCGCCGTCCACCATCAGGCCACCGCCCTGCTGCTGGCCCACGTTGCGCTCGACCACGGCGTCGACGACCTGCAGGTGCGAGCTGTTGCGCACGTAGGCGCCGCCGCCCTGCTGGCCCAAGCTGTCGGAGAGCACGCAGCCATCGACGAGCACGCTCGAGCTGTCCGTGACGAACAGCGCGCCGGCCTGCGAGTTCTGGCCACCGCCGTTGACGAGGTTCAGGCCACGCAGCACCGTGCCGTGCGTCGCCGCGCCGAACACCGTCACGCAGGGTCCCATGCGACCGCCGTCGATCGTCGCGCCCCAGCCCTCGATGGTCACGTCACGGCCCTGCACGAGCAGGTTCTCGTGATACGTGCCGGGAGCGACGTGGATCACGGCGCCTTCCGGAGCGCAGGCGAGCGCCTCGCTCACGCGGCGGTAGGGGCTCGCGTTGCTGCCGTTCGCGTGCTGGCCCGAGAAACTCGAGTCGACGTAGATCTGGTTGTCGTAGGACGTCGTGTCGACGATCTCGACCGTCACGTCCGCCACGTCGATGCCGTTGTAGCGCATGTCGGCGCTCTGGGTGCTCGAGGTGACGATCGTCGCCGTCGCGAGCCCGTCGAGCTCGCCGTCCTTGAGGCCCTTGACCTTGACCTCATGCGGATGGAACCAGTCGCTCGTGGTGAACACGAGCTGCGCCGGCTCGAGCTCGAGCTCCGTCGCGTCCGTCACCGACAGGTCGATGGTGACCGTGTCCGTGGGCTGGTTCGTCAGGTAGATGCGGACCACGCGCTCCGAGTCGGAGATCTTCGCCAGGGGGCCGCAGCCTTCCATGGCGTCTTCCTCGACGCGCACCACGGGGTCGTGCACCACGTTGACGCCGCCGGCGAGCATGTCGGCGAAGGCGCGGAACGCGGGACCGCCCGTGGCACCCGTCTGGGGCAGCTCGTTGATCGTCGCCACCGCCTCGCCGAGGCCGTTGTCGACCACGAACAGCTCGTTGCCGTCATAGCCATCCTTGAGCGGGAGCGACGGCGTGCAGAACACGCCCGAGCGCGTCGCCACGCGCGGGTCGAGCAGCGCGTCGCGGAGGAAGGCCACCAGAGCGGCCTGCTTGGCGGGCTTGTTGCGGATCGAGCCGACGCCGTCGACGTCCTCGTCGAGGTCCGGCGAGTTGACTTCGGCGAAGTCCGCGCCGCGGGCGTAGAACTGGATCACCTGCTCCAGCGTGGCCGCGCCTCCGTTGTGGAAGTAGGGACCCGTGAGCGAGATGTTGCGCAGCGAGGGTGTCTTGAACGTGCCGTTCACGATCGCGTACTCGTTGGCGCCCACGCCGCCCTGGGGCATCCACTGGGCAACCGTCGGGTCACCGGCCTGCAGGCGCTTGGAGATCGAGAGCGGTCCGAAGGGGCCGTTCGCGCCGGCACCGATGTCCTCGAAGGACGGGCGCACGCCGAGGTTGTAGTAGCCGACGTCGTAGATGCCGTCCGGCTGCGCGGTGCCCATGTTCAGGGCGCCGATCTGCGTGCCGTTGACGATCACGGGATAGAGGCCCGCGGGAAGGGCGGGGTTGTTGCCCCACTCCATGCCCACGGTCATGTTGACGTAGCACAGGCCCGAGGGGAGCTGCTGGCCGAGGGACTCGACCGTGATCTCGGCCTCGAAGGCGAGGTCGAGCTGGTCGGCGCCCGGAATGATCGGAGCCGCAGGCCCGGCCTGCAGGTTGACCTCGACTTCCTCGTCCACGCAGTTCTGGCTGGAGCCCGGGATGTTGCCGAACGCGACCACCGCGCCGCCGGGCGTCAGAATCTGGATCTGGCCGCCGCGCGGGTCGAAGGACAGCACGTTCAGCGAGAAGTCCGGGAACGTGGTGAACGCGAGCTCGTCGAAGGCCTGCGATCCCACGGTCGCCATGTGCTCGACCGCGCCGTGCTCGGCCACCTGCGACCAGGTCGCGCCGGCGAACTCGGAGCCCGAGTGGCAGGCCGCGCAGGCCGCACCACCGGAGTTGTAGATCTTCATGCCCTCGATCTGCTCCGGCGTCATCGCGCTGGCGTCGCCGGCCGCATA
Organism: uncultured Planctomycetota bacterium; assembly: GCA_903892045.1. Classification (GTDB taxonomy): domain Bacteria; phylum Planctomycetota; class UBA1135; order UBA1135; genus F1-120-MAGs118. Next base: position 13,462 of record CAITGX010000121.1, on the reverse strand, counting down.
GCGGTCGAAGGGCGTCTGGTTCGAAACGAGCTGCGACTCGTAGCACAGGATCGCGATGCCCCAGTAGAGCGAGAAGTTCTGCTCCATGTGGCTGTAGCCATTGGCCGCGCCGCTGCCGCCGTGCCAACGGTCGTGGAATGCGGCCTCGATCAGGTCCGCATAGGTGGTGCCCGCGCTCATGCCGCGCAGCGGATAGGCGCTGAACTGTCCGAGGTGCACGTCGGTCGGGTCGATGAACTGGTCGCGCAGCGGCATCGCCGAGACCATCTTGCGGCCGAGGTCCGGCATCGACTTGCCGGCGTAGCTCATCTCGAAGTCCGAGATGGCCGGGCCGACGGCCTGGCTTGCCAGGGCGGCCTTGTCGAGCAGCACGCTCGTCCACACGAGGTTGCCGCTCGCGTCCTTCTCGAGCACGCGCGCGTTGGGGTCGAGGTCGCCCCAGATGTTCACGCCGTTGAACTTCTCTTGGGCGCGCCCGTCCCAGAAGCTGCGCACGTTGAAGATGGCGTTGATGACGGTGGGGGAGTTGCGCGGCTCGACGCGTCCCACGTTGGAGCCATTCAGGTTGAACGGCGGGTCCTGCACGACGATGCCGTCCTCCTGGCCGACACCCGGTGTCACGCCCGTGAACAACCGGTGCTGGATGCCCGAGGACGTGAGGCGGTCGTTGATGTCGCGCACGAGCGGCGAGTCGTGGTCGTTGGGGTCTGCGCGCTCGTTGAAGGGAAAGTCACCCGACTTGACTTCGTAGTTCACGCCGCCCGGACCCGTCGGCAGTGCGTGGTAAGCGCCGTCATGGCCGGGAGCGAGCTGGCTCTTGGCGCGCACGTCCGCACCCGCGTGCCAGTGGCACGTGGCGCAGGACGTCATGCTGTCCGAGCCGACCTGCACGTCCCAGAAGAAGGCCTTGCCGAGCCGCACGGCCGCGTCGAAGTCGGACACGAAGTCCATCAGGTTCGACGGGAGCGGCACGTTGGTCGCACTGAGAGCGCCGGGGATCTTCGTGGCGCGCGACGTGGAGTTCGGCGCTGCACCGCCGCCGACGCGACCACCCGCGTTCGCGGTGTTGCCGACGTTGCCCGCGCCGACGTTGCGTTGCTGGGCACCGGAGAGCGGAGCGACGAGGAGCGCGGCCGCGAGCACGGCGACGGCGCGGCGCAGGCTGGAATTCGAGGCGACTTCGCGCAGGCGCTGGGATTCGAGTCGCCGGTTGAGGGAGTCACGGAACATGAGAGGGGGTCCTGAAGATTGGTTGGGAGTCTGAGATCGCACCCCGCGCGTCAGCGAGAAGATGCGAAGGAACGCTACCCCTGTGGTTTTCCTGAGGCCGAGCGCGCATGAGAAAAAGGCGCAACTCGCGCACGCGTCTCTCGCGCGCATGGAAGTTCTTTCGGCGGGCCGAAGTTCCTTCCAGGAGACAGAGCGCTGCTCGGTCGTCGAAGCTCGCTCCAAGCGCAGCGCCCCCGCGGATGCGCGTGCATCCGCGGGGGCGCTGCAAGAAGATCCGTGCTGCGAGCTACTGGCGCAGCGCGCGGCGCGCGACCTCGCTCGAGCGCTCGGGAATCAGTCCCGAGTAGAGCGAGTCCGCGCGACGGTACTCGCCGAGCTCGTGGAGCGCGTCCGCGAGCGTGAGGCGCACGTTGCGATCTTCCGGGCGCAGCTCGAGCGCGCGCTCGAGGAACTGCACCGAGTCCGCGCTGTTGCGGGTCTTGCGCAGCGCCGTGCCCAGGCTGATCAGGAAGTCCGCGTCCGACGACTCGCCTTCCGCAGCGCGTGCGGCGATGCGGCGCACGCTGTGAGCCGCCCGCTCGTCGATGCCCGAGGCGCCGTTCACGGCGTCGAGGTAGCCCTCGACGACGGCTTCGTCGACCGAGCCTTCGTCGACGAGCTGCTGGAAGGCCACGAGCGCGCCGTCCTTGTCACCCGACCAGAGCAGCGTGGTCGCGAGCCGAGTGCGCAGCTCGAGATCCTTCGGAGCGGCGGCCAGCAGGGCCTGGTAGTGCCGCACGGCGCCCTTGAAGTCCCGGTTCCAGGTGAGGATCTCGGGCAGGAGGCGCTCGAGTTCCGCGTCGCCCGGAGCGAGCTTCATCAGCGTACGGCAGTCCTTCTCGGCGGCCGCGAAGTCCTGACGTGCGCAGTGGATGTGGATGATCTCGAGACGCGTCTCGCGGTCGAGCGGCAGGCCCTCGAGCGCCTTGAGCGCGTCCTCGTAGCGTCCGAGAGCCGACAGCAGGCCGGCGTACTCGCGGCGGGCGTCGAGCGCCTCGGGGTAGGAGGGCAGGAGCCGCGCGTACACCTCGCAGGCCTCGAAGCGGCGATCCGCCACGATCAGGTTGTGCGCGAACAGCAGCTCGGCCTCGAGCCGGATCTTCGAGTCGGCGCGATGCAGGTCGAGCAGCTCGCGCAGGTTCGACATCTCCTCGCGCGCCAGCTCGTGCTCGGCGCACATCGCGTAGGCGTAGCAGAGCGACATCGACATGTCGATCGAGTTGGGATCGAGCTCGACGAGCTTGCGGCACACATTGGTGAGCTCGGGCCAGAGCTTGGCGCGCTCGAGGCTGTCCTTGAGGAGCAGCAGGCGGAAGCGATCGGGAGTCGGGCTCGCGATCGTCTCCTGGTAGATGCGCATCAGCTCGGGCGTGTCGGAGCGCGCCAGCGTGTCCTTCAGGTGCGAGCGCAGCGCCATCTCGTCCGCGTACGTGGCGCGGAAGATGCCGTAGAAGATCGGCGCGATGGCGAGGGCCGCGAAGGACGCCGCGAACACGGGCGCCAGCACGGGCCGCTTGCGCAGGCGCGCGTCGAACTGCAGCGCCGGCGCGATGGCCTCGCGCTCGTTCTGCGAGATGAGCGACTGGATCAGGCTGCGGCCCGAGCCCTCGAAGCGGCTGAACTGCAGCGCCGTCTCCCACAGGTCGTAGTTGCCCGCGAGCACCTGCTCCGAGCGCAGGACCGTGGCCTTGGCGCGGATCAGGCCGAGCGGCGAGGGCAGCTCGACGTCGAACGTCTCGCCCGCTTCGCGCTGCGTCGGCAGGATGCAGCGCAGGCCGCCGGTGCAGAGGTCGCGCGACACCGTGTGCATCGGCTTCTCGCCGTCCTCGGTCGCGAGCACGACCGGGAGGATGAACTCCGGGCGGTCGCTCTCGCGCTTCGAGCCGCCGAACCAGCGCCGCGAGGGCTTCGCGGAGTCGCTGCGCTCGAACTCGGCAAACCACATCGGCACGGCGTACTCGTTGCAGACGCGCATCAGAGCGTCGCGGTCGTGCACCTCGATCTCGGCGATCTCGATGCCGTAGCGGAAGCAGCGCGGCCCGTGGGCGCCACCTGCGCTGGTGCGCGACTCCGAGGAGCGCAGCTTGCCGCGGAAGCGGACCACGTTGCCGTTGGCGTGCAGCTCGAAGCTGCCTTCGCTGGCGACCGGGATCTCGTCGTAGGCGAGCAGGCCGAAGCCCTGCTCGGTGAGGTCGGTGGTGACGCCCAAGCCCGCGCGGCGCGCGCCCTCGGCGTCGAGCCACTCGTAGCGCATCGGCAGGTTGATCAGGTGGCGGTAGCTGAAGCGGCGGCTGGCGGGCGTCATCGCGCGCCGCACGTAGTCGAGCGCGATCTTCATGTGGAAGAGCACGAGACCGCTCGAGATGCCGAGGCCCAGGTAGTCGATCGAGTCCTTGAAGCAGAGCTGCATCGCCCAGCCCCAGACCAGCGCCACGCCGCTGACGGCGATGAGCACGAGCTGCGGGCCGACGAGCGGCATCATGCTGGCCTTCTGGCGGCCGCGCTTGGCCGTCACGACGAACTTGGACTTCTTGCGGCCGAACACGGCGCGCCACAGGCTGCGCGTCTGCGTCCAGAAGCTCGCCATGCTGAAGAACTCGACGTTGCCCATCGAGGCGCGGCCATCGGTGACGGCGCGCATCGTATAGACGATCGACAGCATGTAGGCGGCGAAGATCGCGCCCATGGTCCAGGTGAACTCGCGCACCGGGGCGATGCCCGTGAACAGCATCAGGATCGGCGTGGCGTAGATCGCCATCTTGGGCAGGCCGCCGGCCCAGTGGATGATCGAGGCGAGGTACGACAGCCGCTGCGCGAGCGTCAGGCCCGGCATCGTCAGCGGGTTGTCGTAGGCGAGGATCGAGAGGTTGCCCTCACCCCAGCGCAGGCGCTGGCTGTGGAAGGTGCTGACGTCGCTGGCGCCCTGGCCGGCGATCATGCGCTCCGACACGTAGAGCGAGCGCCAGCCGCGGGCCGCGATGCGCATGCCCGTGTGCATGTCCTCGGTGATGGTCTGGACGGCGATGTAGCCGACCTCGGCGAGGGCCTTGCGGCGGAACATGGCCGCCGAGCCCGCGAAGATCACGGAGTTGAGGTGGTTCTTGCCGGGCTGCAGCACCTTGTAGAAGAGCTGTCCCTCGTCCCAGAAGCGGCGCTTCACGTAGTCGACCACGCCCTGGAACGTGTCGAAGTTGTAGAAGGCGTGCGGCGTCTGGACCATCGCCAGACCCTCGTCGCGGAAGTAGCCGATCAGGCGCGTGATGAAGTGCCGCGACGGGACGTGGTCCGCGTCGAAGATGATGATGAACTCGCCGTCGGTCTTCTCGAGGGCGTTGTTGAGGTTGCCGGCCTTGGCGTGGAGGTTGTTGTCGCGCGTCATGTAGTGGACGCCGAGCTCCTCCGCGAGCGCCTTGACCTCGGCGCGCTTGCCGTCGTCGAGGACGTATGTGCGGTGGGGGTAGTCCATCGCGAGGCAGGCCTGCAGGGTGCCCCGCAGCATCTGCACGTCCTCGTTGTAGGTCGGGACGAACACGTCCACCGTGCGACCCTCGAGCACCGGCTGCTGGGGCGGCTCCTCGAGCTCCCACACCTGCAGGAAGAAGAGCGCCATCGAGAGGCAGCCCCACAGCTCTGCGGCGTAGAGGATCGCGGAGGCCGCGATCGCGTAGGGGCTCTCGAGGTTCAACGTGAACAGCGCCCGGTACACGAGGTACGTGAGCGTGATCGCGAGAGTCAGCAGCATCAGCGGCTGCCGGAAGCGGTTCTTGGTGGTCACGAGTGTTGGTGTTGTTTCCGCGAGAATCCCCATGTGCAGGCTGCTCGCGGGGGTGAGCTGGCCTACGGGGAGGGTTCTTCCGTCGACCGAAGCCTCCCCCGGGATCGAGGCGCGTGACGGGAAGCTCCGCGAACTTCCGCGCAAATCCCGAACAGCTGGAAGTTCCTGCCGGAAGGGCTTTCCGGCGGAGCGCGCAGGCTCCCGGCGGCGGTGGGGTTCAAGTCTGGTGGCCTGACGGTCGATCCACGGACGTCCTCCCCGTTTCCCGCGAGGCGGCTACCCCCCGTTGCCGACTCCTCGGAGCTGCTCAAGATGCCCTTCCTCGATCCCCACCGAACCAGGCCCGACCGCGTGCTCCTCGGCGCGCTGGCCCTGCTCTGCATTGTCGGCGCCTGCCGCCAAGATGCCGACACCGGCACGACGCCTCCGCCCGCCTACACGAGCAACTGGTCTCGCCCGCGCCCGACGATCGAGGACGCCGAGGCCCGCCGCACTCCGCAGGCTTCGCTCGAGGACCTGAACCTGCCCACGAGCCGACCCGTGGCTGCGCCGGATGACTCCGATCGTGCGCGCCCCGTCCCGTCCTCGGGACTCACCGGGGCGACGTCCACGCCCGAGGCACTCGTCTCGACCCCCTCGACCAGCGCCCCGACGCCGGAGCGTTCGACGGCCACCGACCGCCCGGCGACGCAGGAGCCGGTGCAGTCCTTCGACCTCGAGCACGACATCCTGCTGCGCTCGGCCCGCAACTCGCTCAAGCTCGACCGGCGCGCGGAAGCCATGGAACAGTACGCGCGCATCCTGCAGGCCTATCCGGCGGACCGGGAATCCCTCGCCGAGTACGCGGGCCTCTTGCTCTCCGAGGACCGTATCGACGAGGCCCGTGCCAACTACCTCAAGCTCGTGCAGCTCGCGCCGTCGGACCTCGATGCGCGCCGCAAGCTGGCGACCTGCTGGATCGTCGGTGGCAGCTACTCGGAGGCCGGCGCCCAGCTCGAGTACGTGCTGCGCCGCCTGCCGAAGGACGCCGAGGTCGCGGCCCTGCTCGCGCGCGTGCGCGCCTGGGCCCGGGACTACGACGGCGCCCGCAACATCTACCGCCAGCACCTGCAGACGCTGGACACGTCGCTCGAGTCCACTCGGCGGCTCGTGGCGCCCGTGCTGCTCGACATGCAGCAGCCGCTCGATGCCCTGCCGCTCATCCAGACCCTCTCGGACGAGTTCCCGGGCGAGGTCGAGTGGTCGCTCTTGCTCGTGCGCTGCCAGGCCCAGATGGGCGATGCCGTCGAGGCTTCGCGCATCGCGGAGGGACTCGCGGAGGTCGAGCCTTCGAACCTCGAGAAGCGGCTCGAGGTCTCCGACCAGCTCGTCACGATCGGTCACCTCAAGTCGGCGCGCACGCTGTACGACCAGGTGCTCGCGATCGACCCGGCGAACGAGCGCGCCAAGCTCGGCATGGCCGAGATCGCGCTCGAGGGCTTCCAGTCGGGCGCGGCCCTGCGCACGCTGGCCGAGCTCGGCGCCACGATGTCCGATAGCCGTGCGTACCAGCGCGCGCTGGCCCGCTACCACGGCATGGTCGGCGAGTACGGCATCGCCTCGACGCACTGGGAGCAGATCCTCCGTCGCAACCCGGCCGACTACGACTCGCGCATCGCGTACGCGGAGATGCTGCGACAGGCGGGCGAGCTCGAGCGCGCGGTCACGCAGCTCGAGAAGGTGCCCGAGAGCTCGCCGATGAGCGCGCGCGCGCGCATCGGCCTCGCGCGCGTCCTGCAAGACCAGGCCCGCTTCGACGAGGCGGTGACCATGTGTCAGGCCATCTCCGGCAACGCTCGCCCCGACGCGGAGGTGCTGATCCTCCTGTGCCGCAACCTGAACAAGATCGGTAACAGCGAGCAGGCCGAGCGCCTGTGCCGCAGCTGGCTCTCGGCGGCCTCGGGCGACCAGATGGCGGCCATCCAGGTGCGCATCGCGCTCGGACGCGCGCTCTACGACCGCGACCGGCCGCTCGAGGCGGTGCGCGAGTTCCACGAGGCCATGAAGCATCCGTCCGGCCGCACGCCGGAAGCCGCCTACTGGCTGGGCCGTTCCTACGAGAAGGTCGGTCGCGCCGAGCGCGCCAAGGTGGCCATCACGGCCGCACCGACGCGCCAGCTCGGTGACGACGTGCGCGCCTGGATCGAGCTCGGCGAGATCGGGCTCGGCGAGGGCGACTGGAAGGGCGCGAGCGAGGCCTTCAGCCACGTGCTGCGCTACGACCCCGACAACCTCGTGGCGATGGTGCGCCTGGCGGAGGCCCAGAACATCGCCATGGCCAACGGGGAGCGTGTCGATCCGCGCCAGACTCTGTCGCGCGTGCTGGCGAGCTCCGAAGGCAACTCGCGCGCGCGGCTGGCGCTGGCGCGACACTTCGCGCTGGTGCGCGACTACGAGTCGGCGCGCGAGCAGTACAAGCTCCTGATGGCGGCCGATCCCTCGAGCGTGCTCGCGCGCCGCGAGTACGCGCGCGCGATGTACTGGGACCACCGCTACGACGAGGCCTTCGAGGCGTACGACCAGGTGATCAACGCCGAGCTCGGCGGCCTGACCCCGATCGACGGGACCGGCGACGGCGAGGCGAGCTCCAGCGCGAACTCCGGCCTCGACTACGAGGCGGCGCTCGTCATCGCTACCAACGTGGCGAACGAGAAGGAGGCCAAGGAACTCAAGGAGTACCGTCCGCGCAAGGCCGAGGACGCGTACCGCGACCTGATCGCGGCCGAGCCGGGCAACTTCGAGGCGCGCTTCGACCTCGCCCAGCTCTACCACCTGCGCGGCAAGACCGCCGACGCGATCGAGCAGTACGAGGAGATCATCCGCCTGAGCCCGCTGCACCGCGAGGCTCCGATCGCGCTCGCGCGCGCTCGCACGTCGCAGAACCCGCGGCTCCTGACCAGCCTGCACTTCGAGGACGCGCGCGGTCGCGAGGGTCTCTACAACATGAAGACCACCGACTACGCGTTGCGCTACGAGCACCCGATCGGGGACGCGGACGAGTTCGTCGGCGGCGGCTACGGCTGGCGCCGGCTCGATCCCAAGGAGGGCGGCGCGCCGCTGCTCGGCAACATCCTCTACATGAACGGTCGCAAGAAGCTCGGCGACAGCACGGCGATCTACGCGGACCTGCAGCTGCCCTCGTGGGACGAGGACGATCGCCTGTCGAGCCGGCTCAACTACTCGGTCGGCCTGACGCACGAGAACTACTCGGGCCTGCGCATCGGCGCGCGGCTCTTCGACGAGTACGTGGCGGACAACTTCAAGACGCTCGACATCGACCTGCACCGCACGGGCTTCCGCGTGGAGCTCGGCTACAAGGCCAACCGGGCGCTCGACTATGGCCTGAGTGCCGCGCTGGTGGACTACTCCGACCAGAACACGCGCTACGAGGTGAATGCCTACGGCTCGTACCTCCTGTCCTTCGCCCCGCGCCAGCTGCAGCTGCTCGCCAAGGCGGACCTGACGGGCTTCGACGAGGACAACGACGGCATCGTGGCGCCGGACCTCAACTCTCTCGACCACCCCTACTTCGCGCCGAGCGGCTACGCGCTCTTCTCGGGCATCGCCGAGTGGAAGCACTGGCTGAACGAGGACTACTTCATCGGCGCCAACGACTTCTGGTACTCGGTCGGCCTGCGGGCCTCGGTCGACGACCAGTCCGAGACCTTCCAGGAGTTCTGGCTGGGCGTGCACTACGACTTCACCCGCTGGGCGCGGTTCGAAGTGCGCACCCAGGCCCTGAGTTCGTCCGTGCTCGACACCAGCGCCACCACGGCCCTCTTCCACCTGCACTGGCCTTGATCCGCCGTGGGGCGGCAGGGACTTGCAAGCCGGGGGGGAGATGTGCCGAGATGGAGTCGTGACTCGTGAACCGCAGGACCGCCGTATTCGCGCTCGCCGTGCTCGCGGCGGGCCCGTCGCTTCTGTGCACCTGCTCGACTGCGCCGGAGGCTAGGGTGGTCCCGCTGCGTGGCATCAACCTGGCCGGTGCGGAGTTCGGGCACGAGAAGCCGGGCTTCTCGTGCGCGACCCCGGGCGTGTATGGCAAGGACTGGACCTATCCGGGCGAGAGCACCGTGGCCTACTTCGCGCGGCACGGCCTGCGGCTGTTCCGTCTGCCGTTCCGCTGGGAGCGCCTCCAGCCCGCGCTCGGCTGCGACTTCGACCCTGCGGAGCAGCGCCGCCTCGCGCGCTTCCTCGACCTCGCGCGCTCCTACGAGTGCCGCGTGATCCTCGATCTGCACAACTACGGCCGCTACGCGTTGCCGACCTCGGGCACGACGCGCGAGTTCATCGTCGACGAGCTCTCGGGCGACCGCGCGCCGGTCACGAGCGCGGACTTCGCCGACCTCTGGCAGCGTCTCGCGACGGTTTTCAAGGATCACCGCGCCCTGCACGGCTACGGCCTGATGAACGAGCCCCATGACATGGGGGCCAGCGACTGGAAGGCCATGTCCCAGACGGCGGTGGACGCGATTCGCGCCGTCGATCTCGGCACCGCGATCTACGTCAGCGGGCTCGAGTGGTCGAAGAGCTATCGCTGGAGCGAGGCCAACGGCCCGTCGGCGTGGATTCGCGACCCGTCGGGCAACGTGGTCTACGAGGCCCACTGCTACTTCGACGAGGACGGCAGTGGTCGCTACCAAGTGTCGTTCCAAGACGAACTGCGCCGAGACCCGCGCCTGCTCGACCGCGGCGTCGCGCGACTCGAGGACTTCGCCCAGTGGTGCGCCCGCAACGGCGTGCGTGGCTTCCTTGGCGAGTACGGCGTCCCGCGGGACGAGCCGCGCTGGCACGAGGCGCTGACGCGCTTCCTCGCGCGCATCGACGAGCTCGGCATGGAGAGCGCCTGCTGGGCCGCTGGCGAGTGGTGGGGCGACTACCCGCTCTCCGTTCAGCCCGGCCACGCCTTCGTCAGCGACTCGCCGCTGTTGCCACGGCTCAAGCGTCGTCCGCAGCCGCGCTGAGCGCCCGCCTGCGCGCAGCGCTCTGCCCTGGCTCGCTCACGTGCGCGACACGCCGAGGTCGAGCGCGATCGGCGCCGAGACGCGCGCCACGATCGGCAGGCTCTGGTCTTCCTCCTGGAATCAGAATACGCCGGGCTCGAAGTGCGCCCGCGGAGGGATCACGCCTTCGTCGGCGACTCGCCGCTGTCGTCGGGCGCTGAGCGGCCGGCGAGGACCGCGCCGAGCGCAGCGCACCGCCGCCGCTCGCTCACTTGCGCGACACGCCGAGGTCGAGCGCGATCCGCGCCGAGGCGCGTGCCACGATCGGCAGGCTCTGGCCTTCCTTCTCGATCCAGAACACGCCGGGCTTGAGGCGCGCCCGCAGCGGGTTCACGCCGTCGTGGGCGAACTCGAGCGCGCGGCCGAGCTCGTCGCGGACGAGCACCGTGCCCGCCGCGCCGCCCGAAACCTCGAGCAGCGCCAGCGCGTTGAGGCCCGGCTGGCGCAGCGCGTCGATGTTCCAGCCGATCTCGAACTCCTTGTTGGCGCCATAGCGAGCGAGCAGCTGGCCGCTCATGTCGTCGCCATTGGCGTTCAGGGTCGAGTAGGTGATGTGGAATTCCTGGCCCCAAGCCGCGAACGTGCCGCCGAGGATGATCTGGCTGTCGTTGACGACGCCGAGGTAGCGCCGGGTGTCGCTCGACGCGACGTAGAACACGCCGCGCAGCAGGTTGTCCGACTCCTGTGCGATGTCCCAGTCGACGTCGGTCTGGGAGCCTGCGAGTGCCTGCAGCGGACCGCTCGCAAACGACACGGTCTGGGTGACGGCCCAGTCTCCCGAGAGGTTGAAGAGCGGCGCATTGCCGATCTTGATCGCGGTGACGGCCTCGTCGGTGACGCAGGGGGGCATGCCGCTGCCCTGCGGAGGCATGCTCGTGACGCGCATGGAACCGGTCATCGAACCCCACACGATGTACTCGAGCGTCAGGTCAAGGTGGTACTGCGTCCCCGCGCGATCGACGATGCCTTGGGCGCGCATCTGGTCCCCGCGCACGGTGCCGGGAAGCTCGACCAGCTCCCCGAACGAGCCGTCGCTGTCGACGTCGACGAAGACGCGCACCGAGCCGGAGTCCTGCACGACGTTGACCGTCAGCTGGCGCTCGGGGAGCTCGGGCTCGCACTGGCTCGTGAGCACGCGCGACTGGAGCATCCAGACCCCGTTGACGGGCACGGGCGCGTTCGCGTTCGAGGGGCCGAAGTCCTTGCTCGTGTCGCACGCTGGCAGGAGCAGCAGCGAAGCGGCGAGCGTGAGAGCAGCACAAGTGTGGGTCATGGCTGGATCACGAAACGCAGGGCGTTCGAAAGCGAGACGTTGTCCGGAGCGGGGAAGCCCGGGTCACGGCTGTACCACTGGCAGTGGACGGTGGTGCCGGGAGCGAGGAGCAGGCTCGGCGGCTGCGAGCCGTAGCCGCCGGCCATGTAGCGGTTGAAGTCGAAGGACAGCACGCCGCTGCAGTTCATGCCGGTGTTCGTGCCACCGGAGCTGGCGACCGGCGTGCGGATCACGGGCGCCTTGATGCACAGCATCCCGCCGAAGAAGGCCTTCGAAGCGGTACCGGAGAGCGAGTACGCGAGCATGCCGTTCTTCTGGTTCAGCACGCTGGTCGCCCGCACGTGGAAGCCCGAGGGCTGCGAGAGGCTCGCGACGCCCGTGGCGGAGATGGAGGGCAGGCAGCCGAGCGAGTTGGTCTTGGACTCGCAGTAGCTCACCGTGGCATAGCCCGTGTCCGCGAGCCAGTCGGAGCGGAACACGTCCGAGCAGCCGTTGGTGTCCTCGAGCACGAGGTTGTTCGAGTCGTTCTCGAACACGAGGTAGCGACCGGTGGCGCTGATGCGCGCGTTGCGGCAGTGGTTCTGCACCTGGCTGGTCAGGCGGCCACGGCTCACGCGCAGCGTCTGGTAGGCCTGCAGGTCGCGCACGAACACGTCGGTGAAGTTGTTCGTGTCGCCCGGCACCATCGAGACCGCCTCGGACATGAAGCACACGTAGCGGCCGTTGCCCGAGAACTGCGGCTCGAAGGAGCGCATGTTGCCCTGCGTGCCGAAGGAGGACACCGAGATGCGGTGGGTGAAGCCGCCGGCGAGGTCGCGCAGGAAGATGTCGTTCTGGTAGTTCGTGTCGCCGTTGACGAGGTTCGAGGCCTGCGACTCGAAGGCCACGAACAGGCCGTCCGGCGAGATCGACGGGCGCATCGAGCCCGCGTTGCCCTCGAGCCCGTTCCAGGTGGTGCTCGCACGCACGATCGAGTTGGCCGCGAAGTCGCGGACGTACACGTCGTTGTGGTTGTTCGTGTCCCAGAACAGCATGTTCGTCGCTTCGCTCTCGAAGGCGACGCGGTTGCCGTCCGCCGAGATCGAGCCGCTGAACGAGTCGCGATCTCCCGGCTGGCCGAACTGGTTCAAGCTCGCGCAGCGCGTGGTGCCGAGCAGCAGGTCGCGCACGTAGACGTCGCGACGCGAGTTGTTCTTGGCGGGATCGAGGTTTCCGGCCCGGCTCTCGAACACCACGAAGCGGCCGTCTCCGCTGATGCGTGCCTTCTCGCAGTCCGCATCGGCCTGGGCGCCGCTGCTCGAGAGGCTCACGCGCGTGAGCTGGCCCGTCGAGCGGGTCCAGAGGAAGACGTCCACCTTGCCGTTCGTGTCTCCCGGCACAAGGTTGGACGCGGCGGACTCGAAGATCACGCGCTGGCCGTCCGCGGAGATCGATGGCAGGCGCGAATCCGCGTTCGGCATCACGCTGGTAGACGGAGTGCTGATGCGCTGCGTCGTGCCGGTCGTGAAGTCGCGCACGAAGATGTCGTACTGGGGCTGCGTGTCCCAGGGGTCGAGGTTCGTGGCCGTGCTCTCGAACACGACGTAGCGTCCGTCGCTCGAGACGTCGGGTCGGAACGAACCCTGATTGGCGCCCTGCTTCGCGGTGTTCTGGCTCGCTCGCGCGTTGAAGCACGCGGGCTGCTGCGCTTGCGCGCTCGACACGACGCCCCACAGCAGCGCGAGCGCTGCAGGGAAGGCACGCAGCAGGTGCCGCAGCGACGGTGCGTGCGGGGACCCTGCGCGGGGTCGTGTGGATTCGTGCCAGAACATGAGGTGTTGCGGGCCCGGGGTGTCGACTCCCTTGGGGCTCCCGAGATCCAATGTCGGAAACCGCAAGGGTTCCGTGTTGCTCGAAATGAGGACTCCTAGACGGGCAGTCCAGAGGATGGAAACAACTTCCTAGTCCCCCCCTCCCAAGGCAGCGGCCCCGCCAGCGGGATTCCGCGGGCGGGGCCGTGCTGGAGGCGTCGTGCGCGGTGCGCGCGCTCGCGCTCGCTAGTTGCGGCGGCTCACGTGCAGCACGCCGAGCACCAGCGCGAGGCCCACGCCGAGCAGCGCG
>CAITGX010000120.1 GCA_903892045.1 uncultured Planctomycetota bacterium | reverse complement strand
TCCTCGCCTGCCTGCTCGCCCGGCGCGGCGTCGAGCTCTCGCCCGCTGGGGAGTCGTGGGCTGTGCGCGACACGCTCGCTTGGTCGCTCGTGTGGCTCGGTCGCGGCGACGAGGCGCTCGCCATGTCCGACAGCGCGATCGCACTCGCTGGCGAGAAGGCAGACGAGCTGCGCTCGAGCAAGGAGCGCATGCAAGCGGAGCTCGCGAAGTGGAACAAAGAGTCCCTCGCGGAGCGTGAGGCGCTGCTGGCGGAACTTCGCAGGCAGCTTGCTGCGCTGCCTTCACAGGAGTCTCTCGAACAAGGGCTGCCTGCGAAGGAAGCGGCCGTGAACGCGGAGTACGAAGCGCGATTTGCCGCACTGCGAAGCGAGGCCGAGAGCTCGCGCGCGACGTGGCGCTTCGAGCGCAGCGAAGACGAGTGGTGGCATGCGCAGCTTGCCGAGCTGGAGGCGGAGCTGGCATGGCTGGAGTCGATGCGTGCTGCTGCGCACGAGGCGAATCGCAGCGAGCGCGCGCAGCGGCTGTGGGCGGAGTCGATCGAAGGGATCGCGCGTGCGCCGAAGTACGCCGGGCTGCGCTGGCCGAGCGGAGAGCGCCTGACGCCGCAGGCGGGTCTCTTGCCCTTGGGCGAGAACCCCGCGACGAGCCTGTGGGAGTTCGTGCACTTGCAGTCGGGTACGGAGCCTGTGCTGGGTGCTGACGGCCGCGTGCAGCGCAGCCCCGAGGGTCACCTGACGCTCACGCCCGAGACGGGCATGGTGCTGGTGCTGTTGCCCGGCGGTCGCGTGCCGAAGGCGGACTCCGACGAGCAGTTACAAGAGGACTGGATCACGTCTGTCGACCTCGCACCGTTCTTCTTGTCGAAGTACGAGCTGACGGCGGAGCAGTGGGATCGACTGTCGCTGCGGCGCGGTTACTCGTACACAAAGGGAAAGTCGCTGACGCCCGCGAATGAGATCTCTTGGGACGACATCACGCAGATGTGGCCTCGGGAACTGGGTTGGTGCGACTTCCCGAGCGAAATGCAGTGGGAGTATGGGTGTCGGGCCGGCACGACGAGCACTTGGTGGACGGGTGAGGACGAGGCTGTGCTGAACAGTGCAGCCAACCTTGGGAGAGACATCGCGTCGATCGGAGGATTGCGCGCGAACTTGTTCGGCCTGCACGACGTGCATGGCAACGTCTGGGAGTGGTGCGGCGACACGCACTTTGCGAACGCAAAAGCACGCGTTGGTGATGGCCTTCGAGACGACGGAGTGGATAGCTCCGCCAACCGCTCGAACCGCGGCGGGGGTTGGGACGACTCCCCCGGGGACGCGAGGTCGGCGATCCGCTACTTCGACGCCCCGGGGGACCGCGACAGGTACTACGGTCTCCGCCCCTCCAGGCGCATCACACCTTAGGACTTCACCACTTCACCCCGGTCCGCGAAGACCAGAGTGCCTTTGCGAGGCGCCGCCGGAGCGGGGCGTGCGCAGCCGCCCGCGGGGCGCGCTACTTGGCGATGGGCGCGAAGGAGGCGGGGGTGCCGCGGTAGGACTCGAGTTCGATCATGACGTCGAGCTCGAGGGGGCCGGCGGGGATGCGGCCGGAGATCTCGACGGGCACGCCCGAGGTCGGGTGCATGAAGATCGAGATCGAGCCGTGCAGGCCGAACAGGCCGCGGAAGTCGTCGTCGCGGCCGACCGTGCCTTCGGGCGGGCGCGTCGTGAGCAGGACTTCGACGGCCTCGAACTGGCCGGCGTCCACCTTGCGGTTCACGAGCTTGCCGCGCGCGACCTCGACCTCCCACAGCTCGTCGCGATCGACGAGCGTGAAGCTCGTGCCGCTCTTGCCCTGCGCGATCACCGTGCGCGCGAGCATCACCGCCGTGACCATGTCCACCGAGCCTTCGGGCACCTGCTTCGAGACGGGCTCGCGCCACATGCGGTGCGCGGCGCCCTTGCAGCCGTCGCAGTGCGCACGCTTGTTCCAGAAGAAGGTCGGGTCGACGAAGTGCGCCTCGTCCTTGCAGCCCTTGCAGTGCGCATCGGAGCGATAGCTCGCGCTGCCCTGCGCGTCGCGCAGGCCGAGCTTGAGCTCGCGGTGGCGATTCTCGGTGCCGCGCTGGATGCTCTCGTGCTGCAGGCGCGGCCACGACAGCGGCTGGAACGCCGTGCGGATCGTCTCGTCGAGCGTGTAGACCTGATACTCGCCGCGGGCGCGGGCGGAGACGAGCGCCTGCTCGAGCGTGCGCTCCTCGTCGAAGCGCACCTCGAGCGAGCCGTCCGGCACGTAGGGGCGCACGAGCGAGCTCATCGTCACGCGCCCCACGCTCGGCTCGCCGAGGATGCCGAGATCGACGGACACGACGTAGACGAGCTCCTCGTCGCGCGGAAAGTGCACTTCCTGCCGACCGGGACCGCGGTCCATGATCAGCGGCCCGCGCTGGGCCTTGGGCAGCAGCGCTTCCTGCGGAGTGGACTGCCCGAGCGCGGCGGCCGAGAGCGCGAGAACGGCGAGCGGCAGGAAACGCGGGACCATGACTCTCTCCATGCTCCTCAGCGCTCGAAGCGCCGACGCTCCACGAGCATTTCCGCCTCGCGCGCGGCGACGCGGGCCGGGGAGAGACCTTGGTCGCGCGCCTGCGCGAGGATGTCCTCGACGACGGCGCCGACGCGCGCGGCGATGCGCTCGAGCGGCTCGCGCACGCCGTCGAGATGAAAGCGCGCACCGCGCATGAGCGCGCCGGAGTTGATCGCGTAGTCGGGAACGTACAGCACGCCGCGCTCGTGCAGGGCCTCGCCGTGCTCGGGGCTCGCGAGCACGTTGTTGGCCGCCCCCGCGACGACGCGGCAGCGCAGCCGCAGCACGGACAGGTCGTGCAGGATCCCGCCGAGCGCGCAGGGCGAGAAGACGTCGCACGGCACGTCGAGTTCCTGCGTCGGGTCGACGCGCTCGATGCCGGCCTGCTGGGCGAAGAGCTCCGCGCGCTCGCTGTCGAGCTCGGACGCGAGGACGCGTGCGCCGTAGCCGCGCAGGGTGAGCGCCACCCGCGACCCGACCTCGCCGAGGCCCTGCACGACGATGGTGCGCCGCGACCAGTCCTCGGACCCGTCGAGATGCCGCAGGGCGGCCGCGATCCCGGCCACCACGCCGGCCGCGGTCGACTCCGCCAGCTCGCCGGGGCCATCGGGGCCCGGATCGGTGACGTAGCGCGTGCGCTCGCTCACGAGCGCCAGCTCGGCCGAGTTCGTGCCCACGTCGGGACCCGCGTAGTAGCGCCCGCCGAGCCGCTCGACCACCTCGCCGAGGTGCCGGTAGGCGTTCTCGACATGCAGCTCGGGCCGGTCGAGCAGCACCATCTTGGCGCCGCCCGCGGGAATCCGCGCCAGGGCGCACTTGTAGGTCATGGCGCGCGCGAGCCGCATGCAGTCGCGCAGCGCCGCCTCCTCGTCGTAGTAGCTCCAGCGCCGGATGCCGCCGAAGGCCCGTCCGGGGCCGGAGTCGTGGATCGCGAGGAACGCGCGCAGGCCGGAGCGGCGGTCGTGCAGCGCCACCATCTCCTCGAAACCCTCGCGGGCCAGCTGGTCCAGGAGCTCGAAGCTCATCCCTTTCACGGTAGCCTCTGCGCGGGTCGAATGCGCGTCTCGAGGAAGAAGCTCGCGCGTCGTTCGTCGCACCCTGCCGGCTCACTCCCACGCCTCCCACCCACCTTGAAGCACCTCTCCCTCTCCGCGCGCCGTCCGGCGCCGGCCCTGCTGCTCTCCGTCGCACTCGCCCTCGTGCCGGCCTGTGCCTCCAGCGGCGACAAGGCGACCGAATCCAAGCCCGAGCCGATCGATGGCGCCGCGCTCGACCGGCCGAAGATCCAGCCCGAGGATCCGATCGGAAAGTTCCTCGCCGACGCGGACAACGCCATCTACCAGTGGTGCAAGCTCGCGCTCACCGCCCGCACGGCGGCCCAGAAGAACCAGCAGCGCGCGCTCGAGGGCGTGCTCGTCGACCGCGCCTCGCGGCGCTGCGACGAGCTCATCGCGGAGCTCTCCGGGGGGCC
>CAITGX010000119.1 GCA_903892045.1 uncultured Planctomycetota bacterium | reverse complement strand
GAAGAAGCTCGCGAAGCCGCGCCACGCGACGACGTCCGCACCGAAGCGGCCCCCGAGTTCGCCCGAGAACGCCGCGCTGCGCCCGAGCCCGCGGTACGCGAACGCGAACGCAGGCGTCGAGAACTCGCCCTCGACGAGCGCTCCCACCGTGGCCTCCGGTCGCATCCACACGAGGTTGTGGCCGCCGAACGTCGGGAATCCCGCCGCGGGATCGAGCTCGCCGAGACCGTAGAGGTCCGGCAGCACGCGCGTGGCCGCCGGAGCGTCCGCGAAGGTCGAGCGCGCGATGCGCATCGTGTCCTGCGCGAAGAGCCGCGGCAGCTCGCTCGGATCGAGGGTGAAGTAGCACTCGCCGTTGCCCGCCTTGGCGATGCCGCGCAGGAACTCCGCGTCGACGTCCTTCGGGGTGCCGAGCGCGACCACCGAGACGGTGATGTTCATCTGCGCGAAGCGCGCGAGCAGCTCGGGCACGCGCTCGGGCTCCTCGGCGTCCGCTGCGTCCGCGAACAGGATGATGTGACGGTTGCGCTGCTCGGCCTGCTCGAGCTGGCGGCCCGCCGCGAGCAGCGCCGTGTACGTGAAGATGCCGCCGCCCATGCTCTCGATGCTGCGGACGCGCGCGAGGATCGACTGCTTGTCCTCGACGCGCACGAGCGGCTGGACGAGGTGGTCCGACGAGTCGACCGCGATCACCGCAACCGAATCGAGCTCCGAGAGCTGCTCGATCGCGGCGCAGGTGCCAAGGTTGGCGAGCTGCATCTTGGGCACGCCCGGCGAGGCTTCGACCGCCATCGAGCCGGAGCGGTCGAGCGCCACGCACAGCGCCACGCCGATCTTGCGCGTCTCCTGGCGCATCTCCATCGAGACCGGCAGCACCTCGTCGACGGGCGAGAGATGCCAGCCGCCGATGCCGAAGCTCGCCTGCCCGCCCGTCATCAAGAGGCCGCCGCCGCGCTCGAGCACGAACTCGCGCAGCGCGCGCATGCCGTCGCCGCCGACCCGCTCCGCGGCGATGTTCTCGAGGATCACGGCGCGATGACGCGTGAGCGCGACCCGCTCGAGCCCGGCGGACTCCGGCGCGGCGACGACCACGGGAATGGCGGCCTGTCGCAGCGCGCGCACGAGCGAGTCCTCGGCTCCGTCGTGGTTGACGACGAGCACGGAACGCTGGCCGACGACTCGCACGGCGCCGAGCCCCATGTCGTTCTCCGGCGCGCGATCGGAGTGACCGGAGAGCTTGAGTCGATACTGGGCTACCCCGGCCTTCGCGAGGCGATCGCGGAACGGAATGCGCGTCAGCCCGGCCTCGAAGCGCCGCCGTCCCCGCGCGAGCACCTCGCCGTCGCGCAGGAGCTCGTAGTCGGCCTCGACAGCGCTGTCGGCGCGCACCCACGCGCCCGACTGGAACGGCTCGCCGGCGCCGACCTCCGGCGGCAACTCGATGCGATCGACCGCGAGGTCCGGCTCCGCGCCGCGCGAGAGCGGTCGCACGTCGATGCGCACGCCGCGCGCAAAGGCCGAGCGCGCGACCGCGAGCGGGTCGCGGCCGTTCGACTCGCCATCGGAGACGAGCAGCAGCGAGCCCTCGCGATCGCGGGGCACGAGCGCGAGCGCGGCGTCGAGGGCCCCGCCGATGTCGGAGGCGTCCGCGTCGAGGGCACGCTGGAAGTCCTGAAAGCGCGCGTCGCGCTGCGGCAGCTGCTCGATCGCCGCGGTGCCGCCAAACGTGACGACGCCGACGCGATCGCCCTCGCGGCGCGACTCCTCCGCGAGGCGCAGCACCTCGCGCACGGTCGAGTCCGTGTCGGACGGCATCGAGCGCGAGCGGTCGACGACGACGACGAGGTCGCGTCCCGACTCCCCCATGCGCAGGTACGGAGCCGCCGCAGCGAGCACGAGCAGCGCGAGCGCCAGGGCACGCACGAGCTGCGTGCCGAGCCCGTGTCCGCGCAGCTTCCACCACGCGAACGCGGCGGGCAGCGCGAGCAGCAGGAGCTCGGGGTGCACGAAGCCCATGACTCAGGAAATCCCCGGCAGGGCGCGCGTCGAGCGCCGCAGGAACCACCAGTCGAGCAGCAGCGCCGCGAGCGCGAGCCCGACCAGCGCGAGCTCGACGCCCGAGAGACCGCTGTCGAGCCCTGAGTCCTCGGACTCCGCCGCGCGCACGCCCGGCAGGGCTGTGGAGAGGTCGGACTCGGCCGCATCCACGTACGAGAGCGCGAACTCGGCGACGGGCCGACCAGCGTGCGAGAGTCGATACAGTCCCGGCTCCTCGAGACCATCGACGACGACCTCTTCGAGCGCTGCGACCTCGCGTCGCGCGGACTGCGCCGCTCCCAGCGGCCCCTCGACCACGAAGCGCGCGAGTTCGTCCCCGTCCGCGCGCGCGACCTCCGCGCCCGGGCGGTAGCGCAGGCTCTCGCCGACGTGCAGGTTGGGGCGCACGGGCCCCGGCAGCTCCGCGCGGCGCAGCTCGGCGAGGTTGGCCAGCAGGATGGGCCAGTCCGGAGAGCGCTGCAGCGACGAGCGCGCCGGATCGAGGTTGATGCGCCACAGCACGCGAGCACCCGTGCGCTCCTCGGTGAGGATCGGCTGGTTCCCTGCGGACACGAGCGGCACGCCGGGCAGCGCGAGCTCGGGGTCGATGCTCCACACCACGCCCTCGAGCGTGACTCCCGCGAGCACCGCGTGCCCGCGCTCGACGAGGAACGGGCCGACGAGGTCGCGCCGCGCGGCGCCCTGGGGCTCGAACGAGAGCGTCCAGCTCGCGGGCCCGACCTGCACTCCGCGCGCCAGCACGAGGTGCGCGCCCGCGAGGCTTCCCGCCGCGATCGACTGCGGCACGAGCGCCGTCCAGCGCGCGATGTTGCGCTCTCCGGGGGCCGCGAGCCCGAGCGCGCGCTCGTCGGCCTCGGGCAGCTCGGAGTGCAGCGCCACGGTGCGCGAGGCTGGCGGCACCAGCAGGGCCACGTTGTCGCAGGCGAGCGCGTCCTCGGGCAGGCGCACCTCGACCGGTCCCGTGCCGAGCGGCACTTCGAACGACAGGTGCGCGCGCTCGCGAGCGCCGAGCGAGACTTCCTGCCGCGCGATGTCCCGATCGCCCGCGCGAATCGTGACCGGAACGAGCCGCGGCGCCCGCGCGAAGCTCGCCACGGACAGGAACACCTTCTCGCCCGCGCTGCCATCCTTGCGCGCCTCGCGCGTGCGCGCCGCGTGAACGAGCGCCCAGTTGTCGGCCGGCTCGCCGACGGACACGAGCTCGACGCTCGGCGGGAAGGACTCGGGCTCGAACTGGTCGGTCACCACGAGCACGCGCGCACCACCCGCGAGCTCCAGCGCCAGCGCGAGCGCCGGATGGAGGTCATGGCGCGCCGCGAGCGGTCGCCACTCCTCCAGTCGCGCGCGCGCCTCGTCCGGAAACGCGGCGGGGCCGGCGAGCAGCGCGGGGCGCGAGCCGCTGCGCACGAGCGTCACGCGCGAGCCCCGCGGGAGCGCGTCGATGCGCTCACGGACGAGCTCGGCCGCGAGCGCCGCGGTGCTGCGCTCGCCGCGCGACGCCCCCATCGACGCCCCCATGGACGCCGACGAGTCGAGCACGACCACCAGATGCTCGGACTTTCCCGCCACGCAGCTCGCACGCGGCCCCGCAAAGCACAGCGCGAGTGCGAGCGCCGCCGCGAGCTCGCACCACAGGGACGCGCTCTGCACCAGCCGCTCGCGCTTGCGCCCCGCGACGGGCTCGCGGTCGTCGACGCGCCACAGGAACAGCGCGCTCACGGGCCGCGGCTCGAAGCGCCGTCGGAAGAGATGCAACGCCACCACCGCCGGCACGGCGAGCAAGGCGAGCAGTCCGAGCGGGTGGGCGAACACGTGGGGCCCCGTGGGGTCCGGATTCTACGCACGGCGCCGGGTCGCTCGTGGCCGAGATTCCCATCCCTGCGACAGCGTGCGACTACAACGAGCGCGCGTCCGGCCCTAACCTGTCTCGCCTCGTGCCGGAAACACTCGTGCCCCAGCCGCTCCTCACCATCGAGCGCGAGCGCCTGCTCGAGCTCGACCTCGCCCTGACCCGCGAATGGCTCGAGACCGACGGTCTCGGAGGCTACGCGTCCTCGACCGTGCTGCAGTGCCCCACGCGGCGCTACCACGGCCTGCTGGTCTCGACCTTCCCGGGCACCGACAAGCGCCACGTGTTCCTGTCGCGGCTCGAGGAGAGCGTGCACGCGCTCGACGAGACGCCGCTCGGGCCGGCGGGCGAGGGGCACTTCCCGCTCTCGATGGCGCGCTATCCGGGCACGTGGCACCCCCACGGCCACGCGACCCTCGAGCGCTTCGAGCTCGCGCCGTTCCCGGTCTCGACGCATCGCTTCGGCGAGGCCCGCATCACGCGCGCGATCCAGATGACGCGCGGCTCTCCCACCGTGCTCGTGCGCTACACGCTCGAGGGTGGCGAGGACGAGCTCGAGCTGCGCGTGCGCCCGCTGCTCGCCTTCCGCGAGGCCGATGCGCTGACCTTCGAGAACGTCGACCTGAACTCGGAAGTGCGCTACTTCGGCGCCACGCGGCGCGCGCTGATGGTCCGCCCCTACTCGGGCCTGCCGCCGATGGCGCTCGCGCTCGACGCCCGCGCGGGCGCCTTCGAGGGCGATCCGCTCTGGTACCGCGACATCGAGTACAAGGTCGAGCGCGAGCGCGGCTACGACGACCGCGAGGACAACTTCAGCCCGGGCCTGTTCCGCATCCGCCTGCGGCCGGGCGAGAGCGTGGTGCTGTGCGCCTCGCTCGAGGCGCCGCCGGACGACCTCGCGGCGCTGTGGGACGAGCATGCGCGCCGTCGCGTGGAGCGGCTCGAAGCCGCGCGCGCGAGCGGAGCCGCCGGGCTCGAGCTCGGCGCCGAGGACTTCCTGTTCCGCACGCGCACCGGGCGTCTCGGAGTCGTCGCCGGCTATCCGTGGTTCACCGAGTGGGGCCGCGACCTGTTCCTCTCGCTGCCCGGCCTGCTGCTCGCGCGCGGTCGCGTGAGCGAGTGCGGCGAGGCGCTCGTCGGCGTGCTGCCGTTCCTGAAGGACGGCCTGCTGCCCAACATCTTCGGTTCGAGCGTGGAAACGAGCCACTACGGCTCCGTCGACGCGTCGCTGTGGTTCGCGCGCGCGGTGCGGCTCTTCGAGCAGGCGGGCGGAGATGCGGAGCTCGTCGCGGGGCCGCTGCGCGCCGCGCTGGTCGAGATCGCGACGCACTACGCGCAGGGCACGGGCCTCGGCCTGCGTGCGGACGAGTCGGGCCTGCTGCTCGCCGGCGACGGCAAGCTCAACGCGACGTGGATGGACGCGGTGACGGACGGCGTGGCCGTCACGCCGCGCGACGGACTCGCGGTCGAGCTCAATGCGCTGTGGTACTTCCTGCTCGCATACCTCGAGGAGCTCGCGGCGAAGGCCGGCGACAAGAGCGAGGCCAAGCGCTGGAAGCAGCAGAAGGAGCGTGCGGGCAAGGCGTTCCTCGAGCGCTTCTGGCTGCCCGGCCCGCGCTACCTCGCCGACACGTGGAAGGACGGCGTCGCCGACGCGCGCGTGCGCCCGAACATGGTGCTCGCCGCCGCGCTCGAGTTCTCGCCGCTCTCCGAGGCACAGCGCGCGGACATCGTCTACCGCTCCGAGCTCGAGCTCGTCACGCCGCGCGGCCTGCGCACGCTCGGGCCCCGCGACCGCGAGTACCAGGGCCGCTACACCGGCGGCCCCGCGGAGCGCGATCGCGCCTACCACCAGGGCACGGTCTGGCCGTGGCTGCTCGGCTTCCACTGCGAGGCCTACGTGCGCTGCCATGCGCAGAATCGGCGCTCGGCCGAGCACGTGCGCGCCCTGCTCGCCGGACTCGAGCAGGAGACGCGCTCGCACGGCCTGAACCACGTCAACGAGGTCTACGACGGCGACCCGCCGCACCGCCCGGGCGGCTCGTTCGCGCAGGCGTGGAGCACCGCGGAGCTCCTGCGCGCGCGCGCGCTCGCCGCCGCGCTCGAGAGCCGCAAGCGATGAAGGTCCTGATGCTGGGGTGGGAGTTTCCCCCGCACATCACCGGCGGGCTGGCGACGGCCTGCGCGGGATTGTGCGAGGGACTGCACCGCCACGGCGTCGAGGTGACGTTCGTGATCCCGCGCGCCCATGGCGACGAGGACCAGCGCTTCGCGCGCGTGATCGGCTGCAACGAGGTCGAAGTCGACGACGAGTGGAGCGAGCGCGAGACGGTCGCCGTGCGCGAGCGCGTGCGCGGCGTGGCGCGCGAGGTCGTGCGCGTCGAGCGCCGCGAGTCGAGTGCCGCCGAGCCGCGCGAGCGCGCGAGCTTCGTGCTGCCGCCCGCGGATGCTCCGCGTCCCTCGGCCTACGAGACGCCGGCCGCGCTCGAGGCGTGGCTCGCCTCGTTCGCGCCCCGCACTCTCGAGCAATCCGGCGTGCGCACGCGCGTCGAGCACGAGCTCACCGTCGAGCGCGTGCCGGGCGAGGACTCCGAGGTCGAGCGACTCGAGGAGCGCGAGGTGCGTCGCAGCGCGCGCCGCACGCTCGAGTTCACCGGCCGCTACGGCTCGGACCTGTTCGGCGAGGTCGAGCGCTACGCACGCTGCGCAGCCGAGATCGCGCGCCGCGAGCGCTTCGACCTCGTGCACGCGCACGACTGGATGACGTTTCCCGCGGGCATCGCGGCGGCGCGCGAGAGCGGCCGCCCGCTCGCCTGCCACGTGCACGCCTGCGAGTACGACCGCTCGGGCGACCACCCCAACACGCGCATCCGCGACCTCGAGCAGCTCGGCCTCGATCACGCCGATCGCGTGGTGTGCGTGAGCCACTACACCGCCCAGCAGCTCACGCGCCGCTACCGCGTCGACGAGTCGAAGCTGCGCGTCGTGCACAACGCCGTCAACAAGGGCGACCAGGCGCGCACCACAGGCAGCCAGAAGCACATCCCCGAGCCCGTGGTGCTGTTCCTCGGCCGCGTGACGTACCAGAAGGGCCCCGACTACTTCCTCGAGGCCGCCGCGCGCGTCGTCGCGGTCGAGCCGCACGTCAAGTTCGTCATGGTGGGCTCGGGCGACATGCTGCCCAAGATGGTCGAGCGCGCCGCGCGCATGGGGCTCGCGCGCAACGTGCACTTCACGGGCTTCCTGAAGGGCGCGGACGTCGAGCGCGTCTACTCGCTGGCCGACATCTACGTGATGCCGTCGGTGTCCGAGCCCTTCGGCATCTCGCCCCTCGAGGCGCTCGCCCTCGACGTGCCCGTGATCGTCTCGCGCCAGAGCGGCGTGTCGGAAGTGCTGCAAAACGCGCTCAAGGTCGACTTCTGGGACGTGCAGGACATCGCCAACAAGATCCTCGCCCTGCTGCGCTATCCGGCGCTGCGCGAGCACCTGCTCGAGGCCGGCGGGGACGAGGTGCGCGCCATGAGCTGGGAGGAGCGCGCGGGTGCCCTCGAGCGCGTCTACCGCGAGCTCGCGCACGCCTGAGCCCTGCCCGCGGGCCACATTCCCGGCGCCTGCTGAACTCGAGCGGCGCAGTTCCTATCCTGCCGCCATGCGCTCGATCGTCTTCTACTTCCAGGTGCACCAGCCCTGGCGACTGAGGCACTACACCTTCTTCGACATCGGCTCGGGCAAGGAGTGGTTCGACGACGCGGAGAACGCGCGCATCGTGCGGCGCGTCGCCGAGAAGTGCTACCTGCCGATGAACGCCCAGATGCTCGAGCAGATCGAGCGGCACGGGGAGCGCTTCCGCATTTCCTACTCGATCTCCGGCGCGGCGCTCGACCAGTTCGAGCGCTGGGTGCCCGAGGCCATCGAGAGCTTCCAGAAGCTCGCCGCCACCGGCTGCGTCGAGTTCCTCGGCGAGACCTCGCACCACTCGCTCGCGGCGCTCGCTTCGCCCGAGGAATTCGACCGGCAGGTGCTCGATCAGGCCGCGCGCATCGAGAAGCTCTTCGGCCGTCGCCCGACGACCTTCCGCAACACCGAGCTCGTGATCACCAACGAGATCGCGCGCCGCGCGGAGGAGCTCGGCTTCCGCGCCATCCTCGGCGAAGGCGCCGACCAGCTGCTCGGCTGGCGCAGCCCCCACCGCGTGTACCGGCCCGAGGGCTGCGAGCGCATCAAGCTGCTCCTGCGCTCGTACCGCTACAGCGACGACATCGCCTTCCGCTTCTCCAACAAGAGCTGGCCCGAATACCCGCTGCCGGCCGAGCGCTTCGCGCGCTGGCTCGCCGGCCTCGGCGACAAGGAGCGCTTCGTGGGCCTGTTCATGGACTACGAGACCTTCGGCGAGCACCAGTGGGAGGAGACGGGCATCTTCCGCTTCATGCGCGAGCTCCCCGCCGCCTGCCTCGCCACCGGGGCGCTCGACTTCCGCACCCCCGCGGAAGTGGCCGAGGCCCTCGACCCGGTGGCCCGGCTCGACATCCCCCGCCCGGTCAGCTGGGCCGACGCCGAGCGCGACCTGACCGCCTGGCTCGGCAACCCCATGCAGAAGGCCGCCCACGAGGCCCTCTACGGGCTGCTGCCGGAAGTCCAGAAACTGGCCGCCGCCGGGGTGGAAGCGCCGTACCAGAAGTGGCGCCGGCTCTCCACTTCCGACCACGTCTACTACATGTGCACGAAGTGGTTCTCCGATGGGGACGTGCACAAGTACTTCAGCCCCTACGCCACTCCCCACGACGCGTTCATCTCGTTCATGAACGTGTTCGACGACCTGTCTCGGGAGGTGCGCAGCGGGCTCGAGGCGCTTGCGGCCTCTCCCAGCCCCAACCCGCTCGCCGCACCGACCGACCCCCAAGCCAGCCGGCCCGCGCCCATCCCCGCGGAGCCGACCACGATCGAACCCAACGAGAACCCGTGAGCTTCACCCTCTTCGAAGTCAGCTGGGAAGTCTGCAACAAGGTTGGCGGGATCCACACCGTCATCTCGACCAAGGCCAAGACCCTCGTGTCCCGCTTCGGCGACGAGTACGTCGCCATCGGACCGTGGCTGCTCGGTAAGCGCGAGTCGAGCGACGTGTTCGTCGAGGAGCCGGGCCACGAGAGCTTCGTGCAGGCCTGCCGCGAGATGGGCGTGCCCGTGCGCGTCGGCCGCTGGCAGATCCCGGGCAGGCCGCTGACGATCCTGGTCGAGTTCACCGGCCTCTACGCGCGCAAGAACGACATCCTCGCCGACCTGTGGACGAGCCACGGGGTCGACTCGATCACCGGCGGCTGGGACTACGACGAGCCCGTGATCTTCGGCTGGGCCGCAGCGATGGTGATCGAGCGCTGGTGCCAGGAGCGCGTCTCGCGCTCGACCGGCCACGCCGTCGCGCAGTTCCACGAGTGGATGACGGGCTCGGGCCTCCTGTACCTGCAGTCCAAGCTGCCCGCGGTGGGCACGGTCTTCACCACCCACGCCACGATCCTCGGCCGCAGCCTCGGCCACGGCGGCAAGGAGCCCGCAGAGGGCCTCGCGGGCCGCACGCCCGAGCAGGCCGCCAGCGACTGCGGCGTGCGCTCGAAGCACTCGATGGAATCGACCTGCGCCCGCAAGGCGGACGTGTTCACGACCGTGAGCGAGATCACCGCGCGCGAGGCCGAGCTGCTGCTCGGTCGCCGCGCCGATCCGCTGCTGCCCAACGGCATCGACCTCGACGTGATCGACGAGCTCGCCGGTCCGGTGCTGCGCCCCGAGGCGCGCCGCCGGCTCTCGGCCCTCGCCTCGCGCTTCCTCGGCCGCGACGTCTCGAACGCCGCGTTCCTGCTCGCGTCGGGCCGCTACGAGTTCCACAACAAGGGCCTCGACCTCCTGATGGAGTCGCTGGCGCAGGTCAACGTGCGCCCCGGCCGCGAGGTGGTCGCCTTCTTCGCCGTGCCCGCCGGACAGTCCGGCCTCTCGCAGGCCCTGCGCGAGCGCCTCGCGCGCCCCGACGCGCCCGCGAGCGACGCGCTCGGCCTCTCGACGCACAACCTGATCGACCCGGAGAACGACCCGATCCAGAAGAACGCCCTGCGCCTCGGCCTGACCAACTCGGTCGGCGCGCGCGTGACGCTGGTGCAGGTCCCGATCTACCTGCACAAGTCCGACGGTTTCCTCGACCTGCCCTACGAGGCGGTCCTGCGCGCCGTCGACCTCTCGCTGTTCCCGTCCTTCTACGAGCCCTGGGGCTACACGCCCGAGGAGAGCCTCACGGTCGGCGTGCCGACCGTGACCACCGATCTCGCCGGCTTCGGCCTGTGGGCCAAGGGCGAGAAGCTCGGGCCGGGCGACGGCGTGTGGCTGCTCGAGCGCAGCAAGATCGACGACGCGACCGCCGCCAACGAGCTCGGCCGCTGGATCGAGCGCTTCGTGGCCGAGGAGATCGGTCGCGCGGGCGTGGTCGAGGCCTGCCGCCAGACCGCCCAGCGCACCGCGTGGTCCGGACTCGTCCAGCGCTACTACACCGCGTTCGAGCGCTCGCTCGAGGCCGTGAAGACGCGCGTCGATGGCCAGCCGATGGCGCGCTTCCGCCCGCGCGTGTCCATGGCCGTCGCGCCGCCGGTCGAGGGCGCGCGCCCGCGCCTGTATTCCTTCGAGGTCTCCGCGACGCTGCCCGACGAGCTCGCCGGGCTCGAGCGCCTCTCGCGCAACCTGTACTGGTGCTGGGATCCCGAGGGTCCCGCGCTGTTCGAGGAGATCTCCAAGGTCGGCTGGGACTCCGCCGGGCACAACCCGGTGCTGTTCCTGCGCATGGCGTTCCCCGAGGACATCGCCGCGCGCGCCAAGGACGCCGGCTACGTGGCCAAGCTGCGCCGCGTGCTGGCGCGCTTCGACGCCTACATGGCGCGCAAGACGACCCAGCGCTTCGGCGCGATCACGCCCGAGAACCCGGTGGCGTACTTCTGCGCCGAGTTCGGCATCCACGAGTCGCTCAAGGTCTACTCGGGGGGCTTGGGCATCCTCGCCGGCGACCACCTGAAGTCCGCCAGCGACCTCGGCCTGCCGCTGATCGGCGTGGGCCTCTTCTACCGCGCGGGCTACCTGCGCCAGAAGATCAGCGCCGAGGGCGACCAGCTCGCGCTGGAAGCCGACAACGACCCGCGCAACCTCGCGCTCGAGCTCGTGCGCGACGCCGACGGCAAGCAGCTCGAGGTGCAGCTGCCGCTGCCCTCCGCCACGCTCCACCTGCGCGCCTGGCGCGCGCGCGTCGGTCGCGTCGACCTGTACCTGCTCGACGCCGACTTCGACAAGAACCGCCCCGAGGACCGCAGCATCACGCAGCAGCTCTACGGCGGCGATCACGAGCAGCGCCTGCGTCAGGAGCTCGTGCTCGGCCGCGGCGGCGTGAAGATGCTCGGCGCCATGGGCCTCTCGCCCGGCGTGTTCCACATCAACGAGGGACACGCGGCGTTCCTGGTGCTCTCGCGCACCGCGCGCCTGATCCGCGAGCACGGACTGACGTTCGAGGAAGCGCGCGAGGTCGTGCGCTCGACCACGGTCTTCACCACCCACACGCCCGTCCCCGCCGGCCACGACCGCTTCGGCGAGGACCTGATGCGGCGCTACTTCAGCGACATCGACAGCTGGCTCGGCGTCACGTGGGAGCGCTTCATGGCGCTCGGCACGACCCCCGACGATCGCGCCAGCTTCAACATGACCTACCTGGCGATGAGCTTCGCCGGCTTCGTCAACGGCGTCAGCAAGCTGCACGGCGAGGTCTCGAAGGACCTGCTGCGCGCCTTCTGGCCGCGGCTCCTGCGCACCGAGCTGCCCGTGACTTCGGTCACCAACGGCGTGCACCTCTCCTCGTGGATGCACCCCGAAATCCAGCGCCTGTGCGGCGGCGGAGCGAATCCTGTGTGCGGCGCCGACGTGCGCGAGCAGGCCCGCAAGCTCGAGCCCGCGACGCTGTGGGCCGTGCGCACGGCGCTGCGCCAGCGCCTGCTCGACCCCGCGCGCGTCAACATCGAGCGCTCGTTCCTCGAGCGCCACGACAGCCCGGCCCTGATGCAGACCGTGCTCTCGGGCCTCACGCCCGACGCGCTGCTGATCGGCTTCGCGCGTCGCTTCGCGCCCTACAAGCGCGCCGACCTCATGTTCCGCGACCTCGAGCGCCTCAAGGCGCTGGTCTCCGACGAGCGTCGCCCGGTGCGCATCTTCTTCGCCGGCAAGGCGCACCCGCGCGACGGCGAGGGCCAGAAGATCCTGCGCCGCGTGGTCGAGTACACGCGCCGCCCCGAGTTCGCCGGGAAGATCTTCTTCCTCGAGGACTACGACATCGAGCTCGCGCGCGCGCTCGTGCAGGGCGTCGACGTGTGGCTCAACAACCCGGTGCGCACGCTCGAGGCGAGCGGAACCTCGGGCATGAAGGTGGCGGCCAACGGCGGCTTGAACCTCTCGATCGCCGACGGCTGGTGGATCGAGGGCTTCGACGGCCAGAACGGCTGGACCGTCGGCGAGGAGCGCGTGTGGCCGAACCCGGCGCTGCAGGACGAGACCGACGGGCGCAGCATCGTCGACTTGGTCGAGCGCGAGCTCGTGCCGCTGTTCTTCGAGCGCGACGGCGGCAACGTGCCGCGCCGCTGGCTCGAGCGCGCGCTGCGCTCGCTCGCCACGCTGCCCGCGGAGTTCAACACCGATCGCATGGTCGGCGAGTATCGCGACCGCGCCTACGCGCCCATGGCGCTCGCCTCGGCGGAGCTCGTGCGCGAGCGTTTTGCCGCCGCGCGCGACATCGCCGCCTCGCGCATCCGGCTGCGCAAGGCCTTCCATGAAGTCACGATCCGCGAGGCGCAGGTCTCCGACTTGGGCGGTCTGCGCGTCGGCGACACGGTCGAGGCGCGCGTCAAGGTCGACCTCGCCGGGCTCGCGCCGGCGGACGTCAACGTCGAGCTCGTGCTCGGCCACTCCAAGCAACCCGGCGAGCTGCGCAATCCGATCGCGGTGCGCCTCTCGGCCGAGGGCGCCCCGGAGGGCCGCGTGCAAGTCTTCGCCGGCACCCACACCCTCGCTCGCTCGGGCAACTTCGCCTACGGCCTGCGCGTGCGCGCCCACCCCGGCAAGGGCATCGACGACGGCTTCTCGGACCTCGTGGTCTGGGCCTAGCCGCCCGCCCCCGCAGCAGCAGCGCCAGCAAAACACCCTCTCGGCCCGACGCGCCCTTGGCGGCGCGGCGGGCCGAGCCCGTTTCCGGCCCCCGCTCCTGCAACCACCGACCCCATCGCCTGCGTAGTGCAGGGTTCGGACACGCCGCGTCCGCCCGCGGGGACCCTATCCTGTCGGGCCGGGCACGGGGCTTGCCGAGAGGGCTCCCCCCGCCCGCCGCGGCGCCCACGCCGCCCCTGCTCCAGCCATGAACCAGCGAAAACTGCTCCTCGGGTCGATTCCGCTCATCCTGCTCGCCGTCGGAGCCGTGCTCTGGACGCGCCGCGATCCGCTCCAGCCCGAGGAATCGGTGGCCGAGGCCGCCGCCGCGACGCCCGACACCGCCGTGGCGGCGCCGGGCGAGCTGTCCGCGGCCGCGCCGGACGTGACGGCTTCGGAGAAGCGCTCCGACGTCGCCGAGACCGACGCGCGGGCCGAGCGCGAGGCGAGCCTGCTCGCCGACGCCCACTTGGTGCCCGTCAGCCTGCTCTTGCCCGCGGGAGTGCCCACGGACGAGCTGATCGAGCTCGTGGCCACGAGCTTCCCGCTCTCCGCCTACGGCGACGAGTCCGCCGCCCGCCGCGCCGCGTCGAACTGGAACCCGTCGGCCGTCGACATGGGCCAGATGTTCCGCGCCTTCTCCGGCGACCGCACCCCCGCGCCGAAGGACGAGCGCGCGCTCTCCCTCCCCTGCGAGCCCGACGGCCGCGGCGGGTACGTGGCGCGCTTCGCGAAGGACTCCGTCGGCGGCGTGCTCGAGCTGCGCGCGCGCTACTGCTACCTGCAGAAGTCGATCGAGGTGAAGGAGCCGGCCCAGGCCGCACCCGTGACGCTCGAGCCCAAGCTCGGCGGCTGGCTCACGGGCAACGTCGTGCTGCCCGCGCGCCTGCCCCAGGGCTTCGATCCCGCGGCGCTCGCCGACATCGAGGTCGTGCTCGTCGGCTGGTCGATGGGCGGCGGCAACCACTCGCTGCGCACGAAGCTCGCGCCCGACCTCTCCTTCTCCGCGGGCGGCCTGCGCGGCGGGCTCAACTACTTCCTCACCATCGACCCGCAGGTCATGGTGCCCGTGATCGACGCCGAGCTGACCGCGCGCGACGGCGAGCACGTGCAGAAGACCTACTCGCTGGCCGCGGGAGCGCGTGTGCGCGGCATCGTCACGCTGCCCGACGGCTCGCCCGCGAAGGGTGCGCAAGTGCGCGCGAGCGGCGGTGGCGGCGGCGGCATGGACTGGATGCGCGGCGCTCTCGGCCGCACCCAGACCACCGGCGCCGACGGCAGCTTCGACCTCGCGGGCATCACGCCGGGCAAGCCGGACATCACGGCCATGCTCGATGGGCATGTCGATGCGCTGCGCGAGAAGCTCGAGCTCGCCGAAGGCGACCTCGTCGAGAACGTGGTGCTCGCGCTCGGCGCGGGCAACACCGTGAGCGGCGTGGTGCTGTGGCCCGACCGCTCGCCGGTCGCCGGGGCCACGGTGCAGATCGCGCCCGCGCAGCAGGCTGACTCCCAGCAGTCGATGCGCAACGCCATGCGCGGCGGCTTCCGCGGCGCCATGCGCGCCATGGCCGGCGAGGCCGAGCGCGTGAAGACCGACGAGCAGGGGCGCTTCTCGTGCTCGGGCATCGCGGCGAGCTCGGTGCTGGTGACAGCCTCCCAAGGCAAGCCCATCGAGGGCTTCCCGGCCGAGTGGCGCGCCAAGGCTGGCCCCGTCGGCGCGGCGACGCCGCTGGAGCTGGTGCTCGAGGCGCCGCTGCCGATCCGCGGCGTGGTGCTCGACGCCGCCGGCAAGCCGCTCGAGACCTTCCGCGTCAGCGTGGCGACCGCGGGCAGCTCGAACAGCGGACGCGGCGGCCCGATGGGCGGCGACTTCGCCGCCATGTTCCGACAGGACGGCGAGGCCAAGAGCTTCAGCGGTCGCACGGACGGCACCTTCACCGTCTACGTCGAGCCGGGCAGCTACGACCTGCGCGCCGAGGCCGAGGGCTTCTCGCGCTCCGAGGCGCGCCGCGCACAGGCCCCGTCCGCCGACGTGCTCGAGTTCCGCCTCGCGCGCACGTGCGAGGTCACCGGAGTCGTGCTCGCGCCGACGGGCACGCCCGTCGCGGGCGCGAAGGTGACGCACACGCAGGAGAGCGGCCGCGGCATGTTCGGTCGCATGGGCGGCAAGAGCGCGACGACGGACTCCGAAGGTCGCTTCACCATCGCGGATGTCCCGCCCGGCAACGCCGCGCTCACCGCGACGAGCGACGCGTGGGCCCCCAGCCTCGAGCTCGAGGTCACGGTCGACCCCGTGCTCGGCGCGCGCGACATCACGCTCAACCTGCGCATGGGCGGTCGCCTCGAGGGCGACATCTACGACTCGACCGGTCGCCCCGACCCCGATCGCCAGATCATGGTCGGCAACTTCGGGCCGGGCGGCGGCGACATGGGCGGCAACACCAAGTCGGACGCCAACGGGCACTTCGTCGCCGAGCGCATCGCGCCGGGCAAGTACAACGTCATGGCCATGCCGCGCATGAACTCGCTGGCCAACGCCGCGGGCTCCGATGGCGAGTTCGACGTCGCGGGCATGATGTCGCAGCTCAAGATGACGCCGGTCGAGATCGTCGACGGCCAGACCACGCGCGTCGTGCTCGGCGCCCCGCCGGCCAACCCGGTGCGGCTCAGCGGGCGCGTGCTGCAGGGCGAGCGCGGCCTCGAGAAGGGCCTCGTGATGGCCTTCGCCGACGGCAACACGATGCTCTCGTCGATGAAGACGGCCAAGATCGCGCCGGACGGCAGCTACTCGATGGTGCTCGACTCCGCGGGCGACTACTCGATCATCGTCGGCGCGCGCCTCGGTGATCCGGACTCGACCGAGTTCCAGGAGTCGATCCCCGAGGTTCCCGAGCACCGCCTCGACCTCGAGCTGCCCGCGGGCACCATCCGCGGCCGCGTGCTCGGGCCCGATGGCTCTCCGGCGGCCAACGTCTCGCTGACCGCAGAGCGCGAAGGTCGCGCGACGATCTTCGCCTTCGACATGGG